>NZ_LWID01000001.1:343000-686000 GCF_029783845.1 Volucribacter amazonae | reverse complement strand
CCCAAAAGGCACTTTCCAAAAAGCCTTTATTGGCAATGAAACTAATGACGAATGGTTAAATAAACTTCTCTCAGCGGGTAAACCTTGGTCAGAAAAATTAGCCAACTATGAAAATGAAATTCGCCAGTCAATTATGGCATTAAAAGCGATTGAAGCTGAAAGTAACTTAACCATTAAACAAATTCGTGATATTGGCGAACGAATTGCACAAGGCGAATTAAAAGCTCGTCGTGCCAAAAAAGAAATGGTGGAGGCTAACTTACGTTTAGTGATCTCTATTGCTAAAAAATACACAAATAGAGGTTTGCAATTCCTTGATTTAATTCAAGAAGGTAATATTGGTTTAATGAAAGCGGTAGATAAATTTGAATATCGCCGAGGTTATAAATTTTCTACCTATGCCACTTGGTGGATTCGTCAGGCGATTACTCGTTCTATTGCCGATCAAGCTAGAACGATACGAATTCCAGTGCATATGATTGAAACGATCAATAAATTAAACCGTATTTCTCGCCAAATGTTACAAGAAATGGGGCGAGAAGCCTCACCAGAAGAATTGGCTGAACGTATGGGTATGCCTGAAGATAAAATTCGTAAAGTATTAAAAATTGCGAAAGAACCTATTTCAATGGAAACCCCTGTGGGCGATGATGACGATTCACATTTAGGTGATTTTATTGAGGATAATACCTTAGAATTACCATTAGATTCTGCTACGGCACAAAGTTTACGAGCAGCCACTCACGAGGTGTTAGAAGGATTAACGCCAAGGGAAGCTAAAGTATTGCGTATGCGTTTTGGTATTGATATGAATACGGATCATACTTTAGAAGAAGTGGGTAAACAATTTGATGTAACACGTGAACGCATTCGTCAAATTGAAGCAAAAGCCTTGCGCAAATTACGCCACCCAAGCCGTTCAGAAACCCTAAGAAGTTTCTTAGATGAATAGAAACTAAACTATTAAGACGAGAATCTTATAATACTAACAAACCCACACATTTTATAATGTGTGGGTTTTTATAATCGTTTTAATTTAAAACGCCTAAACAGTACGGCAAGGTGTGCCAACGCTATATTATTTTAGGTGGGACGACTATAAAACAAGATTTCTTTTTTCTCTACATCTTAGATGCCATTTTATTTGAAATTCTATTTTTTGCTTATTTCATAAAT
The DNA here is from genome assembly GCF_029783845.1 of Volucribacter amazonae. Taxonomy (NCBI): domain Bacteria; kingdom Pseudomonadati; phylum Pseudomonadota; class Gammaproteobacteria; order Pasteurellales; family Pasteurellaceae; genus Volucribacter; species Volucribacter amazonae. The sequence continues at coordinate 684,824 of NZ_LWID01000001.1, read as the reverse complement.
AAAGGTTTAAGCGATAACACAAAAAATCACTGGCTATTTTCTGCAAAAAATATTATATTAGCTTACAAGTGTAAGCTAAATTATTCTTTGATGATTATGTGGGGAAAGCAATAAATATGCTTGATTTTCATTTAGTAAACCGAATTCGTCAACAAACCAAAAAATTACAAAATCAGACCGCACTTCGTTATTTAGAACAGGGGCAATGGCAAGCCATGTCATGGCAACAATTTCAGCAACAAATCGATCAAGTTTCTCTTGCTTTACTTGCCCATCATATTGATATTCAAGATAAAATCGGTATTTTCGCTCACAATATGCCACAATGGACAATTACGGATATTGGGGCTTTGCAAGTGCGTGCCATTACTGTTCCTATTTATGCCACTAATACCGCTAAACAAGCAGCGTTTATTATCAATAATTCTGATATGAAAATGCTATTTGTCGGCGATCAAGAACAATATGATCATATTGTTGAAATTATTGCACAATGCCCAAAGCTAGAAAAAGTTGTTGCGATGAAAAGCGATATAGATTTGAGAGAACAGGTGTTCGCTTGTCATTGGCAAGAATTTATTGCTCAAGGCACAATGCAGTATCAACCTGAATTAACTCAACGCCTAGAAAACAAACAAATGGCGGATTTGTTTACCTTAATTTATACCTCAGGAACAACAGGCGAACCAAAAGGCGTAATGCTTGATTATGCTAATCTTGCTCATCAACTCAAGGCTCATGATCAAGTATTACAACCTATTGATCATCATGATACATCATTATCATTCTTGCCATTTTCCCATATTTTTGAACGAGCTTGGGTTGCCTATATTTTACATCGGGGAGCGACCAACGTTTATATTGAAGATACAAATCAAGTCAGAGAAGCCTTAACTGCTATGCGTCCAACATTAATGTGTGCAGTGCCACGCTTTTATGAAAAAATTTACAATGCAGTATGGGACAAGGTCAATCAAGCCTCTTGGTTTCGCCGTAATCTGTTTAAATGGGCTATTCGTATCGGTGAAAAATATTTTTATCAAGCAAAACCTAGCTGGCTATTACGTCAACAATATGCTTTAGCGGACAAATTAGTTTTAGCGAAATTACGTAATTTACTCGGTGGTCGTATCCGTATGATGCCTTGTGGCGGTGCAAAATTAGAACCCTCAATCGCTTTATTTTTCCATGCGATCGGTATTAACATTAAATTGGGTTATGGTATGACCGAAACCACAGCCACTATTTCTTGTTGGCAAGAACAAGCATTTGAGCCTAATTCAATCGGCACTATTATGCCCAATGTAGAAGTTAAAATTGGCGAAAATAATGAAATTTTAGTGCGTGGTGAAATGGTAATGCGAGGGTATTATAAAAAGCCAGAAGATACTGCACAGGCATTTACTGCTGATGGTTTTCTTAAAACGGGCGATGCGGGGGAAATTGATGCACAAGGGCATTTATATATCACCGATCGCATTAAAGAATTAATGAAAACCTCAAATGGTAAATATATTGCCCCACAATATATTGAAGGCAAAATTGGTAAAGATAAATTTATTGAGCAAATTGCGGTCATTGCTGATGCGAAAAAATATGTTTCTGCCTTGATTGTGCCTTGTTTTACCAGCTTGGAAGAATACGCTAAGCAAATTAATTTAAAATACCAAGATCGGTTAGAATTGCTAAAAAATGTAGAAATTATTAAGTTTTTTGAGAAACGTATTAATGAATTACAAAAAGAATTACCGAGCTTTGAACAAATTAAAAAATTCACGCTATTACCACAAGCCTTTAGTGTGAAAATGGAAGAAATTACGCCAACCTTAAAATTACGGCGTAAAATTATTATGCAACGTTATCGTCAGCAAATTGATGATATGTACTCTAATTAATAAATTTAATAAGGAAAGGCGACACGCCGAAGACAGTACAACGAGTACGGCGAGGCGTGCCAACCAGGTATTATTTTAAAGTGGAACGGCTATAAAATATAGGGCGTTTAATTTACGCCCTTATTTCAGCAATATTACTGCACGACCATCAAGCCCATCGCACCTTTATCGGCGAGCATCAAATCTGAGCTTCCAAAGGTTAAGGGAAAGTTATGTGATGATGGGTGGGTAAAATGAACCAGAAGTTGTACAGACTTATCTACCCATACTGTATCTTTCCAGCTTTGTTGTTCTAGCGGTAATGGTTGGTTATCAATACTTTCAATAATAAATCTTGCCCCTTGCAAACGAAATCCCACAGGAGAATCCGCACTCACTTGCCAACGCTCTAGGCTACCTAATTTTGCATTTACGTCAATACGTCTTGGGTCAAAACGGCGTTGGTTAATCATCGCACTAGCATTATTAATATGAAACTGCCGTTGCTGACTTATAGCGGAAGGCAAGGCTAAATCAGGCTTAAATGGAATGTTGGGTTGCTGACTAAATACAGATAGCAAGCCCTCAGGACGCAATTCCAAAACGGTATTATCAAGTAAATTCTGCTCGGAAGAAAATAAGCTGGTTAATTTATCCCAAAGGTTAGCGGAACGTCCTGCCATTAATTTCACATTTCCCCCTTCATTAAGATCAAGTAAAATCTCTGCCCTTTCACTTGGGGCTAAGAATAAAGATTTTACTGCCCTACTCGCAGAGAAAAAACCTTGATCACTGGCAATCCAGTGTAAATCTCTACCGTCATCACAGCTCAATTCATAACATCTGGATAAAGAAGCATTAACAATGCGTAATCTTACCCAACCACGAGCAACCTTTAAATAAGGCGATTGTTGCCCATTGACAAACAAACGATTACCTAAAAATACATCTTGATTGGGTTGAAATAATTGTGTTCCCTGATTATTCAGCTGTAAATCTTGTAAAATCAGAGGAATATCATTTACTCCATATTGGCTTGGTAACAAGCCTTTGCTTGTGGTTGGCTCTTCAATTAACCACATTCCTGCTAAACCACGATAGGTTTCATAAGCACAACGCGTTAAACTATACCCTTGATACCAACAAGTCGCAGGTGCTTGTTCAATGGCAATAATGGGCGACCAACTTTGCTGAGGTTGTAATACTTTACCTACACCACCCAATAATTCTGCTGGGGCTTGTAACCCTTGTACATTCACAGCAACTGGACGAGATAAATTATTACGATAAACAAGGCGAACAAACTCACCACGTTTAACCCGAATAGTCGGCCCTAAATAAAGCCCATTAAATCCCCAAACTTCCGTTGATTTGTCATCAATTAAAGATTTACGCACGCTTTCTAAGGTTAAATATAATGGACGTCCACGCCGACTTTCTAACAAGGGCGGTATAAATAAAGGCGGACGCTCCGTTGCCCACACCCTTTGTGGTAAGCCCAAAAGTGCGGTGGAATATAAACCTGTTTTTAATAGTTGCCGTCTTGTTATCGCTTTCATTTTTTACGTTCTATTTTGTTGAGCAATTTCGGCATCAAGCTCGGCAATACGTTGCGCCATAATTTGATGACAATAATTAGCTAACTCACGCACATTTTCTTTGCTATAATGGCTCACATCAATGGGTTGCATAATTTCGCAAATCACTTTGCCATTATTTTTACGATTAAGATCCACTTGATTATGAGTGGTTGAACACACCACTGGCACAATCGGCACACCTGCTGAAATTGCCGTATGAAATGCCCCTGTTTTAAAAGGCAACAAACCTCGTCCACGACTACGAGTCCCCTCTGGGAACATCCAAATAGATAATTTTTCCTGATTAATACGTTGGGCTAAAGTCGCCATTGTACTATGGGCTTTATTGCGATTATCACGATCAAGAAAAATATTGCCTGTTACCCAATACAAAATACCAAAAAATGGCACCCAAATAAGACTTTTCTTGCCTACACTTACCGTACGAGGCATAACCATGTAGGAAATGGTCAACATATCGTAATTATTTTGATGATTGCCAATATAAATACAAGGACTAAATTCCTTCACATTTTCGGGAAAACGATGTTCTACGTCTAACCCCACCAAGGGATATAAACGTCCAAACCAACGAGCCATAATACTCACATTATTGGGATTTCTAAAACGGATAAAAGAGTATAATGAACCTAGAATACAAATTAATAATGAACAAGTAACCACAGTGATCACACGCCACAATTTCAACATAATTTAACGTTCCTACTAAAAAATTTCCGCAAGTATAGCGAAATTCCAAGCAAATGGGTATAAACTATCACAAATAAACTTTATCTTATCAATCATTAACTATGACAAAACCCATTTTTTTTATTGCCGATTTACATCTCAACCCTGCTCAACCTCATTTAACGGCACTTTTTACTCAATTTATGCAACAGCAAGCACCGAAAGCGCAAGCGGTCTATATTCTTGGGGATTTATTTGATTTTTGGATTGGTGATGATGAACAATCAGATTTGATTGAGCAAGTTAAAAACCAAATAAAACAGCTTACTGCACAAGGCGTACCCTGCTATTTTATCCATGGCAATCGAGATTTCTTATTAGGTGAACAATTTGCTCAACAATGCCAACTGCAATTATTGCCTGAATATTATATTATTGATTTATATGGAAAAAGAACCTTGCTTTGTCATGGCGATACTTTATGTATTGATGATGTGGCTTATCAAAAGTTTCGCCAGCGAGTACAACAAAAATGGTTGCAACGACTATTTTTATGCCTTCCCCTGTCTATACGTTTAAAAATCGCCCATAAAATTCGGCAAAAAAGCCAACAAGATAAACAATATAAAAATAGTCAGATTATGGACGTGAACCCAGAATATGTATTGAAAATCTTACAACAATTTAAGGTGGAACAAATTATCCATGGTCATACCCATCGGCAAAATATTCATCAAATCCCACCGCACTTTTGTCGCATTGTCCTCGGCGACTGGGGCGAAACCGCCTCAATCCTAATGGCTGATGAAAAAGGCTTGAGATTTTTAGCTAATTAAAGCCTATTTATGTTACTTTTGTGCCATAGATCGCAAAAAGTGCGGTCTATTTGGCAAAAATTTTTTCATCTTGCAATAAAACTGCTAGATTAATGTGAGCTAAATCAGTACAATTCGCATTTATTTTTGCCGTTAGCTGAGGATTATAGTCCTTTCAATTAAAAATAAGACAAGGCTTGCCAATGCGTTATTATTTTAAAGTGGAACAGCTATAACAACTTCAATGGCTAACTAAACTTTCACTCTACTTCTGCCACAAGTGTAACAACGAGGCGTTTTTATGTCAGAAAAAATCAATTTAATGAATCTTACTCGCCAACAAATGCGTGAGTTTTTGCAAGAATTGGGGGAAAAACCGTTCCGAGCAGATCAATTAGTCAAATGGATTTATCACTTTGGTGAAGACAATTTTGACAATATGACCAATATTAATAAAAAATTACGAGAAAAACTAAAAGCCGTTGCTGAGATTAAAGCGCCAGAAGTTGCCGTTGAGCAACGCTCTGCGGACGGTACAATAAAATGGGCAATGCAAGTGGGCGATCAGCAGGTAGAAACGGTGTATATTCCTGAGGCTGAACGTGCCACCTTATGTGTATCTTCTCAAGTGGGCTGTGCCTTGGCTTGTACTTTTTGCTCAACGGCTCAGCAAGGTTTTAATCGCAATTTGACGGTATCTGAAATTATTGGTCAGGTATGGCGTGCCTCTAAAATTTTAGGTAATTTTGGTGTAACTGGTGTACGACCTATTACCAATGTAGTAATGATGGGTATGGGCGAGCCTTTATTAAATATGGCAAATGTGGTACCTGCCATGGAATTAATGCTTGATGATTTTGCTTATGGACTTTCTAAACGGCGAGTTACTTTGTCCACTTCTGGCGTTGTACCCGCTTTAGACAAATTAAGCGAAATGATTGATGTGGCGTTGGCAATTTCATTACACGCACCTAACGATGAATTGCGTGATGAAATTATTCCGCTTAATAAAAAATATAATATCAAGATGTTAATGGACGCTGTAAATCGTTATTTGAGCCAATCTAACGCAAATCATGGTAAGGTAACCATTGAATATGTGATGTTAAATCAAGTTAATGATGGGGTTGAGCATGCACACCAACTGGCACAAGTGCTTAAAAATACCCCTTGTAAAATTAACTTAATTCCTTGGAATCCATTCCCTGAAGCCCCTTATACGAAAAGCTCAAATACACGCATTGATCGTTTTCAAAAAACCTTAATGGAATATGGTTTTACCGTTATTGTTCGCAAAACCCGTGGCGATGATATTGATGCGGCTTGTGGACAATTAGCCGGCGATGTTATCGATCGCACGAAACGGACAGCGATTAATGCCATGAAAAAGCAATTTGGTGAAAATATTCGTGTACAGCATCAATAATCAGTGACAATAAAGATTATAACAGGAGGAAATATGCTCAACTTATTATCTAATCTAAAAAGTGCGGTGCGATTTTCTCTTGTTTTTCTCGTTATTATGTTGATGTTAGGCTGTGTTTCCTATTCTACAAGCCCATTAACCCAAGAAATCAATAAACAACAAGCCGCCAAAGCACGAATAGAACTGGCTTTAGGTTATCTTGCTCAACAAGATACGCAACAAGCCAAAATCAATTTGGATCGTGCTTTTGCCCACGCTCCAAATTATTATTTAGTCCATTCTGCTTTAGCCTATTTTTATCAAAAACAAGGCGAGGTTGCCCAAGCGGAACAGGCTTATCGTACGGCGATTGAACTTGATCCAAAACAAGGGGATAGTTACAACAATTATGCCACTTTTTTATGTGCCCAAGGGCGTTTTGAACAGGCTTATGCACAATTTGAACGCGCATTAAACAGCCCACATTATTATCATCAAACCGATACCTATGAGAATTTGGTACTTTGCAGTGCTGCGGCTAAAGACAAAACTCGTTTACAACAATATTTTACTCAATTACAACAACAGGATCCTCAACGAGCTAATCCATTATTTCCCTTGCTCAAGAAAGAGTAAATTATAGCAATAATAGTGGATAAGTATTGCAAAACTATCCTTACAAATTTAAACTTTAGCATTTAAATTAAAACTTATTAGAATTGGAACATTATGCAAGATAAACCAGATTTCACTGAACAAAATACGCCTTCCCTCGGTGAGCAATTTCGTTTAGCACGCGAAGCCTTGGGACTTTCTTTAGATGAGGCAGCCCAAAAAGTGGGATTACGCAGTTCCATTTTGCAACATATTGAAAATAATGAATTTATTCATTCTGCGATACCAGCGACCTTTATGCGTGGTTATGTGCGTAACTATGCGAAACTATTAAAGCTACCCGAAAATATATATCAACAAATTCAATTTGGTGAAACAGAGAAAAATGATCTAAATAAAAATGCTCGTGCTAAAAAAGTGGTTAATAACCATGCTGGGCATGGGCGCTGGGTTAGCTGTTTAACTTGGTTTGTGGTAATTGTGGTAATTGGTATGACTTTATTGTGGTGGTGGGAAAATCACCAACAAACCAATGCTGAGCGAGATAACTTAGTTGATAACTATGTTGTTGAGCACGCCGATACAACACAGGCTAATAATGTAACAGTTACTATCCCACAAGCAGAAAAACAGCAAGAAGCCATAACAGAAGTTTCCCAAGGAGATAACTTATCCTATGGGAATACTCTTCAATCTGTAAGTACAAGTGATAATCTTTCGGATAATACAAGCCTTACAGCTCAACAGATCAGTAATATTACTCAATCCGAGCCATCTTCATCAAATACCGAGCCAAACTCTCAACCTATCTTGCAAATTGAAGTAACCCAAGCGAGTTGTTGGATTAGTGTGAGAAATGCCAATAGAAAAATTTTAGCGGAAAAAGAATATAAACAAGGTGAGGTGCTTAACTTTAATGATGGTGAGCATTATTCATTAATTATTGGTGCACCAAGCAATGTCAAAATTACCTATCGTGGGCAAAATGTACCATTAAAAGTTGATGGACGTGTTGCTCGCTTTAGTTTACCTGAATCATAATTAGGAAAATTATGTTAGCAAAACCAAATATTAAACGTCGTGAATCCACAAAAATTTATGTGGGTAATGTGCCTGTGGGTGGCGATGCCCCTATTGCGGTTCAATCTATGACCAATACACGTACTACCGATGTTGAAGCAACGGTGGCACAAATTAAGGCACTAGAACGTGTGGGAGCAGATATTGTACGGGTTTCTGTCCCCACTATGGACGCTGCGGAAGCCTTTAAATTAATTAAACAACAAGTTAATTTGCCCTTAGTCGCCGACATTCACTTTGATTATCGCATTGCCCTAAAGGTTGCCGAATATGGTGTTGATTGTTTACGCATTAACCCGGGTAATATTGGGCGAGAAGATCGTATTCGTGCGGTGGTAGATTGTGCGAAAGACAAAAATATCCCTATTCGTATCGGTGTTAATGCAGGTTCATTAGAGCGTGATTTACAAGAAAAATATGGCGAACCAACGCCAGAGGCATTATTAGAATCCGCGCTACGCCATGTGGAAATTTTAGATCGTTTGAATTTCGATCAGTTTAAAGTCAGCGTTAAAGCCTCTGATGTATTCCTTGCCGTTGAATCTTATCGGCTACTTGCTAAAGCCATTAAGCAACCCTTGCATTTAGGCATTACTGAAGCGGGTGGTGCAAGAGCAGGGGCGGTAAAAAGTGCGGTAGGTTTAGGAATGCTTTTAGCGGAAGGTATTGGTGATACCCTACGTGTATCCCTTGCTGCCGATCCTGTGGAAGAAATCAAAGTTGGATTTGATATTCTAAAATCCTTGCGTATCCGCTCAAGAGGCATTAACTTTATTGCTTGTCCTACCTGCTCACGACAAGAATTTGATGTGATTGGTACGGTGAATGCCTTAGAACAACGCTTAGAGGATATTGTTACCCCTATGGACGTTTCTATTATTGGTTGTGTCGTTAATGGCCCCGGCGAGGCGTTAGTATCAGATCTTGGCGTTACAGGGGGTAACAAAAAAAGTGGTTATTATCTTGACGGCGAACGTCAAAAAGAACGTTTTGATAATGAACTATTAATCGATCAACTTGAGGCAAAAATTCGTGCCAAAGTGGCAACTCAAGATCCTAAAAACCGAATTATTTAATAATTAATAACAGAAAGGAAATATTGTGGCAAAAACGATTCAAGCAATCCGCGGAATGAATGATTGCTTACCAAACGAAACCCCTTTATGGCAATGGGTAGAAAGCCAAATACGCCAAGTTTTAGCGAGCTATGGTTACGCCGAAATTCGTATGCCTATCGTAGAGAATACACCCTTATTTGCTCGAGCTATTGGCGATGAAACAGATGTGGTCAGTAAAGAAATGTTTACTTTTAATGATCGTGATGAAGAAAGCCTTACCTTACGTCCAGAAGGAACAGCAGGGTGCGTGCGTGCAGGTATTCAACATGGTTTATTGTATAACCAAGAACAACGTTTATGGTATATGGGGCCTATGTTCCGCTATGAGCGCCCACAGAAAGGACGTTATCGCCAATTTCATCAAGTAGGGGTAGAAATTTTTGGCATTGCAAATCCTGAAATTGATGCGGAATTGATTATCTTGACAGCTCGTTTATGGAAAGCCTTAGGCATTGCCGATCACGTTAGCTTACAACTCAATTCTATTGGTTCATTAGAAGCACGCAAAAATTATCGTCAAGCCTTAGTGGATTTTCTTCAACAACATTTAGATGTTATCAACCAAGATGAAGATTGTAAACGCCGTCTTACCACTAACCCATTGCGGATTTTAGACAGCAAAAACCAAGCAATACAGCAACTACTCGATCATGCCCCTAAATTACATGATTATTTAGATGAAGAATCAAAAACCCATTTTGCACATTTATGCCAATTATTAGATAGCATGGGTATTCACTACCAAATCAACCAAAAATTAGTGCGAGGTTTAGATTACTATAATAAAACCGTATTTGAATGGGTAACCTCTGCATTAGGGGCACAAGGTACAGTGTGTGGCGGTGGACGTTATGACGGCTTAGTTGAACAATTAGGTGGACACGCCACCCAAGGCGTAGGTTTTGCCATGGGCTTAGAACGTCTCGTATTATTGGTGCAAGAAGTTAATCAAACAATCCCTGTCAATAAACCTGTTGATGTTTACTTAGTACATAGTGGTGAAAATACAACCCTTGCAGCATTCAAACTCGCAGAACAACTGCGTACAGAACTCCCACAATTACGCACAATGTTACATTGCAGTGGTGGTGCTTTTAAAAAGCAATTCAAACGAGCAGATAAAAGTGGTGCAAAATTTGCTTTAGTTATTGGTGAAACAGAAGTACAATCCCACCAAGTGATTGTCAAAGACCTATTGAGCAATAATCAACAAATCAGCCTCGAGCAAAGTGCAGTGATAGATTATCTGCGTCAATATTATCAAGGATAAAAGGAGAAATTATGGCTTATTCCGCAGAAGAAGAACAAGATTTAGAACAACTTAAAAGCTGGTGGCAACAAAATTATTTAGTCATCATTATTGCTGTAATAATCGCCTTCGTGGCGGTATTTGGCTGGCGCTATTGGCAATCCTATCAACAGGAAAAAATGTTACAAGCCTCACACCAATATGAACAACTTCTTTATCAAGGTACCGACAATTCAGCCCAAATTGCCGAGCTTGTTCAACAACATGGTAACAGTAGTTATGCTGTATTTGCTTTATTAGATCAAGCTAAAAATGCAGTTGAAAAACAACAATTTACCGAAGCTGAAACCGCATTAAAACAAGCAACGCAACAAGCAAAAGATGATATTTTATTGTCTATCAGCGCCATTCGCTTAGCTGCGGTACAATATCAACAACAACAGTTTGATCAAGCATTAGAAAGCCTTAAACTGGTCAAAGGTGAAGTTTGGCAAAGCCGTAAAGACTTGCTCACAGGCGATATTTTACTGGCTAAAGGCGATAAAGCAGGTGCTAAAGCAAGCTATCAACAGGCACAAAATAAAGCTACCCCTTTTGAACAACAATGGATAGAAGTGCGGTTGAATAATCTTTAATTTTCTTTTGCCGTTTAGTATAGCCATTCCACTTTAAAATGATACAGCGTTGGCACGCCTCGCCGTACTACTTGTACTGTCTTCGGCGTACCGCCTTGTCTCATTTTAAATTGAAACGACTATAGTATGACTAAACGGCTTATTTTTATCCCCTCGGATGAAAACGTTCATGTAAACGTTTTAAGCGTTCTTTTGCCACATGGGTGTAGATTTGGGTAGTAGAAAGATCACTATGCCCTAATAACATCTGTACCACCCGTAAATCAGCGCCATGATTGACTAAGTGCGTGGCAAAAGCATGGCGTAATACATGGGGCGATAAATGTTCAGTATCAATTTGTGCGAGAACCGCATAATGTTTAACCCGATACCAAAAAGTTTGCCTTGTCATCTGTAAGCCTAACCGACTAGGAAACAGCACATCGGAACTTTGCTCATTTAATAAATTGGCTCGTCCATAAGCTAAAAAAGCGTTAATCCAATGTACCGCCTCTTGCCCCATTGGTACTAAACGCTCTTTATTTCCTTTACCTATAACCCGTACAACGCCTTGATTAAGGCTAATATTATCCATTTGTAAAGACACCAATTCACTTACTCGCAATCCAGTGGCATACAATAGTTCAAGCATTGCCTTATCTCGCAATTCCAACGGAATGTCCACATCGGGGGCATTCAATAAATCCGTTACTTGTTGCTCCGATAAATATTTGGGTAAGCGGCTAGGTAATTTAGGCGAACTTAACACCGCACTTGGATCATCTACTCGGTATTTCTCTCGATACAAATACTGAAAAAACTTGCGTATACTACTTAACATACGAGCCATTGAGGTAGATTTATAGCCCTGTTGCAAACGCTCTCCCAGAAAAGTTTGCAAATCAATGCTATCCAATTCTAATAATGAGAGCTTTTGGCTTTCAAGCCAAAATAATAATGCTTGTAAATCTAAACGATAAGAGGCTATAGTATTCTGTGATAAGCCTTTTTCTAACCATAATTCTGTTAAAAATTGCTCAATTAACTGATTTTTCTGCATAATTCCGCACCATAATTCGTTTTATAGTCGTTTCAATTTAAAATAAAGGCAGTACAAATAGTACGGCGAGGCGTGCTAACGCTGTATTATTTTAAAGTGGGATGACTACTATATAAGGTAGCAGTAATTGAGGGCATTAGCTATCTTTATGTTACCCAATAGTTTAACCTGTTTATTTTTGAGCAATATTTGCTTGAAATTACCGCACTTTTAACATAAAGTATATTTCTGCTTTTTTATGTAAACTTCATCATCTATAAAGCAAAGACAACAAATCAATTTATCTTTTATTCATTTAAGGAGAATATTATGACAACCACCTTAAAATTACTTGATGCCAAGCAAGAAATCGCTACGTTTAATGTGAAATCAGGCGAAACCCTTACCCTGAGCGCATTAGATAATATCAACTATCAATTAATTGATGAACAAACCCAACTCGGTCCGCAACAAATTTCTGCTCAACGTGTTGGCGAAGATTTACATATTTACATTGATAATGCCCGTAAACCTGAAATTATCGTGCAATCCTATTATGCCGAAGGGGTAGCAGGCGAGGCTAACTTGATTATCGGACAAGGTGCTGATGGACAAATTTATGCTTATACCCCAACCTCAGGCACTACCGAGGGCGTAATTGGTAGCTTAAGCACTGAACAAAGCGTAACACAAACCCTTGGCGGACAAGCCTTATCAAGCACCAGTTGGGCATTTAATCCTTGGTGGGCATTAGGTTTAGTTTCTGTTGCCGCAGCAGGCGTTGCCTTAGCGAGCAATGGGGGGGGGTAACACAAATAATAATGAAAGTAAACAAAACGTAGAAAATAATTCTTCAAATACATCAACCTCGTCATCAACTGATGCCACTAATCCAACGAATAACCAATCATCAGGCACAACTGCTTCAAGTGATAACCAATCTGCTAACACAGCCCCAACTACAAATACAGACACATCAAACGACACTACAAACCAAACAGCTAATCAAACAGACAATACGGAAAATACTTCCACTACACCACAATCCTACTCCTACCCTTCTCTAGAAAATCAAACCATTACGTTAGATAGTGGCAATAACCATATTCAAGTGGAAGAGAATATCACTAGTTCTACGATCAGCACCGCTGATGGAAATGATAATCTAATAGTCAATGGGAATATTGAAAATGCCACCATTGATTTAGCCGATGGTAATAACAAAATTGAAACTACAGGTGATATTCGTGCTTCAACTATTACTGCTGGCGATGGCGATGATGAAATTAATGCAAATAATATTGGTGTTAGGGCTTATGCCTCGCGTTCAACCCAACCTGATGATTTGGCGGTAGATTATATTAACCTTGGCGAGGGAAATAATAAAATCACAGTAAACAACAATATTTATAATTCTGCAACGATTTTCACAGGCAGTGGCGATGATACATTAACCGCAAACAATATTGAGGCGAAAGAAATCAATTTGGGTGATGGTAATAATAAAATTTCCGCTAATAATGTCATAAATACAGACATTACCCTAGGAGATGGAAATAATAAAGTACAAATTAATGAAATGAATATTGATAGTCGCTTAAATTTAGGCAAAGGAGATAATTATGTCGTTATCAACAAGATGGAAGGAGGGCTATATTCAGAGGGTGGTAATAATACTATTGAAATCGATGAATTTGAAGCAACAAAAGTAGTTGTTGACGGTAATATTACTATAAAATCTTTACGAGGTTCTTTACACACAACCAATGCAAGTATTTTAACAATAAAAGATGAAATGAGCGGTTATTGGCATGCAGGTGATGATATTGATACCTTGGTTATGCATGGTAAATTTCAAGCCCCAGAACGTCTACTTCTAAGAAAACATCTAACCAATGTAGATATAATTGACTTATCATTAGCCCCTGAACAAACTATTGAAGGCGGCTATTTTGATAATTTTACTTATGATGTGTATATAAAAGGTCATTCAGGTATTACACTCGATCTAGACGTTTTAACTGGTTACGGTGGTTTTGACATTCGCCGTTGGGAAAAAACAGGCTCACAACAAATAGAAGGAATTAATTATGATCTCTATCAATATCGATACAATGAATTATTGTTAGAACCTATCGTATATGTTGAACAGAATATTAATGTCGTTGGCGTTGAAAACACAAGTCAATTTGAGGATTCTGATTTATCAGACAATAATCAAGCAAATTATGCCTATATTTCATTAAAAGATAAAGAAATCTCATTAACCACAGATAATAACCTTATTCAAGTGGGAAAATATATCTCTAATTCCAAAATTACTACAGGAGATGGAAATGATAGCCTGATAGTCAGAGGAAATATTGAAAATGCCATCATTAATTTAGCCGATGGCGATAACAAAATTGAAGCTGCTAATATTCATGCCTCAACCATTACTACTGGCGATGGTGATGATAATATATGGGTAAAAAGTTTTCATGGTGATATAAATGTCGGTAACGGTAACAATCAATTTGAAATTGGAGTACTTACAGGAACTATTAAAAGTGGTGATGGAAATGATTCAATAACTATTGATCATATTGAAGATTACGGAATCATAAATTTAGGAGACGGAAACAATACTATTGACTTCCCTTCTTTCCATAGTGCCATTTCATCACCTGATAATGTACAAATTATAACGGGTAATGGTGATGATATTTTAAATCTAGCTGGAAAATCATCGGGTCCATTAAATGTAAATTTAGGTAATGGTAATAACTCTATTAATATTAAAGATTCAGATAGTTCCATATATCTAACTACGGGTAATGGTAACGATGTTCTAACCATAACCGATTATAGTCGCCTTGCTAAATGGCATGCTGGAGAGGGAAGAGATACTCTTATTGTAAAAGGATACCTTTATAATCAGCACTTGCTAGCCAAAATAAATAATGTAGATATTATTGATTTCACTGAATCACCTGAATCAACTGGATTTGGAAATATCATACAAGTACTTCCAACTTATCTCTCCAATGACATATACATAAAAGGGAATGACCAACTTAAAATAAATATCAAAACTGATACAGATCAAGATACTGGTACTTGGAACAAAACAGGTTCACAACAAATAGAGGGCATTAGTTATGATCTCTACCAATATAGCGGATCGGAACATACCTTATATGTTCAAGAAAATATTAATGTCGTTATCTAACTAATAAAAAGCATAAGACCTAGGCAAAACCTAGGTCTTATTTTATCCATTACCAATATTTCACAAATTTTATTCTGCGGTTATAGGCAACTCTGGACGAACCCCCAAGGTATGGCAAATGGCATAGGTCAGTTCACAACGGTTTAGGGTATAGAAATGGAAGTCTTTTACCCCCTCTCGGGAAAGTACACGCACCATATCCATCGCCACGCTTGCTGCCAAAAGATTACGTGTGGCTTGGTCATTATCTAAACCTTCGTACATTCTGGCTAGCCAATGAGGAATACGCACATTGGTAACGGCAGCCATTTTTTGTAATTGTTTAAAATTGGTAACAGGTAAAATTCCCGGCACAATTTCTACTTCAATGCCTGTAGCAACACAGCGATCTCTAAAACGTAAATAACTATCAATATCAAAGAAAAATTGGGTAATCACATGATTTGCCCCTGCATCAATTTTACGTTTTAAATTAATTAAGTCTGCTTGTGCTGATTTTGCCTCAGGGTGCACTTCAGGATAAGCTGCCACAGAAATATCAAAATCCGCCACTGAACGCAATAATGCCACCAAATCTGAGGCATAAAATGGCTTTTTGGTATAGCCTTTTGGTTCATCACCACGCAACGCCACAATACGGCGAATACCGCTATTCCAATAATCTTTGGCGATTTCTACCAGTTCCTCTGGTGTAGCATCAATCCCCGTTAAATGAGGGGCAGCTTCTAATCCTGTTTGCTCTTTTACCGATTTTACAATGCTATGGGTACGATCACGCTCTCCTGAGTTTGCCCCATAAGTAACGGAAATAAACTTAGGTTTAAGCACTTTTAAACGATCCACTGAATGCCAAAAAATTTGTTCCATTTTTTCATTCTTTGGCGGAAAAAACTCAAATGAAACATTAATATCGCCACTTAGATCAGCGATACATTGGTTTAACGCATCAATTTCTTTAGCATAACTCATGGATATTTCCTCTTTTTTCTTAGCCATTCAGACGTCTAAATTAAAGGGAAGATGAATATGTGTCAATTTCAAAAAATTCATCATTTTTATGAATAAAATTCATAGGATAGGCGTTTCGGCATTTTTGCTAAAAAAGTGCGGTCAGTTTTACTAAAGTTTTAGCGGATTTCTTGCAAAATTCTGGGCGAGTTAATGAATTTAATCTGTTTATCCGCTATACTTGACAACAATCATTTCCGTTTTTATCTAGGTTATATAGGCAAGATTATGAACTTACCTCAAGCAAGTGCAACTATTCATATTAAAAATTTACGTCTGCGTACATTTATTGGGATCAAAGAAGAAGAAATTAATAATAAGCAAGATGTGATTATTCAAGTCAAAATCAAATATGATTGTGGTCAAGCAAGCCTGTCAGATAATGTTGATGATGCCCTTAACTATCGTACCATTACCAAAAAAATTATTGACTATGTAGAAAATAATAATTTTGCCTTACTTGAACGCTTAGTAAAAGAAGTGCTACTTATTGCCAGTGAGCATACTTGGGTGCAATGGGCAGAAGTGGAAATTGAGAAACCTTTTGCTTTGCGTTATGCTGATTCTGTTTCGCTAAGTATGCAATAT
Organism: Volucribacter amazonae; assembly: GCF_029783845.1. Taxonomy (NCBI): domain Bacteria; kingdom Pseudomonadati; phylum Pseudomonadota; class Gammaproteobacteria; order Pasteurellales; family Pasteurellaceae; genus Volucribacter; species Volucribacter amazonae. Next base: position 667,938 of record NZ_LWID01000001.1, on the reverse strand, counting down.
CAACGTCCTCTTTCGGATTAAGGTAAAAAATGATGAATAAAAAACTAAAAGTTATTTTAAATCTTTCTGTGATTACTGCTCTACTTGCCACAGGGGCGCAATTCTATACCAATTATAAAATTAACCAAACCTTACAACAATTTCCTTATTATTTTAGTGATAAATTAACCGTTCACGTTGCACAAACTAAACAAAACTTTTTTTCTCGTGAACTCACATTTAGCATTGAACCAACCGATGAAAAACAAAAAATAGAGGTTATTCATACTGAGCTTACCGCTTTGCCCTTTGCCATACTGGCTAAATCAGAATTACCCGAGCCACTTATTCGTAAATTAAATGAAAAACTAAATATTACTATTGATGAAAATATTATTAATAGTCGTTTTTCTGTGGTGGGTGATTATTTACAATCCACCATGCAAACGAAATTCCGTGATTTTACCAATGTTAATCAGTTACTTAAAACAGAATTAAATTTTGCCTCAAAAACAAAATTTGTGGAAATTCAGACCGCACTTACTGGGTTTAATTATGATTCTGTTACCGAATTTGGCAAATTAACGGGTAATTATTTATTACAGCCTATGGGCGATCATCGTTATGATCTTATTCAAGCCAATGTTCATCTTTCTAACCTAAATTTTATTAATGGCGAAAATAATCAATTTAATTTCAAAAATATTGTTTATTTATTGGATAAATCCTTTAATGAACAACAAACTTATAACTTAAAATTATCTTTAAATATTGATGATTTAAATTATAATAATCAAACCTCTTTTCAACATATTGCCCTACAATCTAATCAAGTTGGTATTCCTAATGAAGTTAATTTTTATGAAAAAATAAAAGCACTTAACTTATATGATTTGTCCATGGATAATCTTGAGCAATATAAAAAATTAGAAGAAATTACTCATGTTATATTTGATTATTTATTTAATAATAAACAAGCTGATTGGTCGTTCGCTGTAAAAAAAATAACGGAACAACGAGAAGATGAAAACCCAGAAATAAATAACTTGCAATATCAGCTTAGTATTAATAATCAATCAAAGCTCAGTGATATTTATAGTCATTTAACACTTTCCCAAGTAAATTTTCCTTATAAAACTCGCATTAAAGATTTGTCTTTTGAGCATAAGACCAATAAGTTCGATCTTGCTGGGCATATTGCTATATTAAAACAATATTTATTCAAAAATATCAATACTCCCCATGATCCAGAATTTATTCACAAACTGTTAGAGCTAGCAAAGCACTATCAAGCCGAGAGTTATTCCACAATTAAAATTGGACAATTATCAGAAAAAGATAAATTCAATTTAGAAAATATTGTGCTAAATTATCATGACCATATTATTGAGCAAGATAAAATAGCCTTTAATATTCAAGCCAATATTGATAAGTTGCAAATAGAGAATGAAGATCTGGATATCAGTCAAATTCGTTTATCTGTTCCAGCAACAATATCGCCTATTTCCGAGTTATATCCTATTTATTATTGTACTAACTCACTTTTTTCTTTGACTTGTATAAATAATCTTGATAAACAGGCTTATAACACATTAATTAGCCAAGCCATTGCTGAATTTGATCTTAATGTTGAGCAAGCTAAACTTGATTTAACTTTAAATAGATTATCAGATAATCATCATACCGAGCAAATTACAGCCGTACTCAATGCCAAAATACCGGCTATTCCAAATAAAATGCGTGCCGATTTATTAATGTTTGGCGATAAATTGGAAAATTCTACAACGGATATTCGCCTTTCAATTCCAGCGAGTTTAATTGATGAGATAAATCAACAATCTTTATCTTATGATTTTTGGGCAAATCTCGCACATAGCATAAAACCAAACAATAAACTCAATCCTTATTTTAAACTTATGGACAATCGTTATGTGCTTGAATATCATCAAGCCAACGGAAAAACGCTGATTAATAACAAACCTATTGAAGATTATATTCAAGAAACTGAATAAACCATTCAATCCCCTATTTATTAGGGGATTGCTATTTACAAATGATAAAATATGCCTACAATGTGCCATTTAATCTCATTATAGTCGTTCCATTTTAAAATGATACGCTGTTGCCGTTTCTCGCCGTACTATCTGTACTGTATTCGGTATGCTGCCTTATCTTATTTTAAATTGAAACGACTATTATATTACCCCACTTCCTAAGGGAAGTGGCTGACTTGAAATCAGACTAAGAGAAAACAATGACAACAACCTTTAAACCTGAGCTACTTTCTCCTGCTGGCTCATTAAAAAATATGCGTTATGCCTTTGCCTATGGGGCAGATGCGGTTTATGCAGGGCAACCTCGTTATAGCTTGCGTGTACGCAATAACGAATTTAATCATGCCAACCTCAAAATTGGCATTGATGAAGCCCATGCCCTAGGCAAAAAATTCTATGTGGTTATCAACATTGCACCACATAATTCAAAATTAAAGAGCTTTATCAAAGATTTAGAGCCTATTGTTGCAATGCAACCTGATGCTTTTATTATGTCCGACCCCGGGCTTATTATGTTAGTAAGAGAGCATTTCCCGCAAATGGATATTCATCTCTCGGTACAAGCTAATGCGGTAAACTGGGCAACAGTAAAATTCTGGCATCAAATGGGTTTAACTCGCGTCATTCTCTCTCGTGAATTATCCCTAGAAGAAATTGCCGAAATTCGCCAAAAAGTGCCTGACATTGAACTTGAAATTTTTGTACATGGGGCATTATGTATGGCATATTCTGGGCGTTGCTTACTCTCTGGTTACATTAACAAACGTGATCCTAATCAGGGAACTTGCACCAATGCGTGCCGTTGGGAATATAATGTTGCTGAGGGAAAAGAAGACGAAGTGGGCAATATTATTGCTGAAAATCAACAGATTCCCATTACCAATGTTGCGCCAACCTTAGGCGAAGGGGCTACCACCAATAAAGTGTTCTTATTAACGGAAAATCAACGTCCTGATGAACAAATGTCCGCCTTTGAAGACGAGCATGGCACTTACATTATGAATTCTAAAGATTTACGGGCGGTACAACATGTTGAAAAACTCACCGCACTTGGTGTGCATTCATTAAAAATTGAAGGACGAACAAAATCTTTTTATTATTGTGCCAGAACTGCCCAAGTTTATCGCAAAGCCATTGATGATGCAGCTGAAGGTAAACCTTTTGATGAAAGCCTAATGACAACTTTAGAATCTCTTGCTCATCGAGGGTACACCGAAGGTTTTTTACGCCGCCATACCCATGATGAATACCAAAATTATGATTATGGTTATTCCATTTCCGAGCGTCAACAATTTGTTGGCGAGTTTACTGGGGTGCGTAATCAAGAGGGATTAGCCGAAGTTGCGGTAAAAAATAAATTTTTAGTGGGTGATGAAGTAGAAATGATGACACCAAAAGGCAATATCACTTTTACGATTCAACGTATGCTAAACCGCAAAAATCAACAAGTTGAGGCGGGATTAGGTGATGGGCATTTTGTCTTTCTTGATGTACCAAAGGATATTGATCTTAATTATGCTTTATTAATGCGTAATTTAAACAATACCAATACAAGAAACCCACACCAACAAAAATAACAAAAAAAGTAAAAAAATAGTATTGCTTTTGTTAAAAATATGTTTATAATTATGCTCATACCCTAAAAAAGTATGACTCCAAATATTTTTAGCCTTTCAATTTTTGAAAGGCTTTTTTTTGTTTGAAATTCATTCAGTTAAATACGAACTAATAGACATAACGCCATTATTACAATATAATTGCCGAGTTTTCATTTATGCCCCCTTAGCTCAGTGGTTAGAGCAGGCGACTCATAATCGCTTGGTCGCTGGTTCAAGTCCGGCAGGGGGCACCAATCTTTTTTCCTCATAGCTATATTTTCTATATTCTTACTTTAATTTGGAGTGATTAATGTTTGATAGTCTAACCTTGTTTTATATTCATATTACCAGTGCATATACTAGCTTATTACTCTTTATAGTGCGTAGTGCTATGCAATTTCGTGGTAAAAACTGGCGTGCCATAAAACTTTTAAAAATCCTACCGCACTTAAGTGATACTTTATTATTAGTCAGCGGATTGGCAATAACTATTTTATTGGGATATGGTTTACCCACTTGGCTAGCGATAAAATTACTATTATTAGTGGGGTATATTATTTTTGCGGCTAAAACCCTTAGTAAGAAATCCTTAGGATTTAGTCCTTTGTATTTTTTCATTGCCTGTGCTTGCTTTATTGGAGCGATACTCGTTGCTTATTTTCATTAGTATTTGAAGATAGGCTATCATCAAGCAATAAAAAAGCACTCGTTGATAATCCTCCGAGTGCTTTTATTATAGCTAGACAAAATATATCTATAAGAAACATACTCTATTTGTACGGAATCAAAGAGTTTAATAGATGAAAAGAAAAATCTTTGCTATGATCTACGCCCCTAAAAAATTAGACTAAACAATTAACGGATTAAGAAGTAGATTTTTTTATGATAAAGTATAACTAGACATTTGAACAATAAGTCGTTGATTTCTATTTTCAGCATAACAATGAATTTGCCTATACTTGTCGTTATATTAATTTGACGATAAGATGCCGGGTTAGTTTGTTTAGCCATGTGGAGCAGGTAGCAGAACTGACAAGTCTATTCGTCCGAATTTAAATTTTCAAGAGCTTCAATAAAGTTAGGTGTGTGATGAAGCAAGCTATCGTTCTACCCACGAGGGCTACCGACTCTAAAGCTTGAATTTTACCACCGAGGTTGATGAGTTTTTGCTGGGCAAGCAAATTCACATTATTGCCAAATAAATTGCCTTGTTGGGTGATGTTTGGGGACATTGGCTTTTTACCTATATTTTATTAGAAGCTGTATTAGATTAGCCTTAAATACATACTATTACACCAATCAAAGGCTAGCAACTCACCAATATTAAAGCCATTAGAACTCGTTATCATTGTCACATAGGATTACTTAATAAATATTTTTATAATTGATATTAATTCCTGAAACCAAGAGGGCTTTTTACGGTTCTTTTCTGCTTCACGTTGATTTTCTTCAATAATAGCATTCCAATAATTGATCCAATTCATAATTGGTTGGTCATAATCAAATTCTTTCATAAAATCGTAAGGGTCTTCATATTCCCGTGGTTTGAGGGGTTTATATTCAATTAACTCCTTAGGGGCGATAGGGCTATCAATGCCTAAATCAAAGCCGTGAATGGCTGCGATTTTGGCATATAATAACACCTGTAATTGTAAATAAAAATCAAACCATACATTGGTATCATATACTGCACGTTTGGCTAATTTAGGTTCTAATAATTTGTTTAATGCGGTTTTCATTCCTTCAATATCTTTATCACATAGGGCGATGTAAAATTCATGGTCAGGTATGCGCATTCGGTAATGACGTGATTTATATTCATCTTTTAAATAGACTTGACTTCTACTTTTTAACAGCTCCCATTCCCCTGATAATGCCAATAAGGTATTGGCATTAAAATAAGGTCGAGGATCATCACTGGCATAACGTTTTTTTACTGAAACGATCTCATCACGATGTTTAATCAAAAAGTTAATTAAATCAGGGCTATCCGACATAATGCTAAGAAAAAAATGATGTACATTGATGCCGTTATATGCCCATTGATAATCATATTCTGAGAGAATTTGCAGTTTTCCTGCAATATAAGCATGTTTTTTAAATGCTTTAATATCGGCGTTAAGCAATAAATCCAAAGAGGCTTGAGCAGCATAATAGTTACTAATCCATAACATACTATATAAAGGATGTCCTTTTTTTTCCTTAATACGCTTTAATTTTTCTTCAAGCGTACTGATTGGCTTATCTCTTAAAGTTCTTGTACCTTTATCGAAATCTACATCGTAGAGGTCAAAATATCCTTTTTTATAAAGATAATCAGCTTCACTTTGGCAATGCTGAATACTTTCTTCATAACTGCGTCCTGTTACGTTACCTAAATAAACTTTGTAATTTTTTGACATAGAACCTATCCTCTGTTATTTGGTTTTATCAGGTATTTTTACGGGAATTAACTTAATGGTGCCATCTCGTTTATCCACCCCAGCAACAATGGTTTTCATTTTATTTTCATCGAGAGATTGCAGGATCTGTTTTTTAATATCCTCATTAGGTAGTTTACCTGCTACATTAGCTATCCATTTTCGAGATAGCTGATTGCTATTCCCAGCTGCATTATTGCTTACCTGAATAGCCCCATTTCTTAATTGTTTGCTATCAATAATGATAATGGTGCCGTCTTTGCCCATTAAAACATGATCAAAACCATTATTTGAGCCATATTTACCCCAATCAAGCACTTTATATCCTGAACGTCCTGCAAGGCTGGTGATTAATTGCTCTGTTTTGACCCCTGTGCGGTCACCATTTTTAACAATGCTCTCAATAAGATCTCTTTCTTTATTGCTGGTCGGTTTTAATTCACAAGCGGATTGGCATACTTTTGATGCATTAACAAATCCTAACTCACGATATTAATATTTGCTCATTTTCTTGTATTTTTGGAAGTAATTGAGATTTTATATTTTCTTTTGTCCTACTTATAATTATTACTTCAGTAAATTAATATTAAATCTTTTTGAAAACTCATCTTCATCTAGGACTTCTATGGCTCCAGCACCAAGAAATAGCCATTTTAATGTTCCTGCTAAAAAAGGATCATCTAATACTCTAGTTGTAAAAAATAAATAATTATTTCCATCTTTTTCATCTATGACTGTAGCTCCCCACCAAAACCAACTTCTATCTATTGGTTCCATTAGAAAAATCCAATTTTCAAAAGTCCATTTACTATTCTGAGGTTTTTTAGATGTCATTTTATGAAAGAAATTAGACCACAAATTTTTAGTTATCTTTTTTTCTTCTTTTTCAAAATTATTTAAAAAGTTTTTAGGCATAAGACTCAGCCATTTTTCATCGCTAGGCCAAGTTTTAGCTGAGTATTGTTCGTTAATAATTAATAAAACCTTTCTAGCCAAATCTAACACTTCTGTAGCATTGCCATTACATATAATTAGAAAATTAGCTCCCATTCCATCATTTTCTCGATATTCTGGAAAAGCGGAATTTTTCAATCTCTCTTTTTCCATAATAATCATTTGATAAAAATCATTATTCATTTCCATTCTTTCCACTACCTTCAATAATATTAGATTTTAATTTCTTGATTTGTTCTTTTCTCAACCCATACTGATATTTTGCTTTTGTAGGATCTGCTATGACTGGTTGCAATCTATTAGGATCGTCTGTTTTTATTTTTTTCTCCTCTATTGCAATGTCACTTATCTCATTTCTAAATGATTTAGGAATTCTAAAGCTTTTTATTTCAGCTCCGATTAAACCGTTATCAACTTTTTGTTGTAAATATTGAATTGCTCTTTTTTTACTACCAAAGTTTAAATACAATGTTGTATCTCCAAGGAAAGTAACATTACCTGTTTCATCTATGAATAATCGCTGATTTGGAATTCCTTCTACTCTATATACCGTGACTTCTCCTCTTAATAAATCTTTTATTTTGGCGTAGGTATCAGCAGTATTTAAAGAAGTCTCTTCCATAGTTTTTTTACTTCCGATGACAATACTGTCACGTCTTTTCGATATCTTATTTAGAGTACCTGTAACCGTATCAATCCCCCCATAAGCAGTAAGCCCTTCTAAACTAAGCAATGTTGAATTAGCTTTTTGATATGCTATGCGTTCATCTTTACTGAGATAGCCTTGTACTTCAGCAAGAGAATAAATGTTACTTATACTGTTGTTAATATTGGAATTGATTGTTTGTAAATTTATCCGTTCTTGATTATGTTCCGTATTTACTTCGCCTTGGTTTATTCCTTTCAAGGTATATTCAATGCCAGTTCCTGAAAATATGACTCTTTTTTCCCACCCGTGTTCTTGTTGAGATTTTGCAGTATTATTCGCCAATGCTAGAATTGATTCTTGCTTTGACGTAATAAGGTGGTCTAATAGCGTTTTTTGTACTTTTTCCGGTTGGCTTGCCATATTACCTAATTTAGAGTTCCCAGCTTTCCAAAGTATTTCGCTACTCAGATTATTGTGATATGTTGGGGACTGTGCAACAACATTATTGTATAATTCGCTATTAGGACGAACATACTCAATATTAATCGCAAAGTTATCAAAGTTAGAATTTCCTTTTTCATCAAATAATGTTTGTATTCTTCCATACTCATCAGTAAAGTGAGTTCCCGCAATACTAGCAAGAAACTTTTGAGCATTTTGGTAATGTAGTGTGTCATTTTCCAAATAACTATAGGCTTTATCTACTTGAGATAGAGCGACTGAAGTCAAGATACGTTCAGCTTCTTGTTCAGTCAAACCTTGCTGGACAGCAAATTGTTTTGCGTTTTCTTTTATCCATTTCATTTCACTCGGATGCAACTGGCGATTATACCAATCGGTATTTATCCCCGCACTGATCGCTCCCATATTACCCTTGCCTACGGCGGCACCAACGGCTAAGCCAGCGGTCATATCAACCACCGCTTTTCCTGCGTTGCCAAACTGGGCTTGGGCTTTATCGCTTAGTTGTTCAATCAGTGGGGCTGAAAGGGAAGTCGCACCTGAAGCAGCAGCACCGCTGATATCGCCTGTTAATAATCCGCCTGCGGTTGCGTGCAATAAGGCTCTGCCCATGCCCCCTTCTTTCCAAAGGTCATAGCGAGTTTGGTTGTCGTTAAGATAGTGGGTTAATTGGGTTAGCTCAGCTTGCAATTGAGCTTGTTCTAATATCAATAATCGTATGCATGGCATTTAATTAGTTATAAATGACAAATATTTTTTTTCCAACATTCAGTAGGGTTAGCGATATAATATCCTTTGTCTTTCATACATAAAGCAAACTTACGAATACCATTCACATTCTTTCCACTAAAATCATCTACACGAGGAAGAGTTTTATCTATCCAACCATCTTCAGTATATTTTGCCCCACAACTAATAGCGTCTTGCCAACGCTGTTCTTTATTGGTATTTCCTAAAGAATCAGGTTTTTGATATCTTGTTATATCAGGATAAAGTGGATACTTCCAAGTACAGTTAGTTGTAACAAGGGTATAGAAACAGTCATTAGAAAACCAACAAGCACTTGTCAATGTAGACAAAAGAATTATTATCAATAATCGCATTAATTGCCCCCTATTTTCATTAATATTTCTACAAAATCAGAACTCATAAAATCCGCCAAGGCAAGAGGGGCGGTAACGGGTATGGCGACAGCCGTAGTAATATCTGCTCTTAATTGAGTTGCAGGATCTTTAGCCGCTGTATTTCCGTCCTTATCATAGAACCCCCAAACTTGCCCACCTAAAAGGTCATGTGGACCAGCAAAGGCTTCTACTATGTTGTCAGAAAAACTATTAATTTTATAAGGAATCCCCTGATTAGAAAAATACCAACCCCCTTGTATAGCTTGTAGCCCTCCTGTCTGTCCATACATACCTTTTATTCGTGCATCGTCATTTAAGTTTGGATTTAAAACATCCCTTAATGTTTGATATTGGTTATCACCAATATAAGTAAAAGAACCGTCCGAATTTTCTTGACATCGGTCTTTATCACAAATAGCATTAACATCAAGTCTAACCCCGCCTAATTTAACCCCATCAAAATAGCCACTATCATAAGAGACATTTGACAAGACTTCGCCGGTTTTCTTATCAATAATACCTTTAAATTTTCTTGAGTTTGCTAAGGTTTCTTCTCGCATTCTCGTTGCGGCGAGTTGTAATGTACCCTGTGTTATTGCAATATCAGGCGAGCCACTGACAATCCCTACTACTGTTTCAAGTAAACGTTTTTGATATTGTAATTTATAAATTTCAGCGTAAAGTGCGGTCTTTTCTTCCTCTGTTTTGGCTTGTTTAATTTGCTTGCGTAATTCCGCTTGTTTAGGTTCAACATAAGCGTTAATGGTGCTAAAGGCATTTTGTCTAAATTCTTTTGTTACCTTGACTTGAATATTTAACTCTTTTAAGGCTTTATCTTTATCAAAATGGTTTTCCAATTTCCCAGAATGTGCCGTAGCGGTATCGGTGGTAATCTCCGTTTTCACTGCCGCTAAGGTTTCGCTTAGGGTTTTTTTATATTCCATCCACATTTCTTAGATAAAAGTTGATATTCTTGTTCAGATAAACCTTTAATATAATCAGTTGATACATAACAATCTTCATAAAGTTTCTCTTGTAACTGATCTATAAAAAAACATCCATTTAATAATATAGAAATAATGAATATTAAACTTATTTTAATCATTTATAGTTCTCCTAAAATATTTTTATCTGATTCAAATTTATAAGATCCATTAGAAAGAATACATTGATTCAGAATATGAATATCTATCTTTTCATTATATTTACTTTTAAGTATTTCTTTGGCTAAATTTTTCTGCTCTTTTTCGCATCGTATTCTTTTTTTATACCACCAAGTTTCTTCTTTACTTTCATTACAATTCCAGTCTAGAAATTTACAAGGATAGCACCCTGTTAATAAAAAGCTAGAAATTAAAATTAATTTAGAATGGATTTTCATCAAAAGCCCCCCCTTTTTCTTGATTGGTTGGTTTAACTAATTTTGGTAATGACGGATTATCATTTGGGTAAAGTGGCGTTCCCCAGATGCTTATAAAATCATTATATTTTTCTTTTTGTAAATTAGGATCAGGTATTTCAGCATAATAACTACTATGAGAGTAGCAAAATAAGCAATTACCTCCAGTCGTATTATTGTTTCCTACTAAACCTAAAAGCCATTTATTCCCTACAAAATCGGATTCATGTACAGCTGAATAAGCTCCACTTTGATAAGTGGTTTTCTCATTTTGGTAGCTATAACCATTACGTTGTAATTGGTTTGCATAAGATTCTACATTGGTAGCCGTACCATAAAAACGAGCTTTTCTAATAGGAATATCTTTTTCCTGCTTCCAAATATTTATATCTTGCAAAGCAATACTGGCAGTTAATCCACCCCGGCTATGATTGTTTAAATCAATTTTATAGCCTAATTGCTTGGACTCACGATACAAATCTTGATTAAGTTTTTGTGAATTAGTAAGTGGTAAAGCACCCCATAAATATTTATCATTAAGTTTATCGTATGCTGCATACATTAATTCTGATACAAGAGAGGTTGGAAGCCAAAATCCATCGTATCTTCCTGTTGGGGGATTCATTACAACTATTATGCCTTTTTGATTTGTTTCTGAAGTATTTTGTTTTTGAGCATTTTTTAGAGCATCTTTACGATCATTAAAAATACCAGGGTTAGATATGGTTAATACATTGTTATCTATTTCTAAGTTTGCTCGTTCATCATTGGTCAAATCATTTAATGACCAAATTTGTCTACGATTTTGTTTGCCTGTGCAATCATCATTACTAGATGGACATTTTTGATACCACATTTCTTTTGGGGCGGTAGCGGAGCGTAAAACTCTGTCAGCCTGAGTTGTGGCAAACATTCCCCATAATGTATTAGAGTTGCCAGCGCTACCAATAAATAATCCTAATCCCATATCTAACCAGCGTATTTGCTCATCTAAAATTTTTGCTTCTGCATCTAGTTTTTCAGATTTATTAGTATCATATCCTCCATTTTCTTTTCGTATTGAAGTAGCTAAAGCTCTTTTACTATCAACAATAGAATATAGTTTAGCTTTGATTTCTTGTCGGTTTTTATCAAGTTCTTGAGTAACTTTAACTTGAGTATTCAGTTCTTTTTGTACTCGTTCTTTATCAAAATCTTTGGGTAAAATTCCAGTATTTTCTACCGCACTTTCTGTAACAATATTAGTCTTAACTGCTTCTAAGGTTTCGCTTAGGGTTTTGCCGGTTTTCTCAAGTTGTTCCTGTTCATTACGGATATAAATATTCTTAGTATTAATACCGCTTTGGGTAATAGAGGACTGGCTATCACTATCATAGCCAAAGCCTACTCCCATACTGGTTTTTAGCGAATCTCCACCGCTGGCTAAAACACGGCTATTGGCTTTACCGTCAGCCCCTTTTGCTTGTGTGGTTTGTTGCCCTTGTGCATCGGTGTAAAGTGCTTCGCCTTTGTCATTAACGGCTTGTTTATCACTTTGAGCCTGTGCATGTTTGCCTAAGCCTAAATCGGCATTAAATGCCATTGAGCCAGCAACACCAAATGCTGAGCCTTTATAGTTGGAATGATTTTCTATATTTTGGCTGGCTAATGTGCCAGTACTAAAGTGATTTTTATTGGCTAATTCTGCTTTTTGAGTGGATGTTACCATACCGCCCACCAGCTCCGTATGATTAGCAATATTAATTTGATAGCCCTCATCGCCAGCATAAATGCCCGATTGTTCAACCACACTGGCATAATCGGCATTGATACGAGATTGGTTATAGCTAGCAGAGCCAGAAGCACCATAGCCAACGGTCACTTGCCCACTGACATTCATTTGTTTACCCTCATATTTCATGGTGTCTTGTAGGCTTTCAATGGTCAGGTTTTGGGCATTGAGGGCAACGCTTTTACCCTGTACTTGCGCCCCTTTCAAGGTGGCGTTATTGCCAGCCTGAATGATAGTTTGGCTTGCACTGTCGCCGATATGGGTATTGCGATAGGTTATTTCATCACCGTTACCATACCCCTTACCATAGTTACCGCCAGCGGTAATACCAAATGAAACCCCATTACCTACTGCAACTGCCACGCCAGCATTAAAGCCAAAGGATTGATTTTTACTGCGCTCCATATGGTTTTGTTGTTGTGCAAGCAAGTGAATATCATTGTCAGCAACGAGGGTTGTACCTTGTTTACCGCTAACATCAGAACCGATGATATGAATATTAGATTGTTTATCAGCACCTGTGGCAAGGATAGACACTTTACCGCCAGCATTCACTTGACTATTATTGGCGGTAGTTCCCTCTGTGTGTTGGGTATTGACATTTTTTTGTTGCCCATAAGTAATAGAAACGCTGACCGCTTCAGTAGGTACAGTACCGTTTTGCATCAGCTCCCCTAACTCTTTACCAATTTTCCCTAACGTTTGTCCTGCTCTAAGCGTTGTCCAACCTGCATTCGCCGCTGCCATAGCATTAATGCGGTCATCTTTACTTTCCCCAACAGTTTGTATTGCATCATTCACGCTTTCTATAGCATTAATCGCTGCTTGAATAGGGGTATTAATGGCAATTGTTAATCCTTTTTTCTCATAAGTCTGCTTATAATTGGTATCATATTTATCGCTTGTTGCTAAAATATCTACCTGTTTGGCTTGAATATTCACATCGCCCTCAACGGCAGTGACCGCACTGGCAGTTTGGCGATATTGTTCATTCGCCAGTAGGGTAGTGTCGCCGGTTAAGCTCCCCACTTGGCTTTGGCTGGCATAGTAACGAGTTTGGTCATTTTCGGTGGTATTTTTACGCAATCCCACACTAAAACCAAAGCCACCACTGCCCATTAGCCCCGATTTTGAGGTTTTCTCAACATCTTGTTGATAAATTTGATTTTCTGCATGCTGAATATCAATATTGTTTGCACTGGCAACAAGTTGATTTTCTGCCACCACAGAAGAACCCTGCACCCTTATATTGCCCTTATCAGCTTGTAATACAATATTGTCAGCATCAATCGCAGAGCCTTGAGCCATATCATATTGATGTAAATGTTTGGTGACAGTGGTGGTTTTTTGTAGGAAACCACTTTGGCTACTTTTTGCGCCAAAATCAAGTTGCTCTTGATGACGCCCCTCTTGAATATGAATATCGCCTTGGGCAGCTTGAAGGGCGATAGTGCCGTTATCGCTATGGAGCGAGGCTTGACGTAAGGTAGTGTTATGTTGGCTAACAATCTGAATATCGCTTTGAGCGTTAAGTTGCGAGCCGATTTCTTGCTGTTGGTCTAAGCGATAATAATTATCCGCATCGCCATTATAATGCTGTTTATTGCTGGTGTTTATGGTAGCGAGTTCAACATTATCCCCTTGAATATGAATCACATTTGCAGCCATATTGGCAGCATTAATTACTACATCTTGCGGACTATAAATGGTTAATGTGCCATTGGTTGAAATATTACTTTGTTTGTCTAGATGAGTATGAGCAAACTGGTTACCAAAAGCATCATTATTAGCGGAACTGCTGGTGGTGCTAGCAATATTAACCCCTGTTTTACCCACGAGGGTTGCTGACTCTAAGGCTTGGATTTTACCACCGAGGTTGATGAGTTTTTGTTCGGCAAGCAAATTCACATTATTGCCAAATAAATTGCCTTGTTGGGTGATGTTTTGGGCTGAAAGTGCGGTTAAATCTCGCCCTGCAATAGTACCGCTATTGTGAATATCGCCATTAACCTCCGCTACAATTTCACGGGCAGAAATTAATGCCCCTTCGGTGGTTACCTCTGTATTGCGAGAAACCAAATAAACTTGTGGTGTAAGTACATCTAAGGTCGTACCGTCAGCTAGCGTAACAGGCTGATTAACAAACCAAACCATATCAGAGGTAAGTTGTGCCATTTGGTTGGCGGTTAAGCCTATACCTGGGGTCAAATTAAATTTATTAGCATAATAAATGCCGTTATTCATTAATGCTTTGTATTGTTCAAAATCTGAACTGTAATTATCTAAGAATCGGCGTCCTGTTAATTGTTGGATTTGTTCGTTGACTAAACGTTGTTCATAGAATCCGTCACCAAGGCGTTTTTGCACATTATTATGATCATAACGCAGAGCTGTAAACATATAATCAGAACTTAACCATTGTTTACGATCGGTAAATTGGCGATCAGTTTCTACTAAATAGCCATTCGGTGCATCAGGATTGATTTGATAAAGACTCGCCTGCGGTAAGCGAATTGGTGTTAAGTGGGTTTTAATTACAGGTAAGGTTCCTTTCGCTAAGTTTTCAGGGGAAATGGCTGAAATTTGCCCTGAAATTACAGGACTTGGCGTTGAGGCGGTTATGTTATTGGAATCAACAGGCAATGAATAGTTAAGATTTTTTAATGTAATTTGTTGGGCAGAGGATTGGCTATGGATACTCGTATTGGTACTAGCCACTTCGCTACCAATATTATTTAATACTTTATTAAAGCTAAAATGTTGCACTGGATGGATTTCATTGATATTACCAGAACCATTGCCATAAACTGCCCAGCGTTTTCTGCCTCTGATACCATAACGTCGATATTGTTTCCCAAAACTTTCCCATCTTCCAGTGTCGGTAACATTGATAGTTCCCTCAATATCAATATTTCTTAAGCTAGTATTACCTGAAGTTAAATTCTCGTTATCGGTATTATCGGTAAAAATACGATCACCCAATAAGAGGGTTTTGCCGACAGAGAGGGTAGAGGCGTTATTTTCTAAATCTGTCCCCGTCAGGGAAAGATTGCCAGCAATTAAAATTTGGGCAGGATCGCGATGTTCAATGGTACTGGTTACGGTATGTCGATTATAATTCCAGTTTGTCCAATAGCGAGAACCGATACGTTTGCCATTTCTGAATACAAAATAAGAGTTAGAATCGCGTCTATGATTATTTTTTAAATCAAAGTAGCCTTCACCACCATCTTTATTTTGTGTAGCATAGCGGGTTGAACTGTTTGATGGGGCATATTCAATAATACGCTCATCGGTATGATGTTCACCTAGGGTAAGATAGAGATCGTGATTTAATAAGCGTTCTGTTTTGATTTCGCCATTACCTAAGGCTTCAATTGTGGCACTGCCGTTATCAATAAATGTGGCATAACCCTCTGCTTGATGTTGTTCATTTAATTGCCCACCAATCGCCAAATCACCCTGGCTAAAAATAAGGCTATGATCTCGGTTAGTTAAAGTGCCTACCGCTAAATCTAACCGTTCTCGTGCTGCAATGGTTGCTGATTTTTCACCGTCTTTTAGATTATTAAGGTTGTTTGCTTGAATGGCTAAATGGTTACCATAAATTCGCCCTGTTCCTAGATTATTTAGGGTCTGTGTTTTAATAATATTTTCGCTGCCGTCTAATAAACCATAGTTGGTTATGCTTGTCGCATTAATAATAGTACGATTTGAGGATATTTCGGCATGTTGTGGATTAAGCAAGTTTATGGCATTAAATATGGCTTGATTGCCGATAACTTGTTTGACATTATTGGTAAAGTTCCCTTGGGTGGTAAAGGTTAAATTGTTACCCACTTGTAGTGCTTGATTTAAGGTAAAACTATCCGTGAGGTTGATTTCTGCATCGCCTTGGGTTTTGATTGTTCCTTCATGCTGTAAGGTTTTGGCGGTTAAGTTAAGCTGTTGACCAGCTTCAATAGTACCATTTTGGTTATCTACCACTAAATGTCTATCAAGGGAATCAATGTTGACAACTTGTCCTGCTAATAATTCACCAGCTTGATTGTTGAGTTGTTGATTTATGGTTGTAGCAAGCGTGTTGGTTGCGTAAATCCCCCCTTGTTGGTTATTTAGTTCCGCTACATTGAGTTGAATATTTTTACCTTGTAATCCCTGAGTTGGTTTTGTACTGGTGGCGATGGTTTGTTGGTTGTTAAGCTGTGTTGCCGTAATATTCAGCTTGTTTGTTGCCCCAATTAATGAGCCATTTTGCTCAGTGTACTGGTTATTCACTACATTCGCATTTAAATGGGTATCTGTTGCCCAAATTGTGCCGGCCTGGTTATTTATTTGTTCTGCTTGGATTAGGGCTTGTTGGGCGTTGATTAGCCCTTTATTATTGTCTAGGGTTGCAGTATTTATATTTAAATCTTGGGCTGAGGCAATTTTGCCTTGCGTATTATTAAGTTGGTTGATGTTATTTAATATGACTGTGCCTAAACCGAGAATACCTTGAGAGGATTGCTGGGTCTGTTGATTATTAAGGTTTCGGTTATGCGTATCAATCGTCAGCGTTTTATCGCCTCGTAGTAAACCTTGTTGATTGTTAATCTCTCCTGTACTTAGGCTAGTGATATTGGCAAAAATTTGCCCTTGTTGGTTATTTAGTGCTGATTGCTGTGTATCAATGACAAGTTTATCTGGACTACCTATGGTACCTAACTGATTATTTAATGTATTTGTTACAATATTCAATGTATTGTTGGCAAAGATTGTTCCTGTTGTATTATCTAGGTTGGCACTGTTGATGATTAAATTACCCAATGCAATAATGCCTTGTTGCGTATCGCTATTTAATTGGGTTTGTTGATTGATAATATTATCATTATGGGTATTAATTTGCATATCACCAAGGCTTTTAATTAGACCCTGAGTATTAGTGAGTTGACCGCTCGTTAAGTTGAGTGATTTATTGGCAAATAATACTCCTTGTGTAGAATTGAGTTCACCACTGAGGTTTATATTGAAATGTTGACCTGCGATTAATTGTCCACCAGTATTATCCACTTCTTTGGCATTGAGATTAAAATTACCAGCAGTGCTAAATACTCCTCCTTGATTTTGTAGATAACGTAGCTTGAGCTCAAAGTCCGCAGTGCCATGTTGTTGCCATACTGAATTCTGCGTATTTAAATCTTGTTGTGCAGTTTGAATATGGTTTGCACTAAGTTGGCTATGTTGGGTAGAAAGCGTTTTTGGGGTAGAAATTTTGAGATTTTCCACCGCACTTAATTGGCTTTTATTTGCTGTTACATTGCCTGTTTGTGCTTTGAGCTTGATGTTATAAGCATGGTTTTGACTGTTGTCTAAATCAATTGATTGAGCTGTAACAGCGAAATCGCCACTGGCGATATGACGCCCAGCAAGTTGAGCGTGATTATCGGCTTTAAGAGTAATAGCTGAGCCTTGTGCTGATTGTTTATCTAATTGTAGGGTTTCACCATTAGCAGTTTGTGTAGTGGTTATACCAGCGGCAAATAGAGAAGATTGGCTAGCTTTGATTTCTGTGGCGTTATAGTTAATTTTACCTTTAGCTAGGCTTTCACCGCTTTGGCTTATATTTTTGGCTTGAGCATTGATTGTTCCTGTTTGGGCAATTAGGCTACCTGCTTGATTGATATTCTCATTGGCATTTAGCAGGATATCCTGAGTTTTATTTTCTATACGTCCATGATTTTCAATAGATTGATGAGCGTTTAGGCTAATTTGTTGTTGAGCATTGATTATACCTTGATTAACAATTTTTCCTTGCGAATCAATGGTCAATGTATCGGCACTTGCGCCAATATGTCCAGCATTACGCACGCCCAAACCTTGTTCTGTCCCCACTAAATGAATTTTGCCTGCATACATACCGCCAAGTTCGCTAACATCTAAGGCAAATAATGGGGTATTTTCATTGATATTTTCAGCAGAAATACGGGTAATTTGTAATTCATTATTTGCGTTTTCAAGGCTTGCTTGTTTAATGGTATTTTTACCTGTTACCACATTGAGTTTTTTATTTGTCCATATCCCCGCATTGATTTCCGTTTCTCGGGCAAGAATATCGGTATAATCAACTCGGCTATTATCTAAGCCTTTACCACTGACTTTGATTTTCCCTTTTTCTACTACAAAGCTATCTATTTGTCCCTCTTTAATTTGCGGTTTTCCTGTGGTCATTGTAGCTCGAGAGGCGTTAATTGTGCCACAACCATCACAATATAAACCATTGGGATTGGCAATGATAATTTCAGCTTTTCTACCTGCGACTTCAAGATAACCTTTGAGTTGGCTAGGATTATTTGAGGTAACCTCATTTAAAATAACTTTTGCTTCGCCTTTAGCAAGATAAGGATTACCTTGAATAAAGCCTGCTTGTTGGGTTTGTATGGCTTTATGGCTATTGTTTAGAATAGCCCCTTTATTATCTACATTAAAATCTTGATATTTATTATGGGAAAGCCCTTTGTTATTCGGTGTTTGAATATTAACTTGAGGAAGACCATTAGCCGTTTGTAATACGATTGGTTGTTGGTTTTTCGGGGCATTAGGATCGGCTTTAATAATTAATGTGTCAGCAAGTACAGGCATAGAAAAGGTAACAAAACCTAAGGCACAGAATAAATGAAATCCCAGCGTAGTTAAACTTGCTAAAATAGGTTTAAAATTGACCGCACTTTGTTTATTTGAGGTGGATTTATCTGATGATTTTGCCAGTTCTGATACCACCACTAAGCGTTGTAATGTTTTACTAAAAATTACACGGAAATATTGTTTATTCATCATTTATCTCCTATTCTAGTATTAAAATGTCATACCTATATTAAAGCCTGTAATGCCATTGGATGCACGAAAGCCCATGGGTTTGCTGATTGGACGACCAATAAAGAAGTCATAGTAAAAAAATTTCCAACTACCTCGTATGCCGATAGCGGTGCCGATTAAATGATGCCCTAATCGCATTTCTTTATCACGCCCCATTACTCGACCACCGTCTAATGCCATATAAATCCATTGTCCTTTATTTGCCACATTCCAACTGATCTCATTACGCCATAGCCAGCCTCGTTCGCCAGAAAGTGTGAGTTCGCCATCAAATCCTCGTACACTATAACGCCCACCGATACTAAAACGATCCTGTTGAATTAATGGGCGATTATTCCATTGTGCTGACCAAAATGTATTAAATGCCCAAGCTTGTTTACCAATGTTAAACGGAGTGTTTAGCTCAATAGAAGCGGTAATAATGCGTGGGCGAGATGTCCCTTCTCCCCAGTATTCTTCAGGGGCTTCAATAGAACGGCGAACCCCTGTTCCCCATTTAAAGCCAGTGGAAAGTTTTAATGTGGTTGCATTGATATATTCAGTATGTGTGAGATTAATTTGCCAACCTGCCATACGGCGGCGTTGTACATCAATTTCTGCTTTATCAATATAGTTTTGAGAGTGGCGTGACCAAAAACCGCCAGAAACGGTGGTTTTGCGTACCGCATCTCTATAAAGTAAATAAGACAGCGTTAAGTTAGTATATTCACTGCGACCTGAGTAAATGTAGTTATTATTGAAAGCGGCAAAGACTTCTTGATGATATTGATTTTTATAGAAAGAAGCAGAAAATGCCCAATAACCGAAAGGTACAGAATAATAAAAGCCATAATTTTGGCTTGCTCGTCTGCCATCATCATCGCTTTGGCGTTTTAGGCTATGGGTAAAGCTGGTATAAAATAAATCATTGGCAGAAAAGAGATTGTCCCAAGAAAATACCGCCGTTCCTTGCCATTTACCTGTAGATTTAGAGCCTGAATCATCAAGGCTGAGGTTTAAATGGAAAGGAAAGCCTTGTTGATAAGTGATTTTTATATCGCTTTCGCCTATTTGAGCTTGATCATTTTCGGCAGGTAATATTTCAATATTAGCTTCTGCACTTGGTACACGTTTTAGGTTTTCTAAAGACTGCTCAATATCTCGTATATTCAGTAAATCTCCCCGTTTAAATGCCGTTGCTGTTTTAGCCGTTAATTTACTAAACCAAGGGATATGGCTAGCATCAGCAACCACTGTATGACGAATTTTGCCAGGAATAACCGTGAGATGAAGTGTGCCTTGGGTTAAATCTTGTTCTTCTGCGACAATGCGTGTGGTGATATAGCCTTTTTCAATGATCTTGTTTTGTATTTGTTTCATCAATAGTGCTATTCCCTCACTACCAAAACAATGGGGTAATTTTAGCTTTAATTGCTGAGTCGTTTGATGTAATGCCCAGTAAAATTGGCTAGAAATAGAACGTTCATTAGCATTAGGGGAATAATCTTGTAAACTAATGTGATGAATAGGATAACAAGGATATTCATCCGACGGAAATGCCGAAATTTTTTCGGTGGATACATTCATTCTCACATCAGATTTTGCTTGAAATTGTTCTGATTGATAGCTTTGTTGTTCTTGCTGGCGTTGTTGTTGAATGGCATCAAGTTGATTTAATTCTCGACGCTGAGTTTCATCTATGGCATATAACGCAGATGACATGCCACATAATAGTAGAGCTAAAAGGAGGGATTTCATCATGCAAATGATCCAAAATAACGAATTGTTGACAAAAGTATAACGATGATAGATGTTACTGTAAATATTTAAATAAAATTAATCATAAATTAAGTTATAGTCGTTTTAATTTAAAATAAGAAAAAGTGGTACGTTGAAGACAGTACGGAGAGGTGTGCCAATGCTGTATTATTTTAACGTGGGGTGGCATATTTTATGCTAAACATAATTGGGATTATCAAAGTGCGGTCAAAAATACAAAAATTTTGACCGTACTTTTTAGAGATAAATTACTTTAGATTTTACAAGCACCACCAGCACAACTGTCATCAGCAAGATCTTGTTGTTCATCATCAGCACCATCTCTGGTGTTTTGATAATAGAGGGTTTTTAAGCCATATTTATAGGCAGTTAATAAATCGCTTAATAAGCGTTTCATTGGGACTTTGTCGCCATCAAAACGTTTAGGATCATAATTGGTATTGGCGGAAATGGCTTGATCCACAAATTTTTGCATAATGCCAACCAAATGGAGATAGCCATCGTTATTAGGTAAATCCCATAATAATTCATAATGATCGCCTAATCGTTCGTAGTCTGGCACAACCTGTTTAAGGATACCGTCTTTGGAGGCTTTAATGCTGATATGTCCTCGTGGTGGCTCAATGCCGTTGGTGGCATTGGATATTTGCGATGAAGTTTCCGATGGCATAAGGGCGGTTAGGGTAGAGTTGCGTAGTCCAAAGGTTTGGATCTGTTGGCGTAAGGTTTCCCAATCCAAGTGGAGCGGTTCTTGGCTAAGGTTATCAATATCTTTTTTATAAGTATCAATAGGGAGAATACCTTTTGCATAGGTGGTTTGCTGAAAGTATTGGCAAGGACCTAATTCTTTAGCTAAGTTCATTGAGGCTTTGAGCAAATAATATTGGATTGCTTCAAAGGTTCGGTGTGTCAGATCGTTGGCTGAGCCGTCAGAATAACGCACGCCGTTTTTGGCTAGATAATAAGCGTAATTGATAACACCAATGCCTAATGAGCGCCGTCCCATTGCGCCTTTTTTGGCGGCAATAATCGGATAATCTTGATAGTCTAGTAGGGCATCTAAGGCTCGCACCGCTAAATCTGCTAGTTCTTCCAATTCGGATAATTGTTCTATTTTGCCTAGATTAAAGGCGGATAATGTACATAGTGCAATTTCGCCATTTTCATCATGGATATGGTTGAGTGGCTTGGTAGGTAAGGCGATTTCTAGGCATAAATTGGATTGACGTATTGGCGCAATCGCAGGATCAAAAGGGGAGTGTGTATTACAATGATCCACGTTTTGAATATAGATTCTGCCCGTAGAAGCACGTTCTTGCATCAATAAAGAAAATAATTCCACCGCTTTGACTTGGCGTTTACGAATATGTGGATCTTGTTCATATTGCTGATAAAGTTGCTCAAATTTTGCTTGATCAGCAAAAAAGGCTTCATATAAGCCCGGTACGTCAGAGGGACTAAATAGCGTAATATCGTCCCCTTTGATTAAGCGTTGGTACATCATCTTATTAAGTTGTACCCCATAATCCATATGACGAACTCGGTTTTCTTCTACCCCACGATTGTTTTTTAACACCATTAAACTTTCTGCTTCAAGATGCCAAATAGGGAAATAAACTGTTGCCGCACCACCTCGTACACCACCTTGTGAACAGGATTTTACCGCGGTTTGAAAATGTTTATAAAAAGGGATACAACCTGTATGAAATGCCTCGCCATCACGAATTGGGCTACCTAAGGCACGAATTGCCCCTGCATTTATTCCAATGCCAGCACGTTGTGATACATATTTGACAATCGAGGCGGCAGTGGCATTGATGGAATCCAAACTATCATCACATTCAATAAGCACACAAGAGCTAAATTGACGAGTTGGGGTGCGTACTCCCGCCATAATTGGGGTTGGCAAGGAAATTTTAAAGGTGGAAGTAGCATCATAAAAACGGCGAACATAGTCTAACCGTTTTTCTTTTGGATATTGTGAGAATAAACAAGCCGCAACTAACAAATATAAAAACTGGGCGGACTCATAAATTTCGCCTGTTACGCGATTTTGTACTAAATATTTACCTTCTAGTTGCTTAACTGCGGCATAGGAAAAGGTCATATCACGCCAATGATCAAGATAGCTATCCATTTCGTCCCATTCTTCTCGGCTATAATCGGTTAAGAGGGCTTGATCATATTTGCCTAAACGAACTAATTTTTTTACATGTTCATATAAACGTGGAGGCTCAAATTGCCCATAGGCTTTTTTGCGTAAATGAAAAATGGCTAAACGGGCAGCTAAATATTGATAATCTGGCGTTTCTTTACTGATTAAATCTGCGGCAGCTTTAATAATGGTTTCGTGGATATCTGAGGTGCGAATACCTTCATAAAATTGGATATGGGAACGTAATTCTACTTGTGAAACGGAAACATTGTCTAAGCCTTCTGCAGCCCAAGTAATAACTCGATGGATTTTATCCAAGTTGATTGGTTCAAGTCGCCCATCACGTTTGGTAACCATTAATGCCTTATTCATTGTTATTTGACCTTTTTATATTTGATAAGAAAATACGAGATATAGTGGTTAAAAGAAATTGGAACAACAAGATAATGGGTTGTAGGGAAAAATTCAAGTATAAAATTTAGTGGTCAATTATTGACTTTAACTAACTTATTCTGAGGGTTAATATTTTTATAGTCGTTTCAATGTGAAATAATACGCTGTTGGTACGCTTTGCTGTATTCTTTCTTTTTGCACTATCTTTGCTGTACCCTCAAGTTTTATTTTAAATTGAAACGATTATATTAAAGAAAAGAATAAAGAGATTAACCGCTCAAGCTAGGCAAATGCCCTTGAGCGGTGTTAGAGATTATTGTACTAATAAATAAAAGTTAGCACCGTCACGCAAGATATTTAAAGCAATAGCAGAAGGTTTGCTATCAAGGATTTTGCGGAATTGTCCGATATTCTCCACTGGATTACGGTTAATTCCTACAATCACATCGCCTGCCCGTAAGCCACGACGTTCAGCCATTGAGCCACTAGCGACTTTGCTAATTTCCACCCCTTTAATGCCTTTACTATTATAGTTGCTTAATTCTGCACCTTCTAAGGCAGGAATAATGCTGGTGGCAGAGGCTTGATTTTGGTCATCAGATTGTAGAACGACTTTTACTTCGTTTTCTTTGCCATCACGTAGGTAAGTTAAGCGAATTTCTTTACCTGCTCCAGAGGTTGCCACTTTGGCTCTTAATTCTGCAAAACTACCGATACGTTGCCCATTAA
Organism: Volucribacter amazonae; assembly: GCF_029783845.1. NCBI lineage: Bacteria > Pseudomonadati > Pseudomonadota > Gammaproteobacteria > Pasteurellales > Pasteurellaceae > Volucribacter > Volucribacter amazonae. The sequence continues at coordinate 643,638 of NZ_LWID01000001.1, read as the reverse complement.
AGCCAATAATGACATCGCCTGCTTTGATGCCAGCTTTATCGGCAGCAGAACCACTCATGACTTCGCTGACAAATGCGCCTTGTTTAGCGGTAACATTAAAGGCTTCTGCTAAATCGGCATTAAGTTCGCCACCTTTAATACCAAGCATACCACGGCGTACTTCACCAAACTCAATAATTTGTTGTACTAAACTGTTCGCCATATTACTTGGAATGGCAAAAGCAATGCCCGCATTGCCGCCACTTGGCGAGATAATAGCAGTATTAATACCGATTAATTCCCCTTTTAAATTGATTAGTGGACCACCTGAGTTACCACGATTTACTGCGGCGTCCGTTTGAATATAGTTTTCATAGGCTGAAGAATCCATTCCGGTTGAACGTCCTAAGGCGGAAACAATCCCTGAGGTTACAGTTTGCCCTAAACCGAATGGGTTACCGATAGCAACAGTAAAATCGCCCACTTTAAGCTGATCGGAATCGGCAAATTTTATTGCGGTAAGATTGCTTGGATTTTCCACTTGGATCAATGCCACATCAGACATATTGTCAGTACCTATGACTTTGGCTTTGAATTCACGTCCGTCTTGTAGTTTTACGGTAATTTTATCCGCACCATCAATCACATGGTTATTGGTAATAATATAACCTTTGTCCGCATCAATGATTACGCCTGAACCTAAGCCTTTAAATTGGCGTGGAGAGCGGTCGCCAAATTGATCACCAAAGAAAAAACGAAATTCTTCTGGGATATTACTGCGAGCATCTGATTTTTGTTGCCCTTCAACGGAAATGGAAACTACCGCAGGTAACACTTGTTCTAGCATAGGGGCAAGGGTTGGGGTTGTTTGCCCTAATTGTCCTAACACAGGAACAGGAATACTAGCTTGACCGATAATTGGGGTTGCGATAACGCTAAGTCCTAATGCAATACTACTTAATACTAAATGTGTTTTTTTCATATTTTTTTCCTAAATGATTAAAATATAGTCGTTTAAATTTAAAATGAGACAAGGCGGTACGCCGAAGACAGTACAAGTAGTACGGCGAGGCGTACCAACACTGTATCATTTTAAAGTGGAACGACTATAGAATATGGCAAAGACGCCATGATTAAATTCGCAATATATAAGACAAAAAAATAAGTAAAATGTTCACATTGAGATATTTTTTTATGATATTTCGCCGAAAATGGCGGAGAGGCACTAATAAAGTGCGGTGTTAAATCAAAAAATTTTTTTATTTTGCACCGCACTTTTTATGTTGAATTCATTAGCAACAGGCTTTAACCGCTTGGGCGATTTGTTCGGCACAGTCTTGTGCTAAATCGGCATTTTCACATTCTACCATCACACGAATTAAAGGCTCAGTACCTGATTTGCGTAGTAAAATACGTCCTGTATTGGCTAAGCGTTGTTCCATTTGTTGGCTGATCTGTTTGACTTGTTCCTGTTCCAACGGGTTATGCTCGCCATTAAAACGCACATTGATTAGCACTTGCGGAAATAATTGAATAGCTTGGGTCAGTTCGTGTAAGGATAACTTTTGTTCTACCATCGCTTGCAATACCGCAAGGGAAGCAATGATACCATCGCCTGTGGTATTTTTATCAGCAATGATAATATGCCCAGAATTTTCGCCACCAAGTCCCCAACCTTGTTCTTGCATTTTTTCTAATACATAGCGATCGCCCACTTTGGCACGAATAAAAGGTATAGCAAGTTCTTTTAGGGCGAGTTCTAAACGCATATTACTCATTAATGTTCCTACTACGCCACCTTGTAATTTGCCAGCTCGCAAGGTTTCACGAGCAATAATAAATAAAATTTGGTCGCCATCTACTTTGTTACCTTTATGATCTACCATAATAATGCGATCGCCATCGCCGTCATAAGCAACACCCACATCAGCTTTACATTCAAGGACTTTTTGTTGTAATGCCTGAATATCCGTTGCGCCACATTTCTCATTAATATTCATACCATTAGGTGCTGTGCCTAATTCAATGACTTCTGCTCCAAGTTCTCGCATCACATTGGGGGCAATATGGTAAGTCGCCCCATTGGCACAATCTACCACAATTTTATAGCCCTCTAAACTGAGGTGAGCAGGGAAAGTGCTTTTGCAAAACTCAATATAGCGTCCTGCCGCATCATTAATTCGGCTTGCTCGCCCTAATTGAGCGGAGTCCACACAGTCCATAGGCTGTTCTAACATTGCCTCAATGGCAGATTCTAATTCATCAGGTAATTTAGTGCCTTGGGTAGAAAAAAACTTGATACCATTATCATAATAAGGGTTATGTGAGGCGGAAATCACAATGCCAGCTTCTGCTCGAAAAGTGCGAGTAAGATAAGCAATGGCAGGGGTTGGCATTGGACCGACAAAAGCAGCGGATAAGCCAGCAGCAGCTAAGCCTGCTTCTAGGGCAGATTCCAACATATAGCCAGAAATACGGGTATCTTTGCCGATTAATACCTGACCTGAACCTTGGGTTGCCAATACTTTACCAGCCGCCCAGCCTAATTTTAGGACAAAATCAGGAGTTATTGGGGCGTTGCCCACCTTGCCACGAATACCGTCAGTACCAAAATATTTACGTTCTTTCATTATTTTTCCTTATAAAAATTAGACTATTGATAATCTTGAGTTGCTTGCCAAATTTTTAAGGCATCAGCGGTTTCTGCTACATCATGTACTCGCAGAATTTTTGCCCCATTTTGGGCGGCAATTAATGCTCCAGCGACACTAGCGATAATCCGTTGCTCAACGGGCTTATCTAATATTGCTCCTAGCATGGATTTGCGTGATAACCCCGCTAAAACAGGAAAGCCTAAGGCGGAAAATTCTGTTAAATGGGCTAATAATTGGTAATTATGTTGTACACTTTTACCAAAACCAAAACCCGGATCAATCAGGATATGTTGAGGAGCAATGCCTGCTTGGCAACATTGTTCAATTTTTTGTTGTAAAAATGACCGCACTTCTTTGACCACATCATTATATTGTGGAGCGGTTTGCATGGTGCGAGGTTGTCCTTGCATATGCATAATGCAAACGGGTAAGTTTAGTTGAGCGGCTGTGTGTAGCGCATTGGGTTCGCTTAAGGCACGAATATCATTGATCATATCCATACCTACTTCGGAAGCTTGTCGTATCACTTCCGCTTTTGAACTATCCACCGAGATCCAACAATCAAAACGCTGATGAATAGCTTCAACCAAAGGAATAACACGCTCAAGCTCTTGTTCTAAGCTAACTTCTTCAGCCATTGGGCGTGTTGATTCTCCACCAATATCAATAATACTTGCCCCAGCGTTGAGCATTTTTTCGGCGTGATAAAGGGCTTTATCAAGCTGAAAAAATTGCCCGCTGTCCGAAAATGAATCAGGGGTAAAATTGAGTATGCCCATAATTTTGGGGGTAGCGAGATCTAAGGTTTTTTCTCTTGCTTGTAGTATCATAATTGTTGCGTTATCTGATTTAATGGGGCGATTATACTACAAGAGCATAGGGAAATAAAAAAGCCTTTTATAGTCGTCCCACTTTAAAATGATACAGCGTTGGTACGCCTCGCCGTACTACTTGTACTGTCTTCGGCATACCGCCTTGTCTCATTTTAAATTGAAACGACTATAATCTAAAAGGCTTTTTTGTTTAGGCTTTATTGATGATTATCATTGTTGTTTTCAGCTTCAGTCTCTGTGCTATTTGCCTTAGCATTTTCAGAATTTTCAGCTTGATTTTGTGTTTTTGGCTCTTCCCAACCCGGCGGTGGGGTAACCGCTTGACGGTTCATTAACTGTTCAATTTGTTCCTCTTCAATGGTTTCATATTTCATCAACGCATCTTTCATCGCATGCAATATGTCCATATTATCCACTAATAGCTGTCTTGCACGCTCATAATTTCTGGTAACAATTTTGCGCACTTCTTCATCAATGGTATGGGCAGTTTCATCAGACATATGTTTGGCTTTTGCCATTGAACGCCCAAGGAACACTTCGCCTTCATCTTCTGAATAAAGAATAGGTCCTAATTTGTCGGAAAAACCCCATTGAGTAACCATATTGCGAGCAATATTGGTGGCAACTTTTATATCGTTAGATGCTCCAGTAGAAATATTTTCTTCGCCATAAATCAATTCTTCGGATAAACGTCCCGCATAGAGGGTAGAAAGTTTACTTTCTAATTGTTTTTGGCTCATACTCACTTGATCGCCCTCAGGTAAGAAGAAAGTTACCCCTAAAGCACGTCCACGAGGGATAATAGTTACTTTATGCACAGGATCATGTTCAGGTACAAGATAGCCTACAATGGCATGACCTGCTTCATGATAAGCCGTAGATTCTTTTTGTTGCTCTGTCATCATCATTGTACGGCGTTCAGGTCCCATATTGATCTTGTCTTTTGCTTTTTCAAATTCAAGCATGGAAACCACTTTTTTGTTCGTGCGAGCGGCAAAAAGGGCAGCTTCATTAACTAAATTCGCTAAATCAGCACCAGAATAACCCGGTGTACCACGTGCAAGCACCATTGGATCAACCGCAGGATCAATCGGCACTTTACGCATATGTACACGCAAGATTTGTTCACGTCCACGTACATCAGGCAATCCCACTACCACTTGACGGTCAAAACGTCCCGGACGTGTTAATGCAGGATCTAATACATCTGGTCGGTTAGTGGCGGCAATAACGATAACGCCTTCTTTACCTTCAAAACCATCCATTTCCACCAACATTTGGTTTAGGGTTTGTTCACGTTCATCATGTCCGCCACCAAGCCCAGCACCACGTTGACGACCTACCGCATCAATTTCATCAATAAAAATCAAACAAGGAGCATTTTTCTTCGCTTGCTCAAACATATCACGCACACGAGAAGCACCAACACCCACAAACATTTCCACAAAGTCAGAACCAGAAATCGTAAAAAATGGAACTTTTGCCTCGCCAGCAATGGCTTTAGCAATTAAGGTTTTACCTGTTCCCGGTGGGCCGACCATTAAAATACCTTTAGGAATTTTACCGCCTAATTTTTGGAATTTACCTGGATCACGTAAGAAATCTACAATTTCACTCACTTCTTCTTTGGCTTCATCACAGCCTGCCACATCGGCAAAAGTGGTTTTTATTTGCTCTTTGGTCATCATTCTTGCACGACTTTTCCCAAAGCTCATGGCTTTACCGCCACCGCCTTGCATTTGACGCATAAAAAATAACCAAACTCCAATTAATAACAGCATAGGAAACCAAGAAATAAAGATTTGTGATAATAAACCTCTTCTTTCTGGTGGCGTACCTTCTACTTTGACTTTTTTGTTTAAAAGATCATTTAAAATATTTTCGTCAAGTAAAGGCATTACCGTCATATATTTGCTACCGTCTGTTTTGGTAACAAAAATTTCATTATCGTTAAAACGAGCCTCTTTCACTTGGTTATTGCCCACATCTGAAACGAAGGTTGTATAATCAATGTTCCCTCCATTAGCATTGGAGTTAAAACCCTGATATGCGGTAATTAATACCACTGCCACAACGGTCCAGAGAATTAAATTTTTTACAATATCGTTCAAGGTTGACCTCATTTATTGGTTTTAGTTAATCAAGATGGTTGTATAAACATAGGTTACTATAATTTATAACCTGTTGCCACAATATATACCTCTCGAGAACGACCACGAGAGGCTTCTGGTTTACGCACTTTTACGTTGCTAAACAAAGAGCGGATTTCTTTCAAATATTGATCAAAACCTTCCCCTTGAAAGACTTTTACCACAAAACTGCCTTTGGGGGCTAATACTTGGCGACACATATCTAATGCCAGTTCCACCAGATACATTGCTCGAGGAATATCTACCGCAGGCATACCACTAAAATTAGGTGCCATATCCGACATTACCACATCAACTTTTTCTTCGCCAACACGTTCTAGTAGAGCATTTAGGACATTTTCATCACGAAAATCCCCTTGTAAGAAATCCACACCAACAATGGGATCCATTTCTAAAATATCACAGGCGATAACTCTTCCTTTTGTGCCAATTTGAGTAACCACATATTGCGACCAACCACCGGGTGCAGCCCCTAAATCCACTACGGTCATACCCGGCTTGAATAAGCGGTCAGTTTGCTGGATCTCATCAAGTTTAAAATAGGCTCGAGAGCGTAATTTTTGCTTATGTGCTTTTTGTACAAAAGGATCTTTAAAATGTTCATTTAGCCAACGGCTAGAACTTGCGGAACGTTTTCTGCCCATAATTTTTATTTACTAGCTATGTGTTGAAAAAATATGGGGCATTATACCGTTATTTCAATAGGAGCGAGATAAATTTTTGCCAATTAATTTAAAAGCACGCCTTTATAGTCGTTTCAATTTAAAACAAGATAAGACGTGCCAACGCTGTCTTATTTTAAAGTGGGACGATTTATAGCGTGCTTTTTTTAACAGACTACATCTTTTCTACGGTTTTAATGCCCAATAAATCTAAACCTAATTTTAAGGTTTTTTCTGTTAATGCTGCCAGTTTTAGCCGACTTAACTTAATTGTTTCATCAGGATTGTTTAAAATCGGACAATGCTCATAGAATGAAGAAAAGATACCTGCTAATTCATATAAATAAGCACATAAAATATGTGGAGATCCCTCTTTGCCTACAATTTGCACCGCTTCTTCAAATTGCAATAATTTTAATGCTAACACATGTTCCTTCTCATCATTAAGTACAAGGTTCGCTTGCTGTAAGGCTTGTTCTGAAACTTGGCTACGATTAAAAATAGAACGAATACGGGTATAGGCATATTGCATATAAGGGGCGGTATTGCCCTCAAAACTGAGCATATTATCCCAATCAAACACATAATCAGTGGTACGATTTTTGGAAAGATCGGCATATTTCACCGCACCAATGGCAACCGCCTCAATCACCGCTTGTTTTTCTTGGGCAGATAAATGAGCTGCTTTTTCATTAATTAAGACGGTGGCACGTTCTATGGCTTCATCAAGTAAGTCCGCTAATTTCACTGTCCCGCCTGTACGAGTTTTAAAGGGCTTACCGTCTTTGCCGAGCATCATACCAAAATTTTTATGTTCAAGGCTAAAGCTGTCAGGAACATAACCTGCTTTACGGGTAATTAACCAAGCCTGTTGCATGTGTTGGCTTTGTCTTGTATCTGAAAATACCAAAGCACGATCGGCTTTTAAAGTTTCATAACGGTATTTAGCGGCGGCAATATCGGTAGTAGTGTAAAGAAAACCACCATCTTTTTTCTGAACAATTACCCCCATAGGCTCGCCATCTTTATTTTTAAATTCATCAAGATAAACAACCCAAGCCCCATCATCTTCAACCGCCAAACCTTGTTGTTTTAAATCCGCCACAATAGCAGGTAGCATCGGATTATATAGGCTTTCGCCCATCACATCTTTATTGGTTAAGGTAACGTTTAAACGATCGTAGTTATGTTGGTTTTGCTGCATAGTAATATCCACCAATTTACGCCACATAGTGCGACAATATTCATCGCCACTTTGCAGTTTTACCACATATTGACGTGATTTCTCGGCAAATTGTGCATCTTCATCATAATGTTTTTTGGCTTCACGATAGAATGCCTCTAAATCACTTAACTCCATGGCAGAGGCTTGCTCATTTTCCATTTTCTCTAAATAAGCAATCAACATACCAAATTGCGTTCCCCAATCGCCCACATGGTTAGCTCGGATAACATGATGCCCTAAAAATTCTAAGACTCGCACAACGGAATCGCCAATAATGGTTGAACGTAAATGCCCAACATGCATTTCTTTTGCCACATTAGGCGAAGAATAATCCACCACAATGATTTGTTTTTGTTCACTACTAATGCCTAAATGCGCTTGGCTTAATGCTTGTTGTGCTTGATTAGCGAGCCAAGTATTGGCTAAGAAAATATTAATAAAGCCCGGACCTGCAATTTCTAATTTTTCAGCAATATCCGATAAATCAAGTTGTTGCAAAACTTGTTCCGCAAACTCTCGAGGGTTTTTGCCTAATTTTTTTGCTGCTGCCATAATGCCATTAGCTTGATAATCGCCAAATTGAGGTTTTGAGGATTGACGAACTAAAGCATCAGCAGATTGATCTGCTCCAGCCTTAATCATCGCTTGAGTAATTTTTTCAGATAAAATGGCTTGAATATTCACAACAATACCTTTGTTAATTTGATTAAACATCATAAAATGGCGGTTATAATACTAAGGATTAAAGCCACAGAAAAGAGAACAGCATAAAAAATGCAAAATTTAACGCAAAATCATCTTTTATTTAAACAAAATCCCCTTTTACTGGCGGAATTTCAACAATTTGAGCAAAAAATTTATCGCTTGGCTCAACAAGTTCATATCCCCTTACATCACTATGAAATTGATCATCTTGCGGTACGTGTCAATAATTTGGCACAAGCACAAGATTGGCAACATCTTTTGACCAAGTGCGGTAGGATTTTAAGCCAAAATTTAGTGAATGGGCGTCCTATTTTTCTGTTTGACTTGTTTGAACCATTGCTATTTATGCAGCAAAAAGTTAGCATAATTGAATTGCCTTATCCTAAAGATAAACAATATCCGCAACAAGGTTGGGAGCATATTGAGATTGTTTTGCCTTTTTTAGCTAACGAATCATTGAATGAATGGCTAATGCGAGTAGAAAAACAATTTTTATTGAACCAATCTCCACATTTGATGGTCAAAATCTCTGAGCCTAAAGTTGAAGGGGAGCGTTTAGCTAATCCCTCTATTGCAGTAAGTTTAAAGGATAAAACGGATAATCATTGCTGTATTAAGGTTCATCCTTATCATATTAAACAAATTATTGAGGTGTAATTATGAAAAAAATGACATTGGCATTAGCGGTACTTACATCAGTAAGCCTTGTGGGTTGTGCTAATACGGATATTTATAGCGGCAGCGTTTATGAAGGTAATCAAGCGAAAGAAGTCCGCTCAATTAGTTACGGCACTATCGTGAGTGTACGCCCTGTGAAAATTCAAGCGGATAATCAAGGGGTTATCGGTACAGTGGGCGGCGGTGTATTAGGTGGAATCGCTGGTTCTTCTATTGGTGGCGGAACAGGACAAGCAATCGCAACAGCCGTAGGTGCTATTGCTGGGGCTGTGATTGGTAGTACAGTGGAAGAAAAAGCCTCACAGGTTAATGCACTTGAGCTAACAATTAAAAAAGATAATGGACAAGAAATTGTGGTTGTACAAAAACAAGATCCAACCCTAACTGTCGGTCGCCGAGTACGTATCGTAGGCGGTTCAACCGTCAATGTTTCGGCATTATAATAAAGCGTAAATAAACTAAAAGGCGGAATATTCCGCCTTTATGTTATTTATAGCCTGTTATATTTATTTTAGATCAAAGTGCGGTGCGTTTTCAGTTTATTTTTCCGCTTTCATTTCTACCAATTCAGGTTCAACAAAAGGCGAAGGTTGATGGGTTAGTTTGCTTAGAATACTGGCTAAGGTTTCACGCATTTTAGCCCGTTCCACAATCATATCAATTGCCCCTTTTTCTAATAAAAACTCACTGCGTTGAAAACCTTCTGGTAATTTTTCACGCACTGTTTGTTCAATTACACGAGGACCAGCAAAGCCAATTAATGCTTTAGGTTCGGCAATATTTAAATCCCCTAACATAGCAAAACTGGCAGATACTCCCCCTAAAGTAGGATCGGTCAAAACAGAAATAAAAGGTACCCCTTTTTCTCGCATTTTTGCCAATACTGCACTGGTTTTTGCCATTTGCATTAAGGAAAATAATGCCTCTTGCATACGCGCACCACCGCTGGCAGAAAAACAAATAAAAGGACAATGTTGTTCTATGGCTTGTTCGGCTGCCTTAACAAATTTTGCCCCGACTACTGACCCCATAGAACCGCCCATAAAACTAAAGTTAGAGGCGGCAACAATTACAGGCATTCCATATAATGTACCACGAAATGTTACTAATGCGTCTTTTTCGCCTGTTTGTTTTTGTGCGGCGGATAAACGATCTTTATATTTTTTGAGATCTTTAAATTTCAAAATATCTTGTGGTTCAAGATCAGTGCTAATTTCAACCGCACTTTCCTTATCCAACAAAGCCAATAAACGCTCTCTAGCATCAATCCGCATATGATGACCGCATTTAGGGCAAACCTCAAGATTACGTTTTAATTCATCACGATATAAAACCTGTTCGCAGGCAGTACATTTTGTCCATACGCCCTCGGGTACATTGGCTTTTCTTCCGCTTGAAATAGACGTTTTACTTAGAATTTTTTCAATCCAACTCATTTTTATCGGGTATCCTCTGGTAAAAATTTTCCGGCTATTACACCATAAATTTAGTGGCTAGGCTAGCGCTGTTTAGCATTATAAAGCATATCCAACCACTACTATTTTTAGTATTTTGTAAATATTTGTCTTGATTTTGGCGAAAAAGAGCGCATAATTCAGCTATTGATAATAATTATTACTTTTATTTGTAACTTTACATGGAGGGTAATATGGTGGTTTATTGGCATAAACAGGGTACTTTATGCTGGATATATTTGTTGTTATTTTTATTCCCTTTACCTCTTCAAGCAAATCAACATTATTCTGCATTGATCGTTGATATTGAAGCGCGTTTAGATAATACCTTGGCGTTATATAAACAGCAGAAAATTGATGAGGCACGAACGGAAGTACAAATGGCTTATTTTGAAGTCTTTGAGAATTTAGAAGGGCCGATTCGTATTAATTTTTCTGCTCAGAAAAGCTATCAAATGGAATCTCGCTTTGGTGAAATTCGTAAAATGATTAGTCAACAGCAACCCATTTCACTTATTCAGCAAAAGATCATTGATTTAAAACAAGATTTACAAATGGTATTACCCGCTTTAGAAACAGGGCATAAAGTTATCGCTGAGGGGCAACATGGGGCTTATGACAATGAAAATATTCTTCCCTATTGGCAACAAAATTTTAGACATATTGATGATTTGTTAGCTCAAGCGGTTAGTGCTTATGAACAACAACAATTTGAGCAAGTAAAAAAATTGGTACAACAAGCTCAATTTGAGGGCTATAAAAACTCAGAAATGGAAATAGCTATTCGGCAAAATCGTTCCGCCAGTGCTTCATCAGCAATTAATCAGCAATTTAATCAATTAATTCGTTTAACTGAACAAACTGAACCTATTGCTGTATTTGGCTATCATATCACTATGCTATTACAAGATATTGAAGAACAGCTTCCTGATTTGCCTACAACAAGAGAATCCCAGCAACCGTCTTTAGCAAATCACTCAAATAATACAGACGACAATAATGAACAAGATTGGCAACAAATTCGTCAACAAATTATTGATGACATTCAAATAGCAATTGCCCTTTATCAACAGGGTGAAAGCAAAAAAGCAATGCTTGCCATTCAAGACAGCTATTTTGATGTATTTGAAAATAGCGGAATGGAAAATAAAATTGGGGCAAGAGATAGCCATTTTAAAGCACAACTTGAGGGCTATTTTACCCGTTTAGTTGGACTAATTAAAAACGGTGCTGATAGTGAGAAACTACAACAACAAGCCAATACCCTTGCGCAAGAACTTGAACAAGCCGTAACCATGTTACAAACAAAGCAAGATAGCCATTGGTCAATGTTTTTATATAGCTTGCTTATTATTGTGCGTGAGGGGCTCGAAGCCTTATTAATTGTAGCTGCCATTACCACCTACTTAATTAAAAATCATCATCAGGATAAGTTAACGGTTATTCGTCAATCCGTCTATGTGGCGTTAATCGCAAGTCTAATTACTGCTGTTTTATTCCATTTTATGTTTGATAACGCAGGTGCAAGCCGAGAATTACTTGAAGGCTTTACGATGATGATTGCGGTAATTATGTTATTTAGTATGAGTTACTGGTTATTGTCTAAAGTGGAGACGAAAAACTGGAAACGCTATTTAGAGGGTAAATTATCTACCGCATTAACCACAGGTTCACTTATCGGTTTATGGTTTACGAGCTTTCTTGCAGTATATCGAGAGGGGGCTGAAACCGTTTTATTTTATTATGCTTTAATTGCTGATGTGAATGATATGCTCAGCTATATCTACTTATTGGCAGGTTTTATTGTAGGCATAATCCTCTTAATCATTTGTTACATTATTATGCGTTATACTGTGATAAAACTACCATTAAAGCCATTTTTTATTTTCACAGGTGGTTTTATGTACTTTATGGCTTTTGTTTTTGCCGGCAAAAGCGTATTGGAATTGATTGAAGGCAAATTATTTGAACCTACATTATTACAGGGTATGCCTGAAATCAGTTGGTTAGGTATTTATCCTTATTTAGAAACCTTAATACCTCAATTTTTCCTTATTCTTGCGGCAATTTTTGCCTTGTTATATATGAAATATCAAAGCAAAAATATAAGCTGAATAATCCTCAAATCAACTACTCAAAAGGAGTTTTATAATGATGAAAAAAACACTGTTAGCCACCACGTTACTTGCCAGCATTTTAACTGCTCCCACGGCTTTAGCTTTTAAAGAATATCCTGCTGGCGAACCTGTTACCATTAATGAAATGGAAATTGCGGCGGTATATTTACAACCTGTTGATATGGAACCTCGTGGTATGGGCTTGCCTGCGGCAAAATCTGATATTCACTTAGAAGCGGATATTCATGCCCTTGAAGGCAATAAAAATGGTTTTGGCGAAGGCGAATGGATTCCTTATCTGACGATTAATTATACCTTAGTGAATACCGATACAGGCGAAAGCCAGCAAGGTACCTTTATGCCTATGGTGGCTGGCGAGGTCCACATTATGGGGCAAATATTAAAATGATGGGCGTAGGGAATTATAAAGTAACCTATCATATTGAGCCACCTTCCAAAGCAGGTATGCACCGCCATACGGATAGTGAAACAGGTGTTGGTCGTTGGTGGAAACCTTTTGATGTTGATTTTGAATTTAAATATACAGGGCTAAATTAATCGCCTTGCAATGTTGCTAAACTATCAAGGGGAAAAGTTTTTTCCCCTTTTGCGATAATCATCTAATTTATTGATGTAAAAGACGATGAGCTATTTTTTCAATTACTTCTTACAAACGATACTGCCAATAAGTTTATTATTAGCTTGTATGTGGTCAAAATATAAGGAAGTTAATCTTGCTAGCTTGGTAAAATTAACCTTGTTAGCGATAGTGATTAGCTTTGGGTTACATTATCTTCCGCAAGATCAAATAACGAAATTTAGCATAAATAGTAGTATATTAGCGATTTTATGCGTTTTTTTGATCACGCAATGGCTATCCTATCCTTATCTTGCTTATCTTTGGCATTTATTATTGCTATGTATTGCTTGGTTAGTTTGTTTTAACAATCCGAATTTTACAGCTATCAGCCAAATAGACGTAATCAATACTGATTTTATTTTACACCTTTTTGCTATTTTAGCCGCCATAATCATTTGTCTATTGATAAGTTGTTGGTTATACCTTAGCTTACGCCAACTAAAAACATTTCCCTATTCCACCGCACTTTTTACTCGATTTATTCCCTATTTATGTTTCATTTTATTATTGGCTTTTATTGTTACCCCAATTATCGGCGAAATAACCCTCAACCTTATAAAACTGCAAATCATTGAGCTAACGAAAGCACGTTTAAGTTTTATCGCACAAAGCACCCAATTAATCCAATTGAGTAATTACTTTACCTCAATCTTGCTCCTATTTATCAGTATTTATAGCTATTGCACCCTTTATCAAGGCTATAAATTTACCCTTGCCGAAAGGGATATTATTACCAAACGACAAAAACAGGCGAAGTTAGAACAAATTAAAACATTAATAATAAGCGGTATATTGGCGAGCTTAATTAGCTTAACCAGCCAATTATATTGGGATTATATTGCCTCGCAACCGCCCAAATTATCTGCTGCAAAAACAGTAACATTGAATGAACATCAACAAATTTCTATTCCCATAGAACAAGTGAAAGACGGAAAATTACACCGTTTTGTTTGGATTTCTGATGAGGGAAAAACCGTACGTTTCTTTATTATTAATCGTCTAGCCGATAAATTGAGCTTAGCAGTTGTTTTTGATGCTTGCTTATTATGTGGTGACCAAGGCTATATTATGCAAGATAATCAAGTGATCTGCATTGGTTGTGGCGTATATATGTTCACCCCGTCCATTGGTAAGGCTGGCGGTTGCAATCCTGTACCTATTGAAAATTGGCAGCAAACAGAACAAAGCGTTATTATTCCTAAAACTAGCCTTGAGACAGGACTCATGCTCTTTTCCACAATAGTGGAACAAGAAGTGATTGATCCTGTTGATCAAAGCAAACTTACCAATAATAAAGCACCATTTAAATACAGTTATGCGGGTAAAACCTACTTCTTTGCCACTGAGCAAAACCTAGAAAAATTCCGAGCTAATCCAAGCAAATTTATTCCGTTGGAGGAACAATAATGTTAATCCGTATGCTACGACAGTCTTGGAAATACGGTATAAAACGCAAATTACTTGCGATTATTACCCTTTTTCTTGCCTCTGGCTTAATTTCTTCATTGTTAGCTGTTTCCCTTGATATTGGCGATAAAATGGCAAAAGAACTTAAATCTTATGGAGCAAATATTCTAATTGAACCTGCCAGCAATGCCATATTACCTGAAATAGAAGGACATTTAACGCTAACCACCCAAGATTTATTAGATGAAAAAGAATTAGCCAATGTTAAAGACATATTCTGGCGTAATAATATTGTAGGATTTGCTCCTTTATTACAAGCCAACATTGAAATCAACGGACAAGCTCTTGTGGCATTAGGCACGTTTTTTGATCATCATCTGACCATTCCTGATGAAGAAAATTACCATACTGGACAAAAAATCATTAGCCCTTATTGGCAAGTTAAGGGGGAATGGGTTGATGACTCACATCATATTCCCCTTGATCAAAGGATACCCGTCTTATTAGGGACAAAATTAGCACAACAATTTGACTGGCACATAGGACAACAACTTAATGTGGTTTATGTTGACAAAAATTATCCGCAAGACTCACCGCACTTTATGCCAATTATCATAAAAGGCATACTGACCACTGGGGGGAACGAAGAACAACAAGTTATTTTTCCTTTACAAGCATTACAGCACTTAACAGGCTTAGAAGGAAAAATTCAAGGAATTAAAGTGTCGGCTTTAACCGTTCCTGAAAATGATTTATCCCGTAAAGCACGAGCGAATATAGAGGGATTAGATGCTGAAGAATATGATCGTTGGTATTGTACAGCCTATGTATCTTCCATTGCTCATCAACTAGAAGAAGCAATTTCAGGGGCAGTCGTACGCCCAATTTGGCAAGTTGCCGCCTCTGAAGGAGTTATTATTGAAAAAATCCAGCTATTACTTTTTGTGGTTACCCTTGCAGCACTGCTTGCTGCAGCAATGGGCATCTCCTCGTTAATGGGAAGTAGCATTATGGAGCGGAGTAAAGAAATTGGTCTGATGAAAGCCTTGGGGGCTTATCAATGGCAAATTACGTTATTATTTTATTGTGAAGCAAGCATTAATGGCATTATAGGCGGCACATTAGGTTGTCTAGCTGGTTGGGGATTGGCTGGAATAATTGGACAAAAACTGTTTGGCGAGCCTTTAGGTTTTGCTTTAATTTTAATCCCTTGTGTACTGTTGCTCTCCGTGATTATTGCACTTATCGGCACTTGGTTTCCTGCTCATCGTATTGCACGCTTATATCCAATAGAGGTACTTTATGGTCGCTAAACCAACATCAATGTTTTGGCGTATTATTTTGCAATCATTACGCTTACGGCTATCAAGGGTCTTTATTATTTTTACTGCCCTAACCGTAGGGGCGAGTATTGTAACCGCAATGGCAGCCATTTACTTTGACATCAACCGTAAAATGAGCCAAGAATTACGCACATTTGGGGCAAACTTTTATATTGCTGCGAAACAAGGTAATTTATTACCAGAACAACAAATTAATCATATTTTACAGCAAGCGCCAACAGGCTTAATTAATGCAGCTAGCCCCTATCTTTATGGCGTTATTCGCAGTGAATTAGAAAAAATTGTCATTATGGGGGTATGGTTTGAAGAAATGAAAAACCTTGCTCCTTATTGGCAGATTGAAGGTAATCCTATCGGCGTTAATTTTGACGATCGTAATGCAATGATTGGCAAGAGCCTTGCCAATCGTTTACAAGTCAAAGTAGGCGATAAAATAACCCTAATAAAAAATGCAATAGAAAGAAAACAATTCAACATTAAAGCCATTGTTGAAGCTGGGGACGCAACAGATAATATGCTTATTGTAAACCTCACTTTTGCCCAAGATTGGTTAGATAAAGAGGGACTGGCAAATAATGCTTTATTGAGTGTCAATAATCAGCAAGGACAAGCGGAATTATTTGCTCAACAATTACAACAACAATATCCCCAATTAGATGTACATTTAATCCGCAAAGTTTCTGTGGCAGAGGGACAAATTTTAAATAAAATCAAAGGATTAATGGGGTTAATCTGCTTAGTGATCCTTGTGTTAGCTAGCCTTTGTGTCAATACCACATTAATTGCAATGATTAGCGAACGCAGTAAAGAATTTGCCCTACAAAAAGCCTTAGGGGCAAAAAAACAAGACATTATCTTACAAATTAGCTGCGAAATCCTGTTTATTTGTAGTATTGCCACTTTAACAGGTTTAATTATAGGCTATTTACTGGCACAACTATTAGGGCTTGCGGTCTTTAAATCTTATATAGATCTTCGCCTGCCTGTTATCCCACTTACGTTTATTTTATCTTTATTCGTTGCCTTTACTGCAACAATCATACCCGCTAAACGAGCATTAAACGTACAAATGGCAACGTTATTAAAAGGAGAATAAAGATGACAAATAACAAAATTATTGAAACTCAGCACCTCTATAAAACATTTGGAACAATTAATGCATTAGAAGACATTAATATCCATATTTTAACAGGGGAATTTGTTGCCATTATGGGGGCATCGGGTTCAGGTAAAACTACCTTAATGAATTTACTGACAGGATTGGATACCTTAAGCAGTGGAAAAATATTTTTTGATGGCATTAATATGGCACAATTAAATGAAGAAGGACGCCAGCGTTTCCGAGCAGAAAAAATAGGGCTTATTTTTCAACAATTTCATCTTATTCCTTATCTTACCGCTCTAGAAAATATTATGTTAGCTCAACATTATCATAGCGTAACTGATGAAAAAAGTGCAAAACAAGTGCTAGCACAAGTAGGGTTATCCCACCGTATCAATCATTTACCTAGCCAACTTTCAGGTGGGGAACAGCAACGAGTTTGTATTGCTCGAGCTTTAGTTAATCGTCCGCCAGTGATCTTTGCTGATGAACCTACGGGGAATCTTGATGAAAATAATGAAAAACAAGTGTTATCCTTACTTACTCAACTTCATCAACAAGGGCATACTATCGTTATGGTTACCCATAATCCAGAATTAAGTTTATTAGCTAATCGTACGATTTATTTACAGCATGGCCGTTTTTTACGAGAAGAGAGAAATTGATTATGCGACAACAAATCATAACTATTTTATTATTAAGTGCGGTCGTTTTTTTGCTTATTTCTTGCAAAGAAGAAACCGCCAGAATCGGAGAAGAAGCCCCTACTTTAGCGGCTTTTGACTTAGCAGGTAATCCTGTTAACTTACCCAATCATCAAGCAATTACCTTACTCACTTTTTGGTCAGAAAGTTGCGGTGTCTGTTTAGCTGAGTTACAACAATTTAGCAAATTACAACAACAATACCCTGAAAAGCTCCAAATCTTGGCAATTAATATTGATGGTGAAAAAGCCAATACCGCCCAAGCTGTGCAAAAATACCAACTCACAATCCCTGTGGGCAAAGACCAATTAAATATTAGTGCGGAACGTTACCAAGTAATAGGCACGCCAACCTCTTTTATTATTCAACAAGGGAAAATCCTCGCAAAATATGAAGGGCTTATTCCTATTCAAGAGATTACCCAATTATTATAGTCGCCCTACTTTAAAATACGGCGTTAGTGCGCCTTGTCTTATTCTAAATCTATAAATTATCAGCCAAAAATAACGGTCCTAAGGCTTTTTGAGGCAAGGCAAATTGGTTTGGATAACTAACTTGAACTAAATACAAACCAGCAGCTTTTGCAGTAGGGGCAGCTAAAGTGCGGTCTTTTTTCGCCAAAATTTCAGCAATCCATTCCACTGGGCGATGACCACAGCCTACCTCCATTAAACTCCCTACAATATTGCGTACCATATGATGCACAAAGGCATTGGCTTGAATATCCACAATAACATAATGCCCTTGCCGAGTAACTTGAAGATGGTGAACATTTCGCCAAGGTGTCTTAGATTGACATTGTGCCGCACGAAAGGTAGAAAAATCTTGCTCGCCCAATAAAAATTGTCCTGCTTGGTGCATTTTATGATGATCAAGGGGAAGATGATAATGAGTAACCCCATGGGGCAAAATAGCTGAACGTAATTTATGATTATAGATGATATAACGATAACGGCGTGCTGTGGCACTAAAACGGGCATGAAAATCCTCGCTAACCGTCTTGCTCCAAACTACCGCAATATCATCAGGTAAATGGGCATTAACCCCAAAACACCAAGCCTTTTCAGGGCGATTTGCAGAGGTTTCAAAATGTACTACCTGCCCTGTGGCATGTACACCAGAATCCGTCCTACCAGCACAAAAAACCTGAATATTTTCATTTGCCACCAAGCCCAAGGCTTGTTCTAATCGTGCTTGTACAGAATCAACATTTTGCTGGCGTTGCCAACCAAAATATTGCTGTCCGCTATATTCAATACCTAAGGCTATTTTTGTGGTCATCATTTACCCTGTCAACATTGATATTCTGATAAAAAAGCACCAATCACGAGGATTGGTGTCAATCTTTACTAAGATAAGATTTTATACACGTTTAAAGTCAATATGCACTAATTTTGGTTTGAATGGGTGGCGTTGCATTGCTTGAACTTTAACCGCCACTTCTTTACCATCAATCACTAAGGTAATGACTTCAGAATAAAAAGAATCATGTACTTGTGCATTGTTTAAATCATCGTGATTTAAAATAATAGATACTGGTGCTTCACTACCACCATATACGATAGCAGGAATTTGACCATTATGACGCAGGCGGCGGCTCGCACCCTTACCTTGCGTAGAACGAACTTCAGCGTTAAATTTAAATGCCATGTTAATTTTCTCTTAACGATTGAGCTAGGCTCTTTTTTCATAAAAAACCGCAGGCGACCCAGCGATTTCCCCAAATTATCTCAACAATATTTATTGTTGAGGGCGTGGATTATAAGCAATGTGCATAGAAAAATCAATGCAAAATCTGCTTGCAACCTTATCGGCATAAATATTATGGAGAAAATAATGATTTTTTGTGAAATAACGCAAAATATATTGAGATTATACAAGACAAAAACTTGATTTCTCTATATGATTAATGGGTAATTGAACAACCCATTTAACAATAATAAAGGAGTGAATTTATGCAAAGTTGGACTTCAGAAATGTGGCAAACGGCATTAATTGGTTTAGTCATTGGTGTCATTCTTGGTTATTTGATCTTACGTTTTACCAAAGGTTCAGTGAAAAAACAGGTACAAACTGAAACGGAATTAAAACAATTAAAAAATCAAGTTGCGACCCAACAACAAGAGCTAGAAAAGCATTTTGCTGAAAGTGCTGAACTATTAAAAAATTTTGCACAAGATTATCAAAAGCTCTATCAACATTTTGCCAAAACCTCTGCGACCTTAATGCCAGAAACTGAAAATAAAGCCTTATTTACCCCAAATCTACTGCCAGAAAATGCTCAAGATGAGAAAACGGAATTAGAGGTAATTACCCCTGAGACCTCCCTAGCAAATCACAAAGATAATCCACCAAAAGATTATTCCGAAGGATCATCAGGTATTCTAAAAGCAGAGAAATAAAGTAAAATTACTCTATTTAGATTGGCATTGAAAACTACCTTGCTTAACCAAAGTAAGGTGGTTTTATTTCACAAAATTTATGTATAGTTGTCCCTCTTTTAAGTAGTGCAGAGTTGGCACACCTTACCCTACTATTTTGCTGTCTGTGGCGTGCCACCTTATTTTATTGCAAATTAAAACGACTATATAAGGAATTAAGAAAAGAGGATCTTATTAAAGGATAATGTATCAAAGAATAATGCGTTGTCTTTCTTTAATGGATAAACAATGGCATTATTGTATCCCTTTTTACGTATTCTTTGAGAGGAATGTGAAATAATAATTCTTTATAGAATAGTTTAAAAAACCGCACGTTTTGTGTGCGGGTTATTATTTTTTCTATTTCATTTATAGTACTAGCTAGGCTGCAGATAAAGTGCGGTAATATCTGTCATTAATTTCGCAATGGTATTGCGATAGGAAATTTCCAAACTTTCTCGACTAGTGGCACTTACTCCTTGATCCATTAACAAACCATCATTCACATCATATACCCAACCATGCAAGGATAAGGTTTTTCCATTACGCCAAGCGGATTGAATAATTGAAGAACTTCCAAGGTTATAAACTTGTTCAGCCACATTAATTTTTGTTAATACATCAGCACGATATTCTGAGGGGACTTTTCCTAGCAGGTGGCTATGTTTATACCAAATATCACGAATATGTAATAACCAGTTATTGATTAGCCCTAAATCTTTATTTGCCATGGCAGCATGGATACCGCCACAATTGGTATGCCCACAAATAATAATATGTTCAATATTGAGTACATCAACGGCATATTGCACTACCGATAAACAATTTAAATCCGTATGAATTACTTGATTAGCCACATTGCGATGCACAAATAACTCGCCCGGACCAAGATTAGTGAGTTTTTCCGCAGGAACACGACTATCTGAACAACCAATCCATAAATAATTGGGTTTTTGTTTATTGGCAAGGCGTTCAAAATAATCGGAATTTTCCTCTTTCATTTGCATCGCCCAACGGTAGTTATTTTCAAATAATGCGTCAATTTTTTTCATATTTTACCTGTGTTTGCTATAATTTTTTGCCGATTAAGTATAGGCAATATTTTTTATTATCACAACGCTATTTTCGTATAGATCATGAAAGCACTAGAAATTAAACAATTAACCAAACAATATAAAAATGGTTTCCAAGCCTTGCATGGGATTAACCTTAGTGTCCAAGCAGGCGATTTTTATGCCTTATTGGGGCATAATGGTGCAGGGAAATCCACTACAATCGGTATTATCAGTTCCTTGGTCAACAAAACCAGTGGGCAAGTTAAGGTATTCGGTTATGATTTGGATCATAACCTTGCTGATGTCAAAAAACATATCGGACTTGTTCCACAAGAGTTTAATTTTAACCAATTTGAAAATGTGATTGATATTTTGGTTAATCAAGCGGGTTATTATGGTATTCCTCGTGAGGAAGCTTTACAGCGTGCTGAAAAATGGCTAAAGAAATTAGATTTATGGGATAAGCGTAAGCAACAAGCCATGCGGTTATCAGGCGGAATGAAACGCCGTTTAATGATTGCTCGAGCTTTAATGCATAACCCCAAATTATTGATTTTAGATGAACCTACCGCTGGGGTGGATATTGAATTACGTCGCACAATGTGGACATTTTTGCGCGAGCTAAATTTGCATGGCACGACCATCATTTTAACCACGCATTACCTTGAGGAAGCGGAAATGTTATGCCGTAATATCGGGATTATTCAGCATGGCGAAATTGTAGTAGATACCTCAATGAAAGCCCTGTTAGCCAAATTAGAAAGTGAAACCTTTATTTTGGATCTCGCAGAAAAAACACCGTTACCACAAATTCAAGGTTATAACATTGTACAATTAGATAGCAATACTATTGAAGTGGAAGTAAAGCGAGAGCAGGGATTAAATGGCTTATTTGCTCAATTTTCAGCACAAGGCATCAAGGTATTAAGTATGCGAAATAAAGCCAACCGCCTAGAGGAATTATTTTTAACCATGGCATTAACAAAGTCCACAGAGGAAAGATAAGATGAAATTAGCTTGGATCGCATTTAATACCATTTTACATAAAGAAATTCGCCGTTTTATGCGAATTTGGGTACAAACGTTAGTACCACCAGTGATTACCATGACCCTCTATTTTGTGATTTTCGGTCAACTTATTGGAAGCCGTATCGGCGAAATGGGGGGATTTAGTTATATGCAATTTATTGTGCCAGGGTTGATTATGATGTCTTCATTAACTAATTCATTTGCTAATGTTGCATCATCTTTTTACAGCACTAAATTTGCGAAAAATGTAGAAGAACTTTTAATTTCCCCCGTTTCACCGCATATTATTATTTTAGGTTATGTGGTAGGCGGTATGGCAAGGGGATTATGTATCAGTGTGTTAGTTACCCTTGTGGCATTATGTTTTGTGGATTTAACCATTCATTCGTGGTCAATGCTTATCATAACTTTATTGATGACCACCGCAACGTTTGCATTAGGTGGCTTAATTAATGCGGTGTTTGCCCGTTCTTTTGATGATATTAGCATTATTCCTACCTTTGTTTTAACGCCCCTTACCTATTTAGGTGGTGTGTTTTATTCTATTTCCCTATTACCTGAATTTTGGCAAATGGTATCTAAATTTAATCCTATTATTTATATGATTAACGGTTTTCGTTATGGTTTTCTCGGGATTAGTGATGTTGCACCAGCTTATGCCATTATGGTGTTAAGCCTCTTTATTTTGCTGTTATATAGTTTGGCTTATTATTTAATTAGTCGGGGAGTAGGATTGCGTAGCTAAACAAAGGCTAATTCTTAGTTTGAATGAGCGAAGTGCGGTCAGTTTTGCGATTATTTTTCCAATATTTCCGAGCATTTACCCAATTATTGTAATTCACTGTATTCTGAACGGCGAAACCTGCTAGCAAAGGCGGAGAAAATAATCGCAAAATCCACCGCACTTTACTCAAAAATCATTATCACGCTATTTTAATGGATTAGAATATATAAAAAATTCGCTTTTCTGCTAAAACTTGTGTATAATTCTGCGACCCTGTGATACATAGGTTTTCCCACCTTGTATATTTTATCCAAATCACACTTGAAGGGGTGCTGATTTAGATTAGAGGCGTGTTTAATATTAAACACTGGGTAATCAATTTTTATTTTGGTATTAAATTAATGAAAACTTTTGTAGCAAAACCAGAAACTGTACAACGTGACTGGTATGTAGTTGATGCGACAGGTAAGACTTTAGGTCGTTTAGCGACTGAATTAGCTCGCCGTCTTCGTGGTAAACATAAAGCAGAATATACGCCGCATGTGGATACAGGTGATTACATCATTGTTATCAATGCGGATAAAGTTGCTGTAACAGGTAACAAACAAAGCGATAAAATTTACTACTGGCACACTGGCTATGTAGGTGGCATTAAACAAGCGACATTTAAAGAAATGATCGCTCGCCGTCCTGAAGCTGTGATTGAAATTGCGGTTAAAGGTATGTTGCCAAAAGGTCCATTAGGTCGTGCAATGTTCCGTAAATTAAAAGTGTATGCAGGTTCTGAACATAACCACGCAGCACAACAACCACAAGTTTTAGATATTTAATCACGAGGTTTTAGAAAATGGCAGAGAATCAAAACTACGGCACAGGTCGCCGCAAAAGCTCTTCAGCTCGTGTCTTTATCAAACCGGGCAGTGGTAAAATTGTAATCAACCAACGTGAGTTAGATGTTTATTTTGGTCGTGAAACTTCACGCATGGTTGTTCGTCAACCATTAGAATTGGTTGAATTAACTGATAAATTAGACCTTTACATTACAGTAAAAGGTGGTGGTATTTCTGGTCAAGCTGGTGCAATCCGTCATGGTATTACACGTGCTTTGATTGAATACGATGAAACTTTACGTCCTGTTTTACGTGCAGCTGGCTTCGTTACTCGTGATGCTCGTCGTGTTGAACGTAAAAAAGTGGGTTTACGCAAAGCGCGTCGTCGTCCACAATTCTCAAAACGTTAATCGTTTTTTCAATATCCAACCCCTTGTTATGCAAGGGGTTTTTTATTGTTTTTTATAGTCGTTACACTTTTAAATTGAAACGACTATATCTCTGTTTAGTGATTTTTGGGGAAGATATTATGCTATCCAAACAACAAGCACAACGCATTGGCTATTATCGTGTGATTGCATTTGCTTGTGCTGCCTTTATTTTTAATACCACAGAATTTATCCCTGTGGCATTATTGTCTGATATTGCCCAAGGATTTGCGATGCCTGTATCGCAAACAGGATTAATGATAACGGTTTATGCTTGGATAGTATCGCTAATGTCCTTACCCTTTATGTTGGCAACCGCCAAATTAGAGCGGCGGCGTTTACTTACCAAAATCTTTTTATTATTTATCGTTGGGCATATTATTACGGTTTTAGCGTGGAACTTTTGGATTTTATTATTAGGGCGTATTGGGGTTGCTTTGGCACACGCCTTATTTTGGTCAATTACCGCTTCCTTAGTGGTACGAGTTGCGCCCAAAGATAAAAAGACACAAGCCCTTGCCTTATTGGCATTAGGCACAGCATTAGCTTTAGTATTAGGTTTACCCCTTGGACGGCTTATAGGGCAATGGTTTGGTTGGCGAATGACCTTTGCGTTAATTGGTATATCGGCATTGTTGATTATGTTGGTGATGATTCGCTTGTTACCGAGCTTGCCGAGCAAAAATGTGGGGTCAGTCCGCAGTATTCCCCTATTATTTAAACGTCCGCTCTTGGTGGGATTATATTTACTGACCATTATTATTGTTACCGCCCATTTTACCGCATATAGTTATATTGAACCCTTTGTTCTTAACATTAGCCAAATGTCAGGCACAATGGCAACCTCTTTATTATTGGTGTTTGGTTTATCAGGCATTACCGCCAGCCTTATTTTTAACCGTTGTTACCGTTTTAGTCCTAATAAATTCTTATTGTTGTTATTAGGCTTATTGGTTGCTTCGCTATTACTGTTATTGCCATTAAGCCACCACAATATTGCAATGTTTATCTTGATTTTTATTTGGGGCATTGGTATTGCAGGGATTGGTTTAAGTTTACAAGTAAGGGTATTACAACTTGCTCCAGACGCCACTGATGTGGCAATGTCTATTTATTCTGGCATTTACAATATCGGCATAGGGGCTGGAGCGTTAGTGGGTAATCAAGTAATGCAGCATCTTGGCTTGGCACAAATTGGTTTGGTTGGAGGAATAACGGCTAGCCTGGGTATCCTATTATTTTTATGGGTACATTGGCGTTATAGTCGCCCCACTTTAAAATAATACAGCCTTGGTATGCCTTGCCGTATCGCCTTGTGTTATTTAAATTGAAACGGTTATACTTTCTACTCGCTTTCTTTTTCTACCTTATCATATAATTCAGCCAACACGCCTGCCATGCCTCTATACAGCAATGTAAATGCACAAATTGGCAGTTTTTTTATGGAGTAAATCATAAAATTTGTTAAATCTGCTAAAAAATACTGATGACTTGATTGTTGAATGGCAAAGCAGAATATTAGGTGAATTATCCCTAAAGTACCGCAGTCTAACGAGGTAAAATGGTTAAAATTTGAACCTCATTTAAATATCAATTATAAAACACGAATTTATTCTGTTTTAATCGCCTTACAAACTATTTTATATACTATTAATCCACATACATCTTGGGCAAAAAGATTGAAAAATTTAATGGATAAATACCCTAATGTTTCAATACAAAATATGGGTATGCCAAAGGATTGGTATAAGGATATATTCTGGGAAAATGCCTTGAAATAAATGTTGTTTTTTGGTGTTATTGTTGAATATTCACTTAATTTGCCTATCCATTATTCTGTTCTCTGAACAGCGGAAACGGTTAGTGAAATCAGAGCAACTATCGTAAAAAAATATAAAAACTAACCGCACTTTTAAAGGTTATTATAGTCGTTTCAATTTAAAATGATACGGCGTTGGTACGCCTCGCCGTACTACTTGTACTGTCTTCGGCGTACCGCCTTGTCTCATTTTAAATTGAAACGACTATATTTTATCAGTGTATCTATTATTCTGTCCTCTGTTTTCCGTATTCTCTCCGCTGAACAGCAAAAAAATCCCAAAACCCACCGCCCTTTAACGCCAAAATATAGCCGTTTCAATTTAAATTGGGATAACTATACAAATAGGATATATTATATTTAAGTATAAATAAGTCAATTAGAATAGGTTAATATAGATTTAATTTATTGTTAAAATAGGTTTGAGCTTTTAGTTTAAGTAAAACCTTTATTGTATCTGTTTGTTTATATACTTTTTTAAAGTAATGTGATTTAGTAATAAGAATCAATGTTATTTTAATTTTATTTTCTGTGTTTTTATTTTCTCTTGTAAGTCAATGGGTTATGTTATTTTTGTTTCTTGTTGTATTTATTTTATTCATTTGTTTTCTTAGCTTATAAGTAAATTTACACTCGGGGGGGGGTAATTTACATTTATATAAGTAATAAGTATTTTGTATAAAAGTAAAAGAAGGGTAAATAATATTTTCATTTTTCTATTGGTCTATAAAATAGCCATCAATTTGTTACATCGTTTCAGCAAAATAGAAATGATTGCTTAGCAGATGTAACAATTTATTTAATAGCGTAAAACTCCACAATAAATATCGAAATATTGTGAGAAAAAATGTTTTACTAAAACATATGATGAGTAAATTAAATTGTGCGTAAAGGAGCTTTGTTGCTCTTTTTTTATTTCGCTGCAATTTACTAGTTTAGAGTGAACAATATGAATAAGATTTTTAAAACCGTATGGAATGCATCGTTAGGACAATGGATTGTTGCTTCTGAGTTAGCGAAAGGTTATAGCAAATCCAGTTCTTCCAGTGAAGACGTGAGCGAGAAAGAGGGCGATTTTCTTTCTTTAGCAGGAATTAATGATAGATTGAAAAAAACGGCTTGTGCTTTAGGTACGGTTACAAGTTTAGCCTTATCCGTTTGGGTTCCAAATAATGCTTATGCTGTAACAGGAAATACGAATAATAATATTAGTGGTGGAGTATCCGTTATTTATAATTCCACTCAAGGTCTAGTTGTAGGGACAGGTACTACATCGGCTACTGGTAATGCGAATACTGTAGCCATTGGTGCGGCTGGTACTGCTAATGGAGCTTCTGCGGTGGTAATCGGTGGTGGGGCAGCAAATGGTAGCTCTGCTGTTTCTGTTGGTTGGGGATATGCGACAGGTGCTAATGCAACAGCGTTATCAAACTCTAATGCAACGGGTAATTCTTCTTTTGCTCAAGGTGGAGGTATTGCCTCAGGAGATTATTCTGTTGCATTAGCAAATGCTACAGCAACAGGTAATGGTTCTATTGCTATTTCTAATTCGGTTGCGAATGGTGTAAATGCCATTGCTATCGGTCGAGCAAGTAATGCGACTGCAAATTCATCAATTGCGATTGGTGCTAGTTCAAATGCAACTAATGTGAGTGCTATTGCTTTAGGTATTGAAGCTAATGCTACTAAGGAAGGGGCTGTGGCTATTGGTAGAACAGCTTCTGCCAATGGTACAGGATCAGTGGCAGTGGGTAATCGTTCTAGTGCAACTGCCAATAATGCTACGGCAGTTGGTAATTATTCTAATGCCTCAGGTGCTAATGCAACTGCTTTAGGGGCAAATGCAAATGCAAATAGCAGTAATAGTGTAGCTGTGGGTTATGCGGCTAATGCTTTAGCAGCAAATGCAACAGTATTAGGTGCTAATGCCACCGCTTCAGCTGCTGATAGTTTAGCTTTAGGTTATAATGCTACTGCTTCAGATAGCAATAGCGTGGCTTTAGGATCAAATTCAACAACCACAAGCGTAAGTACAACGAATACAACAAATGTTACACTTGCAGGTACAACTTATAATTTTGCAGGATCAACTTCTTCAGGGGTTGTTTCTGTGGGCAATAGCACATCTACCCGTCAAATTAAGTATGTTTCAGCTGGCGAAGTTTCAGCGACCTCAACAGATGCGATTAATGGCTCACAATTATATGCCGCTTATCAAGCCATTGATGCAGTAAATGCCACAGCCTCAACGGCAAATTCTACCGCAAATGCGGCAAGCACAGCAGCGTCAAATGCACAAACAACGGCAAATGCGGCAAGCACAGCGGCGTCAAATGCACAAACAACGGCAAATACCGCAAGTACGGCAGCTGCAAATGCACAGACAACGGCAAATACCGCAAGTACAGTCGCTGCAGCCGCACAAGCCACAGCAACAGCAGCTAATAGTACTGCAAGTACAGCATTATCAACAGCAACCACAGCTAATAATACGGCAAGCACTGCATTATCAACGGCAACCACCGCTAATAATACTGCAAATACTGCAAATACTACCGCAAATACAGCGAATACCACAGCGAATACCGCAAATACCACCGCAAATACGGCAAATAGTACAGCTAATGCGGCAAGTACAGCAGTGGCGGCTTTAAATAGTCGTAGTTATACCTTTAATGTCGCTAATTCTGATGGAACAACAAGTACAGCGAAGACTTGGAGTTTATCTGAAAATAATAATATTACCTTTGCTGCAAGCGATGGCTTAACCGTTTCAACGGATGCAAATGGTACTATTACTTATGGTTTATCCGAATCTACTTTAAGCAATATTTCTACTGCCGTATCCACCGCTACGGCGGCGAGTTCGGCTGCCTCTAGTGCTGTTTCTATTGCGGAAGCCGCTTCAACAACGGTTTCTGAAAACTTAACAAAAATTGAAGAAGCCGCCTCAACAGCATCAACCGCAGCGGCTGCGGCAAGTACTTCTGCGGCTAACGCAAGTAGTTCAGCAGCAAATGCAAGTACATCAGCAGAATCAGCAAGTACTTCTGCTAGCAGTGCAAGCACTTCTGCAAGTAGTGCTAGCACCTCAGCGAGCAGTGCAAGTACTTCTGCAAGCAGTGCTAGCTCATCAGCGGCTAATGCAAGTAGTTCAGCGAGTAGTGCGGCTAGTTCAGCAGTAGAAGCCTCAAATGCTGCCGCTAATGCAAGTACTTCAGCAAGTAATGCGAGTTCATCAGCAGCTAATGCAAGCAGTTCAGCAAGTAGTGCGAGCTCATCAGCGGCTAATGCAAGCAGTTCAGCAAGTAGTGCGAGTTCATCAGCAGCGAACGCAAGTAGTTCAGCGAGCAGTGCGGCTAGTTCAGCAGTAGAAGCCTCAAATGCTGCAGCTAATGCAAGTAGTTCAGCAAGTAGTGCGAGCTCATCAGCGGCTAATGCAAGCAGCTCAGCAAGCAGTGCGAGTTCATCAGCAGCGAATGCAAGTAGTTCAGCAGAGCAAGCTAGCTCATCAGCAGCGAACGCAAGCAGTTCAGCGGAACAAGCCAGCTCATCAGCAGCGAACGCAAGCAGTTCAGCGGAACAAGCTAGCTCATCAGCAGCCAATGCAAGTAGTTCAGCAGAGCAAGCCAGCTCATCAGCAGCCAATGCAAGCAGTTCAGCAAGTAGTGCGAGTTCATCAGCAGCGAATGCAAGTAGTTCAGCAGAGCAAGCTAGCTCATCAGCAGCCAATGCAAGCAGTTCAGCAAGCAGTGCGAGTTCATCAGCGGCGAACGCAAGTAGTTCAGCGAGCAGTGCGGCTAGCTCAGCAGTAGAAGCCTCAAATGCTGCCACTAATGCAAGCAGCTCAGCAAGCAGTGCGAGCTCATCAGCGGCTAATGCAAGTAGTTCAGCAAGTAGTGCGAGTTCATCAGCAGCGAATGCAAGCAGTTCAGCAGAGCAAGCTAGCTCATCAGCAGCCAATGCAAGCAGTTCAGCAGAGCAAGCCAGCTCATCAGCAGCCAATGCAAGCAGTTCAGCAGAGCAAGCCAGCTCATCAGCAGCCAATGCAAGCAGTTCAGCAGAGCAAGCCAGCTCATCAGCAGCCAATGCAAGCAGTTCAGCAGAGCAAGCCAGCTCATCAGCAGCGAACGCAAGCAGTTCAGCAGAGCAAGCTAGCTCATCAGCAGCCAATGCAAGCAGTTCAGCAGAGCAAGCCAGTTCATCAGCAGCGAACGCAAGCAGTTCAGCGGAGCAAGCTAGCTCATCAGCGGCAAATGCAAGTACGTCTGCTAGTGAAGCGGCAAGTTCAGCAGTAGAGGCGAGCAGTTCTGCAAGTAATGCGGCAAGTTCAGCATCTAGTGCAAGCTCTTCAGCTAGCAGTGCAGCAAGTTCCGCAACAGAAGCGGCAAGCTCTGCAACTAATGCAAGTTCTTCTGCTTCTTTCGCTAGCATTTCGGCAACACTAGCAAGCACTGCAGCAGATGCAGCAAATGCATCAGCGAGTTCAGCTTCAAGCTCAGCAGCTAATGCAAGTAGCTCAGCCAGCTCAGCTTCAAGTTCAGCAGCAGAAGCAAGCAGCTCAGCCAGCTCAGCCTCAAGCTCTGCCACAGAAGCAAGCAGCTCAGCCAGCTCAGCCTCAAGCTCTGCTACAGAAGCAAGCAGCTCAGCAAGCTCTGCGTCAAGCTCAGCCTCAGAAGCAAGCAGCTCAGCAAGCTCTGCGTCAAGCTCAGCCACAGAAGCAAGTAGCTCAGCAAGTTCAGCCTCAAGCTCTGCCACAGAAGCAAGCAGCTCAGCCAGCTCAGCCTCAAGCTCTGCCTCAGAAGCCAGCAGTTCAGCAAGCTCTGCGTCAAGCTCAGCCACAGAAGCAAGTAGCTCAGCTAGCTCAGCCTCAAGCTCAGCCACAGAAGCAAGTAGCTCAGCCAGCTCAGCCTCAAGCTCTGCCACAGAAGCAAGTAGTTCGGCCAGCTCAGCCTCAAGCTCTGCCTCAGAAGCAAGTAGCTCAGCCAGCTCAGCCTCAAGCTCTGCCTCAGAAGCAAGTAGTTCAGCAAGCTCTGCGTCAAGCTCTGCCTCAGAAGCAAGTAGTTCAGCAAGCTCTGCGTCAAGCTCTGCCACAGAAGCAAGTAGCTCAGCCAGCTCAGCCTCAAGCTCAGCAGCAGAAGCAAGTAGCTCAGCAAGTTCAGCCTCAAGCTCAGCCACAGAAGCAAGTAGCTCAGCCAGCTCAGCCTCAAGCTCAGCAGCAGAAGCAAGTAGCTCAGCCAGCTCAGCCTCAAGCTCTGCCACAGAAGCAAGTAGCTCAGCCAGCTCAGCCTCAAGCTCAGCAGCAGAAGCAAGTAGTTCAGCCAGCTCAGCCTCAAGCTCTGCCTCAGAAGCAAGTAGCTCAGCCAGCTCAGCCTCAAGCTCAGCCACAGAAGCAAGTAGCTCGGCAAGTTCAGCCTCAAGCTCAGCAGCAGAAGCAAGTAGTTCAGCCAGCTCAGCCTCAAGCTCTGCCTCAGAAGCAAGCAGCTCGGCAAGTTCAGCCTCAAGCTCTGCCACAGAAGCAAGTAGCTCGGCAAGTTCAGCCTCAAGCTCTGCCTCAGAAGCAAGTAGTGCAGCAAGTTCAGCAGCAAGTTCTGCGACAGAGGCAAGTAGTGCAGCAAGTTCTGCGGTATCTACTGTTGCAGAAGTTTCTACGATCATTAACAATTCGGGAATTGCGGCAGACGATGATGATACCACTACTCAATATGGCGTAAATGCAACTGCTAATGCAACGAATGCTTCAGCTTTTGGTTATCAAGCTAACGCTACAGCGGAAAATACCACCGCAACAGGTGCAAATGCTACTGCTTCGGCTGCGAATGCGACAGCGACTGGTGCAAATGCGACAGCCTCAGCGGAAGATGCAACGGCAACGGGGGCTAACTCAGTGGCTTCATCGTCTAACGCTACGGCAACAGGTGCGAATGCAACAGCTTCAGCGGCAAATGCTACGGCAGTAGGTGCAAATGCCACTGCAAGTGCCAATAATTCTGTGGCGATTGGTGCAGGTTCTGTTGCTAATGAAGAAAATACGGTTTCAGTGGGTAGTGCAGGCAATGAGCGTCGGATTACGAATGTTGCCGCAGCAGTAAATGACACTGATGCAACTAATCTTGGTCAAGTGAAGTCCATGATCTCTGAATCTGAAACAAAATTAAATAGTAAGATCGATCGTGTAAACCGTAAGTTGAAAGCGGGTGTGGCAGGTGCTGTTGCAGTGGCCAATATTCCTCAAGTAACTATGCCGGGTGCAAGTATGCTAGGGGTTGGTGTAGGTCATTACAGCGGTCAGAGTGCTGTTGCAGTGGGTTATTCTCGTGCAAGTGATAATAATAAAGTAATTATTAAATTGAATGCAGGTGCAACAACACAAGGCGATTATACCGTAGGGGCTGGTGTTGGTTATCAATGGTAGTTCTTTAATTTAAATCTTAATTAGTAATTATCTAGGCAAAACTTCACCTTATTATAGGTGAAGTTTTTATTTTAAATGGAAACGGTTATAAAAAAGGAAAATCTATGCGTTCAGGTTTGCATATAGGTATTAGTTTTTACTTAGACGATTCATTTACTGATATTTGGGCAAATGGTGCGGTACAAAATACGATTTTTATGTATCAATTATTTCAACAAATGGGTTCTGTTGATCGTGTCAGTTTAGCTTTTGATGGAAATCGTACTGAACCACCAGCTGGTTTGATGTTAGATGATGTAGATTTGGCGTTTATTCCGCTGGAGCAAGCGGTAGAAGAGGTTGATGTCTTGATTGAGATGGGATTGTCATTATCGCCAGCTATTACGGATAAAATGCGACAGCGTGGAGCAAAAACAGTCAGTATGCGTGTGGGGAATGATTTTATTATGGATATTGAGCGTTTTGTTTTTGATCAGCCTGCGGTTCGTACATTTAATGGTGCACAATTTGATGCCGTTTGGACAATTCCACAGCATGCGGAGAGTTGTCGTTCTTATTTTAGTATTATGTTAAGAGCACCGTTTTTTGTGTTGCCTCAAATTTGGTCTCCCTTATTTGTAGATAAAGTAATTAAACGTATTAATGGGCTTGGTATAAAGTTTGGTTATCAATCTTTTCGTGATGGCGCACGTATTTCCATTTTTGAACCGAATATTACTGTAATGAAAACGAGCCATACTCCTATTTTATTATGTGAGCAAGCATATCGGCAAAATCCACAAGCAATTAAACATGTTTATGCTTGTTGTACTTATGAAAAAAGACAATATCCAGCTTTTCATAATTTTATTGGACGAACTGATTTAGTGAAAGAGGGTGTTTTAACGGTAGAAGGGCGTTATCAATTACCTGATTTTATGGCTCGTTTTACTGATGTTGTGGTTGCTCATCAATGGGAGAATGCGTTGAATTATGTTTATTATGAAACCCTTTATGGTGGCTATCCATTAATTCATAATTCTGAGTTATTACCTGTTGGTTATTATTATCCGAGTTTTGATGCTTTACAAGGGGCGAATATCTTGTTAAATGCCTTAGAAAATCATGATAAGTATTTATCTATTTATAGAGAACAAGCTAATGATCTTATTGAGAAACTTTCACCTTATCATCGGAAAAATATAGAGGCTCATGAACAAGCATTGCAAGCATTATTTATTTAATTATTTTACCCTGATAAAGCTGACTTGATTAGCTGAAACTTTACAGTTGTTAGAGGATTTTTGTTATTTATTTGTGATTTTTTACTAATTTCAATGGAAATAAAGTAGAATAAGTGATTGTTTTTTTGTATAGTCGTTCCATTTTAAAATAATATAGCATTCGCCTTGTCGTACTTTTTGTACTGTCTTAGTGTACCGCCTTGTGTTATTTTAAATTGAAACGACTATAATGAGGAATGAGAGGATATTATTATGCGTTCAGGATTGCATATTGGCATTAGTTTTTATTTAGATGATTCATTTACCGATATTTGGTCAAATGGAGCGGTACAACATATTATTTTTATGTACCAATTATTTCAGCAAATGGGATCGGTTGATCGTGTGAGCTTAGCTTTTGGTGGAAACCGTACAGAGCCACCAGAAGGCTTGATGTTAGATGATGTGGATTTGGAATTTATTCCTCTTGAACAAGCCGCAGAAGAAGTTGATGTATTAATTGAAATGGGATTGTCATTAACCCCTGATATTACAGATAAAGTTCGCCAACGTGGGGCAAAAACAGTCAGTATGCGAGTGGGAAATGATTTTATCATGGATATTGAACGTTTTGTTTTTGATCACCCAGAAGTACGTACGTTTACAGGGGCGCAATTTGATGCAGTTTGGACGATTCCTCAATATGCCGAGAATTGTCGTTCTTATTATAGTATTATGTTAAGAGCTCCATTTTTTGTATTGCCTCATATTTGGTCGCCATTATTTATTGATAAGGTAATCAAACGAATTAATGGACTTGATTTGCATTTTGGTTATCAACCTTCTAACCAAGCAAAACGTATTGCAATGTTTGAGCCAAATATTTCTGTAACTAAAACTAGTCATACTTCCATTTTATTATGTGAGCAAGCATATCGACAAAATCCACAAGCAATTAAACATGTTTATGCTTGTTGTACCTATAAGAAGCGAAAACACCCAGCTTTTCATAATTTTATCGGTCGTACGGATTTAGTGAAAGATGGCGTTTTAACAGTGGAGGGGCGTTATCAATTCCCTGATTTTATGGCACGCTACGCTGATGTGGTGGTTTCTCATCAATGGGAAAATGCCTTGAATTATATCTATTATGAAACCCTTTACGGTGGTTATCCATTAATTCATAATTCTAATTTATTGTCTTTAGGTTATTATTATCCACGTTTTGATGCTTTGCAAGGGGCAAATATATTGTTAGATGCCTTAGAAAATCATGATAGACATTTACAAGTTTATAAAGATCAAGCTAATGATTTTATTGAGAAACTCTCGCCTTATCATCGGAAAAATATAGAGGCTCATGAACAAGCGTTGCAAGCGTTGTTTGATTAAAATTAGCAGTACATATAATGTACTGCTAAAAATAGGTCATTATAGTCGTTCCTCTTTAAAGTGGAACGACTATAAATTGAAACGACTATTTATCTTTCACCTTAGTTGCTGGAATTTCTTCCTGACAATAAGGGCAATTTAATAAATGTTGTTGCTGATTATGCACAATAAAATGCCCCATTTTTTTGGCTTTGGTGTCTAAATATTGGGTATTGTAACGATTTTCCCCCACATTTAACGGCACACGTTCTACTACATTAATGCCCGCTTGTTTCATGGTTTCAATTTTTTCAGGATTATTGGTCAGCAAGCGTACCGCTTTTACCCCCAATAGTTCAAAAATATCAGCACAAACAGAAAAATTACGCTCATCAGCGGCAAAGCCCAAGGCTAAATTTGCTTCAATGGTATCCATTCCCTGATCTTGCAAAGCATAAGCTCGGATTTTATTGATAATTCCGATCCCACGCCCTTCTTCTCGATGATAAATTAACACCCCACGCCCTTCTTCACTAATTTGCCGTAAAGCGGTTTCTAGCTGAAAACCACAATCACATTTTAAGCTATATAGGGTATCGCCCGTTAAACATTCTGAATGAATACGAGCAAGGACAGGTTGCTCAGGATTACTAATATCGCCATAAACTAAAGCAATATGCTCTTTTTTGGTATCTGGAAACTCAAAGCCCACAATGCGAAAAAGCCCAAATTCAGTGGGTAAATTCGCCTCAGTAACACGTTGTATTTTTGTCATTGTATGTCCTTTAAATTATTTACAATTCAGTCAGTGAAATGATAAAAGAAATTTTGTCATTATATACCTTAGTGATTTATTCTTGTTATTTTTCTTGTGCTTTTCTTTGGTATCGTTTGGTTTTTCGGCTTTTTTCGCAAGCTAGGGACGTTTGGAAACATAATTATGGGTTAATGTTCAAGCGAACTGTTTAAGATTAAGGCGAAAAACAATGTAATTTGTACAAAGTGCGGTTAAAATAACAAAAGTTTTTTAGTTTGAGGTGAGATTATGCTATACGGTTTAGATATTGGCGGTACAAAAATTGAATTAGCGGTGTTTAATCAACAGTTAGAAAAACAACACAGTGAACGTATTGAAACACCTAAAGAGGATTATGAACAATGGCTAACGGCGATTGTGGAATTAGTAAAGAAAGCGGATCGGCAATTTGCTTGCCAAGGTTCGGTGGGGCTAGGTATTCCGGGCTTTGTTAATCATACAACGGGCTTGGCTGAAATTACCAATATTCGTGCAGCGGATAATCGCCCTATCTTAAAAGATTTAGCAGAACGCTTAGGGCGAGAAGTACGGGCAGAAAATGATGCAAATTGCTTTGCCCTTTCTGAGGCTTGGGATCCTGATAATCAGCAATATCCTTTTGTGTTAGGCTTGATCCTAGGCACTGGCTTTGGTGGCGGTTTAGTTTTTAATGGCAAAATTCATTCTGGGCAAACAGGTATGGCAGGGGAGTTGGGGCATTTACAGCTAAATTATCACGCCTTGCAATTATTAGGCTGGGATAAAGCCCCAATTTATCAGTGCGGTTGTGGTAATCGTGCTTGTTTGGATACCTATTTGTCTGGGCGTGGTTTTGAAATGTTGTATCGTGATTTAGTCGGAGAGCCTTTATCGGCAAAACAAATTATTCAACATTTCTACCAAGAGCAACAAAGTGCGGTGGATTTTGTGAAAACTTTTATTGAGTTAGCGGCAATTTCCTTAGGCAATATTATTACCGCACTTGATCCCAATGTTATTGTGCTAGGCGGTGGCTTATCTAATTTTGATTATTTATATCAAGCACTACCCAAAGCCTTACCCCCTCATTTAATGCGTAGTGCCAATGTGCCGTTAATTAAAAAAGCCAAACACGGCGATTCAGGTGGCGTGCGAGGTGCAGCGGCGTTGTTTTTAACCGATTAGAGATTGAGAAGAAAATAAGTTTATCTACCTTATTTCACATTAAAAAGGCTATACTTATTTGTAAAGTATAGCCATTAGTTTATTTGCTTAGTAAATATTGTTGCTACCTTTTATTTTTGGGGTAATTGCACAAATGGCATTACTGTCCCTTGAGGGATATAAGTCGGTAATACGCCATTCCATTTTTCAGCGGTTTTTAATGCAACAAGATCTTGGTTTTTGGATAAGGCTTCGGCTAATGCTCTTGCACTGGCTGCCTCCGCTTCACCTTTTACTCGAATTGCGTGTGCTTCCGCATCAGCTTGCAAGGTTTTTTCTTTTGCTAATGCTTCAGCTTGTGTGATTTTAATTTTCGCTTCCGATTCCGCTCTTACTTGAGCTTCTCGGGCTTGTTCTTGAGCGATACGTGTTTGTCTTTCTTGGTTTCTTACGGCAACATCTTTATTTACGCTATCCTCAATCATACGCTCATATTCTTTTGAAAAATTAAAAACGGATTGAACATCGTTAATTGTTAATGGATAGCCTTTAAAAATATCCGAGATTTCTTTGCGTAATGCGGTAGCAAATTCGCCTCTTCGTTCTACGGCGGTCATCGCAGTATATTTACTAAAGACAATTTCAAGTTGCTGTCTTACTCGAGGGGCAACCAAGGTATTTAACATATTGTCAGTGGTTTTATATTTAGTATAGACTTGTTCTGGGTTGGTAATTTGATAAGTTAAGGTTAATGCCACTGTTGCGGTTTGACGGTCGGAAGTATAGGCGGATAATCCTGCGATAACATCGCCTGTTCTTTTGTCAAATTCACCAAATTCAATTTTTGCTTCTCGAGTGGAAAAGAATGTTACATCTTCTACTGGTGATTTCCAATTTAAACCTGATGTTTTGGTATCAACAATTTCGCCATAGCGGGTAACAATGGCAGTTTCTCCAGCATCAACAGAATAAATGGACAAGCTAGTTAATACGCCTACGATAAGTAACAGAACAGCTAATATGATAGAACCAATGGTCAGCTTTTTATTTATCATTTGATTTATCCTCTTTTTTGACAATAGAATATTGTTTTAAAAATTGTTGTAATACTATTGCAGACATTGCACCTAAGATAAAACCTAGAAAAAACATTATTTTCTCCTGTTTGGGTAATATAAAAGTAATGGGATTTGAATGAGTATAGCATTTTTTGTTTTATAATCGTTCCACTTTAAAATAATACTGCGTTGGCACATTCTGTCTTATTCTAAATTGAAACGACTATATTGAGCAACTAATCTTTTTTATTGTTGCTATTTGTTATTTTAAGTATAGCCATTCTACTTTCTTTAATATAGTTGTTTCACTTTAAAATGATACAGCGTTGGTATGCCTCGCTGTACTACTTGTACGCGCCTTGTATAATGGTGGATATGGAATTATTGATAAAAATAAACCACTTTAATGATAAAGTGGTTTTTGTCGATTTTTAGGTAAACAAGTTACTTCGCAATCCGTTTATATTTAATTCGATGGGGTTGGGTTGCGTCAGCACCAAAGGTTTTCTTTTTCCATTCTTCATAGTCCGAGAAATTACCTTCATAGAAGGTTACTTTGCCTTCATCGCTGTAATCTAAAATATGGGTGGCGATGCGGTCTAAGAACCAGCGGTCGTGAGAAATAACCATAGCACAGCCCGGGAATTCTAAAATGGCGTTTTCTAAGGCACGCAAAGTTTCTACGTCAAGGTCATTGGTTGGTTCGTCTAATAATAGGACATTTCCGCCACGTTGTAATAATTTGGCTAAATGTAAACGTCCACGCTCACCACCAGAAAGTTCGCCTACCCGTTTTTGTTGGTCAACGCCCTTGAAATTGAAGCGCCCTACATAGGCTCGGCTTGGGATTTCAAAATTGCCAATGCTAAGAATATCTTGTCCATTGGAGACTTCTTCCCATACGGTTTTATTATTGTCCATCGCATCACGGAATTGATCCACTGAGGCAAGTACCACTGTTTCGCCCAAGGTAATAGAACCTGAGTCTGGTTGTTCATTGCCCGCTAACATACGGAATAAGGTTGATTTACCTGCACCATTTGCCCCAATAATGCCAACGATTGCCCCTTTGGGGATAGAGAAGGATAAATCATCAATTAAAGTACGATCGCCATAAGATTTTGTTAAATTTTGAACCTCAATGACTTTATCGCCTAATCTTGGACCGGGCGGAATAAATAATTCATTGGTTTCATTGCGTTTTTGGTATTCATTAGTATTGAGTTCTTCAAATCTTGCCATACGGGCTTTACTTTTCGCTTGGCGACCTTTTGGATTTTGGCGAACCCATTCCAATTCTTTCTCAATGGATTTTTGACGAGCAGATTCGGCGGCTTGTTCTTGGGCTAAGCGTTTTTCTTTTTGTTCCAACCAGGAGGAATAATTACCCTGCCAAGGAATACCCTCGCCACGGTCTAGCTCTAAGATCCAACCAGCCACATTATCAAGGAAATAGCGGTCGTGAGTAATGGCTACAACTGTTCCTTCGTAGTCGTGTAAGAAACGTTCTAACCAAGCAACTGATTCTGCGTCTAAATGGTTAGTTGGTTCGTCCAATAACAGCATATCAGGTTTTTCTAGCAATAAACGACAAAGGGCGACACGACGGCGTTCCCCCCCTGAAAGATGTTCAATTTTAGCGTCCCAATCAGGTAAACGTAATGCATCTGCTGCTCGCTCTAATTGATTTTGTAAATTATGTCCGTCATGAGCTTGGATAATGCTTTCTAATTTGGCTTGTTCAGCGGCTAATTTATCAAAATCAGCATCAGGATCGGCATAAAGTGCATAGACTTCATCTAAGCGTGTTAAGGCATTTTTCACTTCAGCTACCGCTTCTTCAACCGCTTCACGTACTGTTTG
The DNA here is from genome assembly GCF_029783845.1 of Volucribacter amazonae. Lineage (NCBI taxonomy): Bacteria > Pseudomonadati > Pseudomonadota > Gammaproteobacteria > Pasteurellales > Pasteurellaceae > Volucribacter > Volucribacter amazonae. The sequence continues at coordinate 603,832 of NZ_LWID01000001.1, read as the reverse complement.
TTGCGGTTCTAATTTGGGTTCTTGTGGTAGATAGCCGATTTTAATGCCCGGTTGAGGTCTTGCCTCGCCTTCAAATTCTTTATCCACCCCTGCCATAATGCGTAACAGGGTAGATTTTCCTGCACCATTTAAGCCTAGCACACCAATTTTAGCACCAGGGAAAAAACTTAAAGAAATATCTTTTAGAATATGACGTTTCGGCGGAACGACTTTGCCTACTCGGTGCATTGTATATACAAATTGTGATGACATAATCCGTCCTATTAATGACTAAAGTGCGGTGGAAAAATAAAAAATTTTTCCAAAGGCATTTTATTGAGAAAGGCATAATTCTACTTGAATTTTATACGTTTGATAAGTAAAAAAAACCCTCCGAGTCGGAGGGAAGGAAAGTAGTTTAGCTATTTTAATTATTTTATTTAGGAACTTTATGAATTACCAAGTTTTCACTTAGCGGAGAGAATAATATAGAAACTGTGCCTAAGAGAAAAGAGGGATATTATTAATATTTGATATAAATCACAAAAAACCGTTTTATTTGCTTGAATTTTACTCAATTTTACGTTTTTAGATAAAAATTTGCTATAAATTTGTACAGTTTAAATAATAAACGCTGTTGGGGAGAACGTGAGATTTTCAAGTTGATTTAGTTAATTGTTTTGTTAGCATAGGTTTTTTTATTCATAGGGGAACAAGGAAAATGAAAAAGTGCGGTTGGATTTTGGGATTTATTTTGTATTATTGCTTTTGTTTACCAACGCTTGCACACCCTCACGCTTTTGTGGAAATGAAAAATAAGTTATTGATTGAGCAAGATCATCTTATAGGCTTTCGTATGCAATGGATTTTAGATGAAGCCAGTTCCTCCGAAATGTTATATGATTTGGCGTTGTCAAAAAATGATCCGCAAAAGAAACAAGCGATTGCTGATGAAATTATGCAAAATGTGGTGGCAGAGCATTATTTTAGTTATTTTTATGATAAGCATCAGCAACCTATAAAATATTTGGCTAAACCCCAAAATTATGGGGCGAGGGCTGATGGGCATCAAATTGTTTATTATTTTGATTTCTTGCTTGCTAAACCGCAGTTATTAAAAAATAATCGTTTTGAATTAACCACTTATGATCCAACTTATTATGTGTTTATGTATTATGATTTACCCAATAAGCCGAATATTGTTCAATCGGCGGTAGATTTTTCAGGGCTGCCTTCAAAGTGCCGAGGGGACATTATTGAGCCAGATATTGATGAACAATTAAAACGTTATGCACAATCTTTAGATAAATCACAGCGTGATGAAGATGATACCCTTGGTGCACAATTTGCTCAAAAAGTGATGATATTATGCGATTAAAAATAAATCAGATTTTCGTCTTGTTATTAATTACCTTGAGCTTAGTAGGATTGATTTATTTTTCCCCTTGGCTTGTGCATCACATTGCACAGGGGCAGAAACTTTTTAATCAACTTATTTCCAATTATTTGCAACAAATTAAAGCACAGCCCCTGAATGCAGGAACAGGGCTTATTGCGATCAGTTTCCTATATGGCGTTTTTCACGCCCTTGGACCGGGGCATGGCAAATTTATTATTGCCAGTTACCTCGCTTTACAGCAAACTCAAATGCGTATTGCTATGCGTTTAACCTTGCTTTCTTCCTTAGTGCAAGCCCTTGTGGCTATTGGTATCACGTCCTTGGTTGTGGTTGTGCTTAATTTATCTTCTTCCTATTTTAAATTAAGTCAATTATGGATTGAGCGTATCGCCTTAACCTTATTATTGTTGTTAGGACTTTATTGGTGTTGGCAGGCGTTGCTCAAAATAAAACAAAAACAAGTGAGGCTGCCGTTTCAGTCGGTAAAAATTTATCAGCTAAAACCTATGAAACAGGGACAATTTCATCAACTGGGTATACAACAAAGTGCGGTCAATAATACAAAAATTTTTACAGCAATGAACTGCGATTGTGGGCATCAGCATATTCCTTCCTCTGCTCAATTACAACAAGCGGAGACTTGGCAATCGCAGGCATTGATTATACTCAGTATTGGTATGCGTCCTTGTACGGGGGGCAATTTTTGTGTTGTTTTTGGCTTATATGCTTGATCTTTATGGTTGGGGGATTGCGGCAACCCTTGCTATGGGAATAGGAACAGGGCTAACACTATCGGCTTTTGCTTTATTGCTTCAATACGCTCGCCGTCTTGCTGTTGGCGTTGGAAAATGGTATTTCTCCCCTAAATTTAGCCAAAATTTCACTATTCTTGCTAAGTTTATGGCAGGTATTGTCCTCTTGTTTTTTGCTATCAGCTTATTATATAGCACCACTTTACCAAGCACAGGCGGAGCAATATTATTGGGACGCTAAAATTTGGCGTGTTTTTAATTAGCATCGTTCCACTTTAAAAGAAGACTATAAAGTGGGACGTGATATTTGTGCCTTTCTATACAAATAGGGCAGAAAAGTGTTATAGTAGCGTTTAATTATCAAAATTATTCTCATTTAGATTAAGTTAAAGCTTAATATGATTAAACGCCGTTATCTTTTTGTCTTACTGATTACGCTATCCGTTGTATCATTATTTTTAGGTGTCAGTACCGTTAATTTACAAGGATTGTTCGCTTTTGATCCTTATCAATGGGAAATCTTTCTGATTAGCCGTATTCCTCGATTAATCAGTATCTTAATTGCAGGGGCATCATTAAGTATTTGTGGCTTAGTGATGCAACAACTTAGCCGTAACCGTTTTGTATCGCCCACTACCGCAGGTACAATGGATTCCGCCCGTTTAGGTATTCTTATTGCTATGTTAATTTTCCCTTCCGCCTCTATGCTGGCAAAAACAGGGGTAGCAATTATGGTGTCCTTTATGGGGACATTATTATTTATGACTATTTTGGCAAGGCTAAAATTTAAAGATACGATTTTTGTTCCCCTTGTGGGCATTATGTTTGGCAATATTATTAGCTCAATTACCGCATTTATTGCTTATCAACAGGATTTACTGCAAAACTTATCAGGTTGGTTACAAGGCGATTTTTCTTTAGTGATGACAGGACGTTACGAAATTTTATATATTAGCCTACCAGCCTTAATCTTTGCTTATCTTTTTGCTCAGCGTTTTTCTATTGCAGGTATGGGAGAGGATTTTGCCACGAATTTAGGTTTAAATTATAAACAGGTGCTTTATATTGGATTAGCAGTTGTGGCGACAGTGTCTTCTATTGTGATTGTTTCCGTTGGCGTTATTCCTTTTCTCGGTCTTATTATTCCCAATATTGTTACCCTTTATTTAGGCGATAATCTCAAAAAAATCTTATCACATACCGCACTTTTAGGGGCAGTTTTTGTATTAGCTTGTGATATTTTAGGACGCTGGATTATTTACCCTTATGAAATTTCGATTAATGCAATGGTGGGGGTATTTGGTAGCGTGATTTTTTTATATTTACTCTTAAAGCAGTATCGTTATGGTAATCAAAAATAAACGTAGTCATTATCAATTAATAGCATTAGTGTTATTGCTGTTATTTTCTTTAGCCATTTATTTGGTTTATCAACTGCCAAATCGTTGGCAATATGCTTTACACCATCGAGCATTAAGCTTACTGGCTATAGTCATTACAGGGGCTGGTATTGCCTTAGCTACTATGATTTTTCAAACCATTGTCAATAATCGTATTTTGACACCGAGCATTTTAGGATTAGATTCTTTATATTTATTAATTCAAACCTTAATTATTTTTAGTGCGGGTTCTGCTACCTTATTATCCATTGATTCCATTTTATTATTTTTATTTTCCACTGGGGTTATGGTGTTATTTGCTTTAGCTTTATATTTCTTTTTATTTAAGCGAGAGCAACAAAATATTTTCTTTTTATTATTAGTTGGTATTGTTTTTGGCACATTTTTCCAAAGTATGACTACCTTTATGGAAGTATTAATTGATCCTAATGAATTTCAAATTGCACAGGATATTGGTTTCGCCAGCTTTAACCGTATTAATACCAATATTTTATGGCTAGCCTTAACCATTTTAATTATTACGATGGGCTATGCTTATCGTTATATTCATTATTTTGATGTATTAGCCTTAGGGCGTGAGCAAGCCATTAATTTAGGTGTGCCTTATCATCAATTAACTAAAAAATTATTAATTATTGTTGCCATATTAACCTCAGTTTCTACCGCCTTAGTTGGACCTATTACCTTTTTAGGTTTATTGGTAATGAATATTACTTTTGAATTTATCCGAGATTACCGACATAAAATATTAATTCCCGCTTGTATGTTAATTTCCATTATGACTTTAGTGATAGGACAAGTGTTAGTTTCACAGGTATTTACCTTTAGTACCACCTTAAGCATTATTATTAATTTTGTTGGTGGTGTTTATTTTATTTACCTACTGTTGAGAACAAATAAAAAATGGCAATAGAAATTAAGAATATTAGTAAAAGTTATGGTACGAAAAAAGTGCTAGATAATGTATCTATGACCGTACCAACAGGAAAAATTACTTCATTTATTGGACCTAATGGGGCAGGTAAAAGCACCTTGTTAGCCATTATTAGTCGTTTATTAACCGCAGATAGCGGAGAAGTTTGGTTGAATGGACAGTTATTGTGTCAACAAAAAAGTGAAGATATTGCAAAACAATTATCCATTTTAAAACAATCTAACCATATTAATTTACGTTTAAGCGTGGAAGATTTGGTTTCTTTTGGGCGTTTTCCTTATAGCAAAGGAAATTTAACCAAAACTGACCGCACTTTTATTGAGCAAGCCATTGATTATATGAATTTACAAGATTTCCGCCATCAATATATTGAAAATTTAAGCGGTGGGCAACGACAACGAGCTTATATTGCCATGACCCTTGCACAAGATACCGATTATATTTTATTGGACGAACCGCTTAATAATTTAGATATGAAACATTCGGTACAAATTATGCAGGTGCTACGCCAATTAGCGGAAGAATTACATAAAACCATTGTGATTGTGATCCATGATATTAATTTTGCCTCTTGTTATTCAGATTATATTGTTGCAATGAAAGAGGGAAAATTAGCTCAACAGGGAAATGTTGATGATATTATGCAACCTGACATTTTGCAGAGCATTTATGATATGCCAATCCCTGTACAACATATTAACCAGCAAAAAATTGCGGTTTATTTTCGATCCCCTTATTAATAACCACTTATTTAGGAGAGTATTATGAAAAAAATGCGTTTAACCCTCGCTTCATTGGTCGGAGCATTTGCTGTGGCAACCGCACAAGCTAATGATATAACTGTTACCACCTTTGTGGGCGAACAAGTCGTCCCGCAAAATCCACAACGTGTGGTGGTATTAGATTATGCCGCAGCGGATACAATGCGAGAGCTTGGTGTAAAAGATCATATCGTTGGCATTTCTAAGGGAATGCGTATGCCTGCTTATTTATCAGAATTTCAAACTGATGATAACTATGCCAATGTAGGGACATTACCAGAACCCGCTTTTGAAAAAATTAATGAATTAAATCCTGATTTAATTATCGCCTCAGGTCGCCAAGAAAAACTGTTAGATCGGTTAAAAGGCATTGCACCAGTGTTATTTCTTAAACCCGATTATGAACATCATTATGAAAGTGTCGTTCAAAATGTATTGGCGTTAGGTAAGGTATTTGATAAAGAAGCCCTTGCTCAAGAGAAAGTGGCTTTATTGGATAAACAAATTTCTGATTTAGCTAGCCGAGTGGCAGGTAAAAATGCCTTAGTGATTTTAGTCAATGAAAGCAATATTAGTGCTTATGGCGATACTTCCCGTTACGCTATGGTTTACCAAAAATTTGGTTTTACCCCAGTGGATAAAAATATTAAATCCTCTACCCATGGTATGAAAGTCGGCTTTGAATATGTAGCAGAACAAAATCCTGATTATTTATTAGTGGTGGATCGTACAGCAGCGATTACGGATAAAGCCAATAATGCACAAAAAACCTTAGATAATAAGATTATTAAACAAACCAACGCCTATAAAAATAATCATATTATTTATCTTGATGCCGAAAATTGGTATCTTGCTTTCGGCGGCTTAGAATCTACGGCATTAATGGTCAAAGAATTAGAACAAGCAGTGCAAAAATAAAGTAAAATTTATTCTTTAATTACAAAGGTAGCAGGTTTTGCTGCCTTTTTTAGAGTAATGGAAAATGTAAAAATTGATTTAAGCTTTATATAGTATTTTTATTTTAAAATAAGATAAAGCGTATTAAGTCGGTATTATTTCAATATAATGACCTTATTATGATTAGGCGATAATTTTATATTTTTCTTAATGTTTAGTACTATTGTAATAAAATGAAAATAACCTATTTAGGTAGATGTGAGAATAAAACTTTTCATAAGCTACGGTGGAAATTACATGTAATAGATTGTTTGGATTATATTGATGTTCAACACTAACACATCGCCAGCTAAATAGTGGCGATGTTGCTGGGAGCTTAGAACACTTTTTTGAAAGGCTTGACAATTACTTGTTGATAAACACCTGCACTCATATAGGGATCATTTTCTGCCCATTGTTGTGCTTGAACCAGACTGTCAAATTGAGCGATTATGGCAGAGCCTGTAAAACCAGCATCACCGGGATTTTCATCATCAATGGCAGGTAATGGGCCTGCGGTCAGTAGCCGACCTTGTTGTTGTAATTGTTCTAAGCGAGCGAGGTGCTGTGGACGCACCGCAAGACGTTGAGCTAGGCTATTAGGTTTGTCTTCGGCAAAAATAATGTAGTACATAATATTTCCTTTTTAGTTTGATTTATAGAACGTTATGGTTGTAAATTAATCTTCATTATAATGCAGCTAAAGCCTGTTGTAATTCTAAATTGTTTTCTCGCGGAATTGGGCGAGAGCGTCCATTTTCGCCAATAGCAACAAAGGTAAATACGGCATCAGTAACACAGTAACGTTCATTAAAGGGCTCGCTTGATACTTTTTTTACCCAAACTTCTACTTTAATTTTTATTGATGAACGCCCTACGGCTAAACATTTACCGTAACAACATACTACATCACCAACGGTTACGGGTTTAATAAAATTCATACTTTCAACAGAAACAGTAACAACACGTCCATGGGCAATTTCTTTGGCGAGAATTGCTCCCCCCATATCCATTTGCGACATAATCCAACCGCCAAAAATATCGCCATTGGCGTTGGTATCAGAAGGCATTGCAAGGGTGCGCAGTAATAGGCTACCTTGTGGAGTACGAGTTGATGATTTTTCTATATTTTGTTGGTTCATAATCATTCCCAGTTAAATTATTCTTTAGGTTGTGTAGGTGGTTGTTCTTTAGAAAGATGACGATAAATATAAATACCTGTGATAAAGGTGGCAAGAATGGTTAAGCCCAAAATACCAAAAGTTTTAAAGTCCACCCAAAGATCATCAGATAACGTTTGGCTAATATAAATATTTAATAGCATACAAAAGATGAAAAAGCCTGCCCAACCGAGGTTCAATCTTGCCCAGATATGTTGTGGTAGCTGGATTTCTTTCGCTAATAATTGTTGAATTAATGGTTTTTTAAACAAGAATTGGCTAATGAGTAATGCAAGGGCAAATATGGCATAGACTACGGTAACTTTCCATTTTAAAAACTCAAGATCGTTAAAATAAGCAGTGAGTAAGCCAAAAAAGACAACGGCTATTGCCATAATTTTTTGTTGTTTTTCAATATGTTGATATTTTATTTTTAAAATAGCCATTTGTATTAATGTGGCTATGACTAAAGTAATGGCTGCTTGTTGTACCCCCACTAATTTATAAACGGCAAAAAATAAAATAAGAGGAATAAATTCAAGTAATTGTTTCATAGTTTATCCTAACGCTGATGAATAAAAAGATGATAAAAACGATAACTAAATACTAAGGAAAATACGGTAATCAGGCTATGTAATGCAATAGTAATAATTTGGAGTGGAATATTGTGGCTAAATCCTGCTAATTGATTGGTTATAAGCGAGAATAGCAAATACACAATTAAACAATAAATAAATAAGGTGGATAAACGTTTATTACTTTGTTGCCAGCAAAATTGGATAGCACTGAAAAAAGAATGATTTTCAAATAGATAAATTAATGGTGATAAACATAGACGTAAAAATAAATAAATCCCTAATAATGTGAGGACTAAGCCAAATAATGAACCTAAAAATAAATTAATAACGCCATATAATAGGGGGAATATCACTAGTACACTCAGCACCAATACGCCTAGAAAATATTTTAGACTTGTTGTAAGTGTTTGTGCGAGCGAAAGTTGATTATGTTGGCTAATTTGATGAATGGAGATCAATGCCCAAGTGGATAATAAACTATTAATGATTTGGCTCGTTAAAGATATGATCATAACCTGCGAATTGGTCATTAACATTGCAGTTTGATTGATATTTTCAGGTAATTCTGCTGAGATTTGTGTCGGTTGATTTTGAAGTTGTTGCATAATTGCAGGCAACATAGCATCAAGTAACGTTTGGCTAGTAAAGGTTAATAAGAAGAAAAACACCGCAAAACTAATGACTAAAGTGCGTTGATTACGCATAAAATTCCAACTATCTTGAAAAATTTGAGTAAAATTTATCTGCATTTTCCTATTCTCGTTAAGATAAAATAAATCGCCATTATAGCCTTAAATCAAATAAAAATCAGCGTTTGATTTAAATCAATTTAGGCGATTTTATGGGATTTTCTTTTTGTTATGTTAGTGCAATAAAATTTTTGGTTAAAATTGCGTAAATTTGACCTAGGTCACATAATTTATACTCAAAATGAGGTATATTAGCCTCCACAATTAACCATAAGTTTTGTATGGTTAAATTGGGTTATATCAATAAAACAAATGAGGATTACCATTATGAAAAAAACTGTATTAGCCTTAGGAATTGCTGCATCATTATTGACAGGGGTTGCCAATGCTCACGAAGCGGGCAGTGTGCATGTTCGTTTAGGAGGTGTGTTTGTTGATGCTAACTCTAGTTCTGAAACTAAAACACCACATGCAAATATTAATCTTAGTGTAAATAACAATGCACAGGTGGGTTTAACTGCGACTTATATGTTTACGGATAATATTGGTTTGGAATTATTAGGTGCAACACCTTTTACGCATAAAGTTAGTGCGGGTGTTGTTGGACTTGGTAATCTAGGTGAGGTAGTAAAAGTGAAACAATTACCACCGAGTTTATATTTACAATATTATTTCTTAGATAAAGATGCTGGTAGCCGTCCTTATATTGGTGCTGGTTTAAACTATACCCGTTTCTTTAATGCCAAATCTACTAATTCATTAATCACGAATGTATCGGTTGATAAACATTCCTTTGCGCCTGTTGTTAATGCAGGGATTGATATTAAATTAACAGATAATATCTATTTAAATACCGCTCTTTGGTACACCAGAATTAAAACAAATGCAACATTCTCTGCTTTAGGTTATGATCATAAAGTAGAAATCAAGTTAGATCCTGTTGTTTACTTTGCAGGTTTAACTTATAGTTTCTAATCTTTATCAATTATATTAATCCCTTATGATATTTTTCATAAGGGATTTTGTTTTTTATTCCATATAGTAAATTGAATTAAGCCACTAAATCTAGCATTTCTTGGGCATTGGCTAATGCACTGTCGCTGATTTTTTTACTTCCTGCAAGTAAACGAGCTAGGGCTTTAACTCGTTGTTGGCTAGAAAGTGCGGTCATTTTTGTTTCTGTTTTTTCATCTACTACGGATTTTTCTACGCTAAATTGTTGATGTGCGTGGCTTGCCACTTGTGGGAGGTGAGTTACACAAATCACTTGGCATTTTTCGCCTAATTTACGCAATAATTTACCGACTACACTTGCAGTTGCACCGCTAATTCCTACATCAATTTCATCAAAAATTAAGGTTGGAATGGCTGAATTATCTGCAGTTAGCACTTGGATTGCTAAGGCAATACGAGAAAGTTCACCGCCAGAGGCAATTTTCGCTAAAGGTTGAACTGGCTGTCCTAAGTTACTGCGTAAAGTAAACATAATGCTATCAGCACCTTTTTGAGAAATTTTACTGGCTTGATGATTGATTTCAATAAAAAATTCGGCATTTTCCATGGCTAAATGTTTAATGGATTTAGTTACTTGTTGAGCCAATTTATTTGCACCTTGACCGCGGCTTTGTGAGAGTTTTTCCGCGGTTGTTAGTACATGCTGATAAGCCTCTTTTACTTGAATTTGTAATGCTTGTTCTTGTTCGGAAAAATCGCCTAATTGTCCAAGCTCTCGTTTGAGTTGTTGATGGTGTTGTACTAATTCTTCTGGCTGAACATAATGTTTGCGAGCAAGTTGAATGGCTTGTCCCATACGTTGTTCAATATGTTGTAATAATTCTGGGTCTTGTTCTAAGTCATTAGAAAGATGACTAATTTCACTACTTGCTTCTTGCACTTGAATAAGCGCTTCTTGCAACATATTTTCTATACTTTGGTAACGTTCATCTAAGCTTGCCAGTTCGCTGAGATATTGTGTTGCTCGGTAGAGCATACTATCAATGTTAATGGCATCATTTTCGCTTAATAACATAGTGAGTGATTGTGAAAGGCGTGTGAGTTCTTCGCTATTGGATAAGCGTTTATGATCAGCTTCTAATTCTTCATATTCTCCTTCAAGTAAATTAAATTCATCAAGTTCGCTAACTTGGTATTGCAATAATTGTTTGCGCGCCTCATGTTCCGTACGTTGTTGTTGTAATTGTTGTAATTCAGCTTGTAGTGTTTTCCATTGTTGGTAATCTTGTTGCATTTGCTGTAATAGCGAGGTATGCCCACAGAAATTATCCAATAGTTGCATTTGATAATCGGATTTTAATAATTGTTGTGAAGAATGTTGTCCGTTGATTTGGGTTAAATATTGCCCAATGTCTTTTAATTGAGAAACAGGAACAGGGGTATTATTAATAAAGGCTTTAGAGCGTCCATCTGTATTAATGATACGTCTTAAAATACATTCTGTGGGATTATCTTGATCTTGTAAATCATATTGTTTAAGCCATAAATCCGCTTGGCTATTGGTTTGAATGGTAAAAGAGGCTGTTACTTCCGCTCGTTCGTTATTATTGCGTAACATACTCATTTCTGTACGGTTGCCTAAACATAATCCGAGAGCATCAATACCTATGGATTTACCCGCCCCTGTTTCGCCAGTAATAGCGGACATTCCCGCTTGAAATTCGGTGTTTAATTGACGAACAATGGCAAAATTATTAATGGTAATTTGTGTGAGCATAATAACCTCCTTTACTGTATAAATGTCATTATATATTGTTATTTTATACAGTAAAGGTTTTTTTATGCTTTTTTTAGAATAATTTTTTTAACCAGCCTAGCTTGCTTCTTAATACATTGTAATAATTATAATTTTTTAAATGTAATAGGCGTAGTTTATGGGGGCTTTTCATTACAGTAACAATATCATCACTGGAGAAAGGTACAGCAATTTGGCTGTCACAACTTAGCTCAATGCGAGATTCATTATAGTCAGCAAAACGCATAGAGATTTTACTGTTTCCGTCAATGACTAAGGGGCGTGATGATAGGGTATGGGGGTACATTGGAACAAGCGAAATTGCATTAAGTTGTGGATTGAGTATAGGCCCTCCAGCAGATAAAGAATAAGCCGTTGAACCTGTGGGAGTAGCGATAATTAAGCCGTCAGAACGCTGAGAAAACGCAAATTTGTCATCAATGTAAACGTGAAAATCAATCATGTGGGCAATTTGGCTTGGGTGTAACACCACTTCATTTACCGCGTTGCCAACATTAACTATTTCGCCTTTATGTTCAATATAAGCCTCTAATAAAAAACGCTCTTCTACCACATATTCACCGTTTAAGCAGGCTTGTAATTGTTCATAGGTATGTTTAGGATCAATATCGGTTAAAAAACCTAAATTGCCACGATTAATTCCTATTAATGAAATATCATATTTAGATAATACCCTTGCATTACCAAGCATATTACCATCTCCCCCAATAACAATGGCGAGCTCAGCACGTTGTCCAATTTCTTCTAGGCTGGCAATATAATTTGGATTTAATTTTAGTTTTTCTCCCACACTTTGCTCAACAATCACTTCGTATCCTTTATCTATTAGCCATTGTAAAAGGTTGCGATGAAGTTGTAAGGAAAGATTGCGAGGTTTACCCACTAAGCCTATGGTCGTAAATGGGCTATGTGGGTGGTAGTCATCATGTTGTGTTGGGCAGTTTGTTGTTATCATAATGTATAAGGGTTACTCGTTTCTCTTGAATAAATCAATTTGACCACTATATTACAATACAGCCCGTTGAATGCAACATAAATAGCTTGTGATATTAATGTTGTGTTATTTTGTATTTAATGTGCTATAACTGATATGTTTGCCAGTTTGCTCACGCAAATTGAGATTTTTTGCTACAATAGGCAGGAATAATGACTGATTTATAATGGAGTACTTATGTCTGAACAAGAAAAACAAACAGAATTAGAAAACGAAGAACAATCCGTAGTAGATACGCAGGAACTTGAGCAACAGGAAAACGTGCAAGATGAGCAACAAGATCCATTAGCACAAGCGATTGAGCGTGTACAAGAGTTAGAGGCACAACTTGCTGATTGTGCTAAAAAAGAGCAAGATATTCTCCTTAGAACGCGTGCTGAAATTGATAATATTCGCCGCCGTACTGAACAAGATGTTGAAAAAGCACATAAATTTGCGTTAGAAAAGTTTGCTAAGGATATTATTAACACCGTAGATAATCTTGAGCGAGCCATAGCAACGCAAACCAATGTTGCGGAACAGCCTGAAGAAGGGGTTAAAGCATTATTTGATGGGGTTGAGCTTACCCTTAAAGATTTATTAGCAACCTTAAGTCGTTTTGGTGTTGAACCTGTGGGGGTTGAGGGCGAGGTGTTTAATCCAGATTTGCATCAAGCTATTTCAATGCAACCAACAGAAGGATTTGAAGCTAATCAGATTACTACTGTATTACAAAAAGGTTATTTATTAAATGGACGTGTTATTCGTCCAGCTATGGTAATGGTGGCTGCCTAGTTACCTTTTGAATTATTCAGTAAAAATGAAAAAATCCCACAAGTTTTTGTGGGATTTTTTTAGGTTAATGATTTAGCCTACCATTTGTTTTTCACGAATTTCTGCTAAGGTTTTGCAATCAATACAGAGATCGGCAGTTGGGCGAGCCTCTAAGCGGCGAATACCGATTTCTACCCCACAAGATTCACAATAACCAAAATCTCCTGTTTCAATTTTTTTCAGAGTACGCTCAATTTTTTTCAATAGTTTACGCTCTCTATCACGCGTTCTTAGCTCTAAACTGAATTCCTCTTCTTGTGTTGCACGATCAGCAGGATCAGGAAAATTAGATGCTTCATCACGCATATGGGCAACAGTGCGTTCCGCTTCTTCCATAATTTGTTCGTGCCATGCTTGAAGAATTTTCTCAAAATGGGCTAATTGTGCCTCATTCATATATTCTTCATTTTTCTTTTCTTTATAAGGTTCTACGCCCGCCAAGGACAATAGACTTAGAGATGATTTTGTCTTAGTCATTATATTTTCTCCTAAATAAGAAAGTGTCCACATCAGGCTTATGCTGTTATTGATCACTTAATTCCTATTTATAGTGACAGTTAAATAAATCCCAAAATACTGACTAAGCAACAACAATATACCCTAATTAGGTAGGCTCCATTTCTGCTTAATTTAAGCAACAGTATATTAAATTAACTATTTCAGTATTTTGCGGGGCAATATAAATAACAGAATTTTATTGGTTTAGCAAATGGAAAATGGCAAATTATCAATGAATTTTTCTATCATATTTTTTTATTTTTGCGAGTAATCTTCCATTTTTGTATTGGATTGTTGTTATGAAAGAACTATTGAGCGTATCTTGTGTTACTCGTTTTATGCTGATTTAAAAGAATATGCCATGGTTAAAAAATCCATTAGATAAATGGGCAAGTCTAACAATATTGTTAGCCAGTATGTTGTTGTGGCTACCTGATATGGCTTTATTTCCAATTTGGGGAATAGGGATAATGTTAGCCATATTATGCTATGGAAAATGGCGTTTTGCGTTGTTGTTTGCTGGGATCGTTATCTTATTACATGGGCAGGCTTGGTTTGTTATGCACCAAGCAAAACAGAGCGAACAGCTTCCTGCTAAATTAGTGCGTTCTTTTAAAATTGTGGAAATTTTACATCAGCAACAATATCAACGTTTGGTGGTTGAAACTACATTATTGCCAGATAATCCTGCTCAGAGAATTTATGTGCTATGGCAAGTAGCAGAGAGCCAGCCACAACTAGGGGAGATTTGGCAAGGGGAATTATTGTTACGTCCGTTATCTTCCCGCCTAAATCAGCAAGGGTTTGATCGACAACAATGGGCATTGGCGAAAGGAATAAGTTTACAAGCTAGAGTAAAAAGTGCGGTCAAAATTGCGGAAGATTTTTCTTGGCGGGAACGGCGTTTAAAGCGAGCTTGGCAACAGACACAAGAGCTATCCGAACAAGGGTTATTGTTAGCATTGGCATTTGGCGAGCGGGCTTGGCTTAATCCTGATACTTGGCAAATGTATCAACAAACCAATACCGCACATTTAATTGCGATTTCTGGTTTGCATATTGGCATTGCGATGGGGATCGGATTTTTAGTGGGGCGGTTATTGCAATTTGTTTTGCCTACTCGCTATATTAATGGCATTTTTCCTTTTATTGTTGGCTTTATGGTGGCGTTGTTATATGCACAACTGGCAGGATTTTCAATCCCTACCTTGCGAGCGATTATCGCTTTGGCAGTGTTGTTATTTTTTCGCTGGCGTAGAGGCTATTGTGTTCCTTGGCAATTATTTTTGCGTACAGTCGCTATATTGCTTATTGTTGATCCCTTAATGTTATTATCCGCCAGTTTTTGGTTATCAGTGGGGGCGGTAGCTTGTTTAATCCTGTGGTATCAGCTTTTTCCATTATGGATTTTTGAATGGCGAGGAAAGGCTTTTACGGATTTAGCCAGTCAGTATCTCTGGGGAATAATCCACTTACAATTTGGTTTATTTTGCTTATTTACACCAATCCAATTAGCGATTTTTCATGGCTTTTCGCTATATAGTTTTTGGGCTAATTTAATGGCTGTACCTTTTTATAGCTTGTTATTAGTTCCCTTAGTGCTATTTGCGACATTCACAGAGGGACTTTTTGCCAGTTGGTATTGGGCAAATGAATTGGTGCTATTGATTAATCAAGGGATTGCTTATTGGCAAGGTGGCTGGTTATTTTTATCGCAAAAAATAATTTTATTTTTGACCGCACTTTGTGCTTTATGGTTAGCCAGTTGTGTTTATTGGGTTTACCAATATCCTCGGCGTTTAGCCAAGCCTAATTTCCCTTGGCAACCCAAGCGGTGTTTTCCCCTTGGTTTATCCTCAGAACGTGCTTTATCCCCTATTACACGAACCTATGTGTATATTGCCTGTGTCAGTTTGGTTGTATATTGTGGGGGGCAATGGCTTAAGGAGCTTATCACAAAACCCCATTGGCGATTGGAAACCCTTGATGTAGGGCAGGGGCAAGCGACTTTATTAGTAAAAAATAATAAAGCTATTTTGTACGACAGTGGGGCAAGTTGGCAAGGTGGCGATATGGCAAGCCTTGAAATTTTGCCTTATTTATTTCGGCAAGGTATTCAACTAGAAAAATTGATTGTGAGCCATGATGATAATGATCATGCTGGGGGTGTGCCAACTTTACTTAAGGCATTTCCAAGCCTTAAATTGATCCAGTCTTCAACATTTTTTTATCAAACTCAGGATGTTGATCCTTGTTATCGTGGTAAAACTTGGCATTGGCAGGGATTAACCTTGCAAGCCTTATCGCCACCGCAAATAGTGGCAAGAGCGAATAACAAGGATTCTTGTGTGTTATTAATTGATGATGGACGTTATTCAGTGTTATTAACGGGAGATGCTGATATTACTGCAGAGCGTGAATTTATTGAGCAAATTACAGCCCCCATAGATATTCTGCAAGTGGGGCATCATGGCAGCCAAACTTCAACCAGTGAATTATTATTAGGACGTACGAAACCACAAGTGGCATTAATTTCCAGTGGACGCTGGAATCCTTGGCGATTACCCAATAAGCAGGTTATTGAACGATTAATACGTCATAAAATTCAGGTTTTTAATACCGCACAAGATGGGCAAATCTCCGTATTTTTTTATACTGATCGATTTGAAATAAAAACGGCAAGGGATAAATTTTCCCCTTGGTATCGCATAATCATTGGAGAACCGAGTAAATAAAGGTACAATGTGCCGATTTATTGATAAAAGACGAGTGATTATGCAGGATAACGATTTTTCCACATGGCAGACATTTAAACGTTTATGGCCAATTATTGCACCTTTTAAGTTAGGTATTGTGGCGGCGGGCATTGCATTAATATTAAATGCGTTGACCGATGCAGGGTTGATTTCTATGCTAAAACCTTTACTTGATGAAGGTTTTGGTAAGGCTGAAACCGACTTTTTGCGTATGATGGCGGTAGTCGTTGTATTTTTAATCATATTGCGGGGAATTACCAGTTTTATTTCCACTTATTGTTTGGCTTGGGTATCAGGTAAAGTGGTGATGACCATACGCCGTCATATTTTTAAACATTTAATGTATATGCCAGCCAGTTTTTTTGATAAAAATACCACAGGATCTTTATTATCAAGAATTACCTATGATTCCGAGCAGGTTGCCAATTCTTCTTCCCATTCTTTAGTTACCATTGTGCGAGAGGGAGCCTATATTCTTTCTTTATTAGGCGTGATGATTTATACCAGTTGGCAGCTTTCTATTGTCCTCTTTATTATTGGGCCAATTATTGCGGTATTAATTCGTATTGTGTCTAAGCATTTCCGCCGTTTAGGGAAAAATATGCAAAATTCTATGGGGACGTTAACCTCAACCACCGAACAAATGCTAAAAGGGCATAAAGAAGTGTTGTCTTTTGGTGGGCAAAAAATTGAGGAAGAAAAATTTCGCCATGTGAGCAATGATATGCGGCGTAAGGGAATGAAAGTGATGGTAGCTGATGCCATTTCAGATCCTGTGGTGCAAATTATCGCCTCTTTTGCTTTAGCGGCGGTATTGTATCTTGCAACCTTGCCAGAGATTATGAATCAAAATTTAACCGCAGGGGCATTTACGGTAGTCTTTTCGTCTATGCTAGCAATGATGCGTCCATTAAAATCTTTAACCAATGTTAATGCTTCTTTTCAGCGAGGTATGGCGGCTTGTCAGACTTTATTTGCGATTTTAGATTTACCCATAGAGAAAGATACAGGACAATATGAACAACAAAAAGTAAAAGGTCATGTACGCTTTAATCAAGTGAGCTTTAGTTATGAGGGGAAAAATATCTCTGTCTTAGCTAATGTGAGTTTTGAGATTGAAGCAGGCAAAACCGTTGCCTTAGTTGGGCGTTCAGGTTCAGGTAAATCCACCATTGCTAACCTATTACCAAGATTTTATGATGTACAACAAGGCGAAATTTTATTAGATGGCGTAAATATTCAGGATTATCGGCTAGCTAATTTACGTTCCCATTGTGCCATTGTTTCACAGCAGGTGCATTTATTTAACGATACCATTGCCAATAATATTGCTTATGCCGCCACTGATAAATATAGCCGAGAGGATATTATTAAAGCCGCTAAAGCTGCTCATGCTATGGAATTTATTGAAAAGCTGCCAGAGGGGTTAGATACGGTTATTGGCGAGAATGGTGCAAGTTTATCGGGGGGACAACGTCAGCGTTTAGCCATTGCAAGGGCATTATTGCGTGATGCCGCAGTATTAATTCTTGATGAAGCTACCTCGGCTTTAGATACAGAGTCAGAACGAGCCATTCAAGCAGCATTAGAGCAAATTCAGCAAGAGCGTACTGTATTAGTTATTGCTCATCGCTTGTCAACCATTGAAAAAGCCGATGAAATTCTTGTGATTGAACATGGTGAAGTGAAAGAGCGAGGAACGCATCAAGCCTTGCTAGCGATGAATGGCTTGTATCATCAATTACATCAAATGCAATTTGGTCAAAAAGCATAATGAAATTTTGGTATTCTCGTTCAATATTCGCTTGGTTATTCTTGCCCCTAGCTGGGCTATTTTGGCTTGTAAGTGTTATTCGCCGTCAATTATTTCGCTACGGCTGTTTTCGTTCTTATCGTGCCAAATTGCCTATTGTGGTGGTGGGTAATCTTTCAGTGGGAGGTAATGGAAAAACCCCTTTAACCATTTGGCTGGTACAACATTTACAACAGTTAGGCTATCAAGTGGGGATTATTTCTCGTGGTTATGGGGCAAAAACCAAGGATTTTCCTGCTTTAGTACAGGCAAATTCATCGCCTGAGCTAGTTGGCGATGAACCTGTATTATTAGCACAACGAACAGGCGTGCCTGTGTGTATTTCCCCTAATCGGCAACAGAGCATTGAATTACTGACGCAACAGTTTGCCTTAGACGTGATTATTAGCGATGATGGTTTACAACATTACGCCTTACAACGAGATATTGAAATTGTGGTTATGGATAGTCAATTAGGAGTTGGTAATGGTTTTTTATTGCCTGCTGGTCCCTTGCGTGAATTGCCTTCTCGCTTGCAACAAGTGGATTTTGTGGTGGCGAATGGGCAAGCCAATCCATATAGCCAGTTTGTGATGCAACTTAAACCACAATATGCCATTAATTTACGGACACAAGAAAAATGTTTATTAAGCGAGTTTAAGCAGGTTGCTGCCATTGCAGGGATCGGCAATCCTCAACGCTTTTTTACAATGTTACAGCAATTAGGGCTTGATTTAATCAAGCAACAAGCCTTTAGCGATCATCATCATTTTCAATGGACGGATTTAAGTGAACAAGATAAACATATCCCTTTATTGATGACAGAAAAAGATGCGGTTAAATGCCAATCCTTTGCACAAGCAAATTGGTGGTATGTGCCAGTAGAAACCCAATTAATGGGCGATACTCAAGGGTTATTGGCTAAAATTGAACAAAAAATCAAGGATTACCAATGAATAGCAAATTATTAGAAATTATTGCTTGCCCACGTTGTCAAGGGCGATTGCAATATGATGAACAACAGCAACAACTGATTTGCCGTTTTGAGCATTTGGCTTACCCCATTAAACAGGGGATTCCTGTGTTATTGGCGGAGCAGGCAATTCCATTAGATCATATTGAACAGGAGAACAAATAATGTCCGTATCTTTTAGCGTTGTAATACCCGCTCGTTATGCCTCAACCCGTTTACCGGGGAAGCCCTTGGCAGATATTGCTGGTAAACCCATGATTGCCCATGTGGTGGAAAAAGCCAAATTATCAGGTGCAAAACGAGTTATTGTGGCGACAGATAATCAACAGGTGGCACAGGCAGTGCAGGATTTATGTGAAGTATGTTTGACTTCTGCCCAACATAACTCTGGCACAGAACGATTAGCGGAAGTGGTTAAGCAACTTAATTTGCCTGATGACGAAATTATTGTGAATGTACAGGGCGATGAACCCTTAATTCCGCCTGTTATTATTCAACAAGTGGCTAAAAACTTAGAAAAATTTCAGGTCAATATGGCAACCTTAGCGGTTAAAATTCAACAGGCAGAAGAATTATTTAACCCCAATGTGGTGAAATTAGTTTTAGATCACAAGGGTTATGTTTTATATTTTTCCCGAGCAGCAATTCCTTGGAATCGTGATGATTTTGCCCAATTAAATCAAGCAGATAACAAACTTTCGTTACCACCAGAGCATTATTTACGCCATATTGGGCTTTATGCTTATCGTGCAGGCTTTATTCAGCAATATGTACAATGGCAACCCTCTGCTTTAGAACAGATTGAGTCTTTAGAACAGTTGCGAGTGTTATGGTATGGCGAGAAAATCCATGCAGAGCTTGCCTTAGCTGAACCTGCTGTTGGGGTAGATACCGCAGAAGATTTAGCAAAAGTGCGGTCTATTTTGGCTAAAAATCTGTCGGTATAACAATTATCTATGTTGTTTGATGCCAAATCCTTTCTCAAAAATGTGAGCCATGAACCTGGGGTTTATCGTATGTATGACGATAAACAACAGGTTATTTATGTGGGTAAAGCAAAAGATTTAAAAAAACGCCTATCTAGCTATTTTCGTGCCAATTTAGCCAGTAAAAAAACCGAAGCCTTGGTGTCAGCCATTCGGCATATTGATATCACCATTACCTCATCAGAAACCGAAGCCTTATTACTTGAGCATAATTTTATTAAGGCGTATCAACCTCGTTATAATGTTTTGTTGCGTGACGATAAGTCCTATCCTTATATTTTATTAACCAAAGAACGCCACCCACGTATTACCGCTTATCGTGGCAGTAAAAAAATTGCAGGGGAATATTTTGGACCTTATCCGCATGCCGGAGCAGTAAGAGAAACTCTCTCGTTATTGCAAAAATTGTTTCCGGTGAGGCAATGTGAAAATTCCGTTTATAACAACCGCTCTCGCCCTTGTTTACAATATCAAATAGGACGTTGTTCCGCCCCCTGTGTTGCAGGGTATGTGAGTGATGAAGAATATACCCAACAAGTGAATTTTGCTCGCCTATTTTTACAAGGCAAAGATCAGCAAGTATTAGAGCATTTAATTGATAAAATGGAACAGGCGAGCCAAGCATTGCAATTTGAACAAGCGGCACGTCTAAGGGATCAAATTCAAGCGGTGCGAGCGGTAATTGAAAAACAATTTGTGGCAAATGAACGGCTAGATGATATGGATATTTTAGCCATGGCTTACCAACATGGTATTGCTTGTGTACAGGTGTTATTTATCCGTCATGGCAAGATTTTAGGTAATCGCAGCTATTTTCCTAAAGTACCAGTAAATACAGATTTAGCGGAACTTACCGCCACCTTTGTGGGGCAATTTTATTTACAAGGGGATCAGGGCAGAAGTGTACCTCATCAAGTGATTGTGGATCAAAAATTGCCCGAAAAGGCAATGCTAGAGCAATTATTAACTGAGCAAGCAGGGCATAAAGTACATATTCAAGATAATGTAAAAGGGGATAAAAGCAAATACTTACAGCTTGCCCAAATGAATGTCAAAGCCAGCTTAGTCAGCAAATTAAAACAAACTTCTTTACTTGAAGAACGTTATCAAGCCCTACAACAATTATTAGGCATTGATAATATTCAGCGAATGGAATGTTTTGATATTAGCCATACCATGGGAAATCAAACCGTTGCTTCTTGCGTGGTATTTAACCATGAAGGTCCATTAAAGTCAGATTATCGCCGTTTTAATATTACAAGTATTCAAGCGGGCGATGATTATGCCGCTATGGAACAAGCCCTGAAAAAGCGGTATGACAAAGCCTTAGAACCCGACAAAATTCCTGACGTGATTTTTATTGACGGCGGAAAAGGGCAATTAAATCGTGCTTTACAGGTTTTTGCTCAATTAAAGGTAAAATGGGATAAAAACCGACCGCACTTAATCGGCGTAGCAAAAGGGGTAGATCGAAAAGCTGGTTTGGAAACCTTGATTATAAGCAAACAAGATCGTGAAATTAATCTCCCAGCAGACAGTTTAGCCTTACACCTTATACAACATATTCGTGATGAAAGTCATCATCACGCCATTAGCGGACATCGTAAAAAGCGACAAAACCATTTCCTGCAAAGTAATTTAGAAACGATTGCAGGGGTGGGGGCGAAACGGCGACAAGCACTACTCAAATATTTAGGCGGTATGCAAGGGGTAAAAAAAGCCAGTATTGATGAAATCGCCTCTGTTCCAGGCATATCAAGAGCTTTAGCGGAAAAAATCTTTGAAAGTTTGAAATAGACCTCACTTTGGGAGCAAATGATAGAATATGGTGTTATTTTGAATCTTCACTTAAAATACAAGACAGTTTAATCACTGTCTTGTATCAAATGGTATTTCTAACAAGCTTTAGAATAATAAAGTTCAATACGGCTTAAAACAGCCATATTTGCCACGTATTGAGCAATTTTTGTAGGGAAAGTTAAACCTTTTACACAGGTTAAATTACGTAGTACGGGAAATAATAGAATATCTTCATAAGAAAGATGACCATTTGCTGCATCTTCATTAACAATAAATGGCACTAATTGCTCTAAATCTTGCTCTAATCGTTGTAAATATTCTGCGGTTTTTGCTTCGTGTGTAGCAAAATCGCCAATAGTCTGTGTTTTTTTGTTAACAAAATAGTCAATAGCGGCCTGAGTTCGGTATTCGGGCAAATCAAGTTTAATAAAACGGGGCAACAATAAGTAATTTACATATTGTCCTACTTTTGTTAGCCAGTTTTCAATTTCTGGTCTAACCTGATCTGCAAGGCATTTTGTTGCACCATAATGGCTATCCACATAGCGAACAATATCAAGGCTTTCGGGCATTGCTCGTCCTTCATCAGTAACGAGAATAGGAACAGCTTTTTTACCAATTAAATCTACTGGCGTTTTTTCATCATCATTAAGTACCATAATTAAATCAACAGGTAACTTTTTAAAACCAAAAATCATACGGGCTCGTACACAAAATGGGCAATGGTCATATACATAGAGTTTCATTGGATTTCCCCTTATAGAGATTAACAAAAATAATGAATAAAAATACCGCACTTTAATAGGTTATTGCAAGTCAATGAGGGAATAAATTGTGGAAATTTTTATCAAAAAATCAATTAGATTTTATATAATATTGTTTGCTTTATTGAACAAACCTTAGAGGAGTAATTGGATAGGTTTTATATAAAAATAAATTTTATTGCGACTATGTTAGAAAATATTAAAAATAGGTTAATAAATTTTCTATTAATGCTTGACCTTTTTTGCTAAATCATTCATTATTCAATAGTTTTTTTGTTTAAGAGGAGTTTCTATGCACACATCTACACCGCTGATTAGTATGATTGCCATTGGATTCGCTGTTGCTTATCTGTTAGGTATGATTGCTAATCGTTTTAAATTTTCCCCTTTAGTGGGCTATTTGCTTGCGGGGATTTTAATTGGCCCTTTTACACCGGGATTTGAAGGCGATTTGCATATTGCTCACGAGCTTTCAGAAATTGGTGTTATGTTACTGATGTTTGGGGTGGGATTACATTTTTCTTTAAAGGATCTTTTATCAGTTAAAGCGGTAGCGATTCCTGGTGCATTATTACAAATTTTAACCGCCATTGTCTTTGGTTGGATTTTCTCGGTATTTTTAGGTTGGAGTACCATTAGTGGTTTGGTCTTTGGTCTTTGTTTATCCACCGCAAGTACAGTGGTGTTATTAAGAGCTTTAGAAGAACGTCAATTGCTTGAAACCTTGCGGGGGAAAATCGCTATTGGTTGGTTGATTGTAGAAGACTTAGCTATGGTTTTAGCATTGGTATTATTACCTGCTGTTGCTGATGTATTGCAACAAGAAAATGCTAATTTTAACGATATGCTAATGGATTTTAGTATTACCATTGGTAAAGTGATTGCTTTTGTAGCAGTAATGCTGATTATTGGTAAACGTGTGATTCCTTGGTTAATTGCCCGTAGTGCAGCCACAGGTTCAAGAGAATTATTTACCCTTTCAGTATTGGCGATTGCTTTAGGTATTGCTTATGGTTCTGTACATTTATTTGATGTTTCCTTTGCATTAGGAGCATTCTTTGCTGGTATGATTTTAAATGAATCAGAACTAAGTCATCGTGCCGCCAATGATACCCTGCCATTGCGTGATGCGTTTGCGGTATTATTCTTTGTGTCGGTAGGTATGTTGTTCAATCCAAGTATTCTTATTCAATCGCCGATTTCTGTATTAATGACGGTCATCATTATCGTGTTTGGTAAATCTATCGCCGCATATTTATTGGTACGTTTATTAAGAAAACCAAAACGTACGGCGTTGACTGTTTCGATCAGTTTGGCACAAATTGGTGAATTTGCTTTTATTCTTGCAGGTTTAGCTGTATCCCTTAACTTACTTGATGAACAAGCACGCAACTTAGTGCTTGCGGGATCGATTATTTCTATTTTAATTAATCCTGTACTATTTACTTATTTAGAAAAATACACCAGCAAAACTGAAGAACAGCAAGAAAGTTTAATGACTGTACCAGAAAAAGAAGACATTGAGGAAGATTTCCATCAATCGCCATTAGTGTTACAAGACCATATTGTATTGGTGGGTGCAGGACGTATCGGTAGCATTATTGTAGATAAAATGAAAAACAATGATCTCAATTTTGCGGTAATTGAATCTTCTCGTGCAAGAGTGGAGAAATTGCATGAAGATGGCATTAATGCAATATTAGGTACAGTAAAAGATAAAGACTTTAGTGTGCTAGATTTAGCCGCAATACAAGACGCAAGACTTGTTATTTTTGCGACACCAAATGCTTATGAAAATGCTGATATTATCAAGCATTTAAAAGAGCAGTACCCACAAATTAAAACCATTTCTTATGCGACTTATAGCGATGAAAAAGAAGCCTTGCTTGAAAATGGTTCTGATGTCGTTATTCATGGTCCAAGAGAAATTGCCCGTAGTATGTTTGAATCTTGCCTCGTCATGGGGGAATGTCAAATTGAATCAGAAACGGAAGAGCAACCGATTTTGGTAAAATAAGGTAGCATAACATAAACAACCAACCCCATTTATTCGCAATAAATGGGGTTTTTATCTAGGTTAATCTGTTGAAGTTAAACGTGCAAAACCTGCGTCTAAATCAGCAATAAGATCATCAACATTTTCTAAACCAATATGTACACGAATTAATGTTCCGCTTAAAGTGCGGTCAATATTAGGACGAATTTTGGCGATCTCTTCAGGTTGATTAAATAAAATTAACGACTCATAGCCTCCCCAAGAATAAGCCATACTAAATAATTTAAAATTATTCATAAATGCTTCAAGTTGAGTTTGTGAAAGTTTTTGCTGTAATTCAAAAGAAAATAATCCACTTGAGCCATTAAAATCCCGTTTAAAATATTCATGTCCCGGACAACTAGCCAAAGCAGGGTGATAAACCGCTTTTACCATAGGTTGTTGAGCAAGCCAATTTGCTACGGCAATACCATTTTGTTCATGCTGTTTTAAGCGCACTGCTAAGGTACGCAATCCCCTTGCTGTCATATAGGCACTATCAGCATCAACCATTTGCCCCATAAGATAAGCATTTTCTCGTAATTGATCCCAACAACGTGCATTTGCTACCGCAGTACCTATCATCACATCAGAATGCCCAACTAAATATTTTGTTCCAGCTTGAATAGAAATATCAATATCATATTGTAATGCGTTAAACAAAAGCCCTCCTGACCAAGTATTATCAATCATCACTACAATATCAGGATTAATGGATCTCACACTTTTAACGATACTTGGAATATCGGGAACTTCAAAAGTCAGCGAACTTGGACTTTCCAAAAAAAGCACTTTAGTATTAGGACGAACAAGTTGAGCGATTTGTTCACCACAAAGCGGATCATAATAACTGGTTTCTACCCCAAAATTTTTTAAGGTTTTATTACAAAAATCTTGAGTGGGTTCATAAGCCGCCCCCGTCATCAAAATATGATCACCTGTACGAACAAAGGCTAATAAACTATTGCTTACCGCAGCAGCTCCACAGGGAAATAAATAACAACCAGCACCTCCCTCTAATTCACACATTGCCTCTTGCAAGGCAAAATGGGTTAATGTGCCTCGCCGCCCATAAAATAATCCACCTTTAGCACGATTAATGGTTGCCTGTTTTTTGTCAGCCAAATTATCAAAAATCAATGAAGACGCACGTTGTACAACAGGATTTACGCTCCCTTGTGTAACCCTCTTATGACGTCCACTATGAATAAGTGCGGTAGAAAAATTCGTTATTTTTGTCATCATTACCTCGTTTTTATCCTATTCGTTCATTAGATTAAAATAATTGATTTAATAGATAAAAACAACTATTCAAGGAAAATTATCTTCTCTACAATATCCACACTGCCATTTTGTCGGCAGAAATATTTAACTTAACGAGGAGATTTTTACTATGGTATTAGTAACACGTGAAGCCCCTGATTTTGATGCAGCAGCGGTATTAGGCAACGGTGAAATCGTTGACAATTTTAATTTTAAAAGACATGTTGCAGGCAAAGCAGCTGTTATTTTCTTTTACCCATTAGACTTTACTTTCGTTTGCCCATCAGAGTTAATTGCTTTTGATCATCGTTATGAAGAATTTGCTAAACGTGGTGTAGAAGTTATTGGTGTTTCTATTGACTCTCAATTTAGCCACAATGCTTGGCGTAAAACTCCAACAGACAAAGGCGGTATTGGTGAAGTTAAATATGCTTTAGTTGCAGACGTTAAGCACGAAATTGCTAAAGCCTATGGTATTGAACACCCAGAAGCAGGTGTTGCATTACGAGCTTCATTCTTAATTGATAAACATGGTGTTGTTCGTCATCAAGTGGTTAACGATCTACCTTTAGGTCGTAACATTGATGAAATGTTACGTATGGTTGATGCTTTACAATTCCATGAAGAACATGGCGAAGTTTGCCCAGCACAATGGGAAAAAGGCAAAGAGGGAATGAAAGATAACCCTGAAGGCGTAGCAAGCTACTTAAAACAACACGCAGACAAACTCTAATTAAATTAGAAGAAAGAAGTTTAGCTTTATTTAGGACAAAAAGCCATGTTGAATAACATGGCTTTTTTGTTTTGAGTACATATAAATTTTCTCTATTTAATAGAGCCGTTCCAATTTAAAATAAGACAAGCCAGTACGCCAAAGATAGTACAGATAGTACGGCGAGGCTGTATTATCTTAAAGAGGGACGGCTATATATTATATAAAATCAGGGGCTGTATTAGATTAGTAGTTATGATAGAGAATTAATCTATTCCAGTCCCTATAATATTATCAGCAGATTTGATAATAGCAACTCTTTCTATTTTTTGGATTTCTTAATAAACTTCATTAATCGCTTGCGTTTGCGTAGCTGAGTTGGGGTTAAGGTATTACGCTTTCCTGCGAAAGGGTTACTGCCTTCTTGCAACAATAAACGAATTGGGCTACCAATAATTTTTAGACTGCGGCGATAATAATTGGTTAAATAACGTTTATAAGAATCTGGTAATCGTTCAATTTGGTTGCCATGTACAACAATAATAGGGGGATTATAACCACCTGGGTGAGCATATTTTAATTTAATACGACGACCGCTTACCATAGGTGGTTGATGCTCATCTGTTGCCATTTGTAAAATGCGTGTCAGCATTGAAGTTGTCATTTTTTGCGTAGCACAAGCATAAGCCTCTTGAATTGATTCAAATAAATTACCTACGCCACTGCCATGTAAAGCTGAAATAAAATGAATACGGGCAAAATCAATAAAATCTAATCGGCGATCTAATTCTGATTTTACTTGATCTTTAATATCTTGATCTAAGCCGTCCCATTTATTGACGACAATCACAAGCGAACGTCCAGCATTTAAAATAAAACCTAATAAAGATAAATCTTGGTCAGAAATGCCTTCGCGTGCGTCAATAGTGAGTAATACGACATTGGCATCTTGAATTGCTTGCAATGTTTTTATTACTGAAAACTTTTCTACGGTCAAGGTTACTTTGCCACGTTTACGCACGCCAGCGGTATCAATTAAGGTATATTGTTGACCATCACGTTCCATTGGAATATAAATGCTATCTCTAGTGGTGCCCGGCATATCGTAAACTACAACACGATCTTCCCCTAAGATACGGTTAGTTAGTGTAGATTTGCCTACATTGGGGCGACCGACAATGGCGATTTTAATATTTTTATTTTCATCATGTTGATATTCATCTGCTAGGACTTGATCTAACAGTTGGCTATCTTCCTCATTGTGGAAGTCAAATTCCTGTTCCCATTCATCTTGTTGTGATGCAAGTTCAAAATTTTCTTCATTTTGCACCGCACTTTGGGTTGGTTGTGCTTGTTGCTCAAATAATGGTGCAAGCACATTTTCCATTAATTGATTTACTCCTCGTCCTTGTGAGGCAGCGATTTGTACTACTTCTCCTAAGGCTAATTGATAAAATTCAGCACAATGTGAGTCAGCATCAATGCCATCAGTTTTGTTCGCCACTAAGACAGTTTTCTTTTGTTGCCGTTGGCGTAAATATTGTGCAATACCAATATCTGCGGAAGTTAGCCCTGCTCGTGCGTCCACTAAAAATAGCACTACGTCAGCCTCTTCAATCGCTAATAACGATTGTTCAGCCATTTTCTCTTCGACACCTTGTTCTGAGCCATCAATGCCCCCTGTATCTATCACAATAAAATCATAACCTGCAATATGTGCTTGCCCATATTTACGATCTCGGGTTAATCCAGGGAAATCAGCCACTAACGCATCTCGAGTTCGGGTTAAACGGTTAAATAACGTGGATTTTCCCACATTAGGTCGCCCAACTAATGCAACAACAGGAGTCATAAAAAAACCTCAATTACTTTGTCAAAATTTGCTTATTATAGCGGAAATTTGTGGGGGACGATATAACCTAATGTTGGAAATCCAATTATGGCGGTAAGCTCAAATTTGATAAATCGTAGAAAATGTTTTGTATTTTTTAATCTTTCGCCAAAATTTTTGGTAATGCTAATTTCAATTTAGGATAACTAAATTGAAATCCCATGGATAGCAATTTCATGGGATAAGCTTTTTGGCTATCTAATAATAATTGTGCACGTTCGCCTAAGAGCAATGTTAGTAAGCAACGAGGTACGGTTATTATTGCTGGGCGTTTGACGAATTGGGCTAATATACGATTAAATTCTTGATTGGTTACGGGATAAGGTGAAACCATATTAAAACTGCCTTGGCAGTTGGGATTATGTAATAGAAAAAGAATACCATTGACCATATCTTCAAGGCTGATCCAAGCCCAATATTGTTTTCCGTTACCTAGTTTGCCTGCCAAGCCAGCACGATAGAGAGGGAGCATTGCTTTTAATGCACCGCCTTGTTTTGCTAGTACAATGCCTGTTCGTAGTAAGCATACTCGTGTTTGGGCATTGCAAGCTGTTTGTTCCCATTGTAGGCAAAGTCGAGCGGGGAATTGATCGCCATTTTTGGTGTTTTCATCTATTTTTTGTTGACCACAATCCCCATAGTAACCCATTGCTGATCCTGATATAAATGTATGAGGTGGTGTTTGGCTTTGATTAATGCGTTGTACTAATTGTTGTGTGAGTTGAACACGACTATCAGTTAATTTTTGTTTTTGCTTATTTGTCCAATAATGTTGAAAAATAGGTTCGCCTGCTAAATTAATAATGGCATCAAAAGTATTAAAGTTTTGATAATCAGTGAGATTGGTGCAAATGCTCACTTTATCGGCAAATAATTGTTTGGCTCTTTGGGCTGAGCGTGTCAATATTGTGATTTGATATTGTTGTTGGAGTAAGCGTTTAGTAAGCTGTTGCCCAACTAATCCTGTTGCACCAGTGATAAAGACTTTCATCATTTTTTCTTATAATGAGTTATCAAAAAGCTGTTGAATGTTTGTTATTAGTTGCTCTATTTTTGTTTCTTTAGTTGGCGTAATGAAAATGGTATCATCGCCAGCGATTGTACCTAAAATACCATCAGTTTTGCCTAATGAATCTAATAAACGGGCAATTAATTGAGCGGCACCCGGGGTGGTTTTTACTACAATTAACATGGCATTATAGTCAATATCCAATACAAGATTTTTTAATGGGCTACTGGTATTGGGGACACTAAGTTCAGCGGGTAAACAATAGACCATTTCCATACGGCTATTACGGGTGCGTACAGCGCCAAATTTGGTTAGCATACGTGAAACTTTGGATTGATTAATTTGGCTAAAACCAAGTTCCTGTAAAGCATTGACGATTTCGCTTTGTGAGCCAAAACGTTGTTGAGATAATAAATGTTTAAATGCCGTTTGTAGATTATCAAGTTTATCTGACATAAAATTAGCCAAGTTCTATTAATCAAAAGTGCATAAATTTTGCATAAAAATGCAGAAAATAGCAATAAAAAGTTAAAAATTTTGCCTAGTAAAGAAAAAATTATTGCGAAAATTTGCACTAGATCGCAATATTGAATTAATCTCGTTGAATTTCATTGCTTGCCATTTTACACTATAACCCTGTGTGTCTTAATGATTAATTATTAAAGGAGTCTTCTATGAAAGTTGCCGTTTTAGGTGCCGCAGGTGGTATTGGTCAAGCATTAGCATTATTATTAAAATTACAATTACCATCAGGTTCAGAATTATCTTTATACGATATTGCCCCTATTACACCGGGGGTTGCGGCTGATGTGAGTCATATTCCTACCGCAGTAAAGGTCGTGGGGTTTGCAGGCGAAGATCCAACACCAGCATTACAAGGTGCTGATGTGGTGTTAATTTCTGCTGGAGTAGCAAGAAAGCCAGGCATGGATCGTTCCGATTTATTTAACATTAATGCGGGAATTGTACGTAATTTAGTGGAAAAAATTGCAACGGTTTGCCCAAAAGCCTGTGTGGGGATTATTACCAATCCTGTGAATACGACTGTTGCTATTGCGGCTGAAGTGTTGAAAAAAGCAGGGGTCTATGATAAACGTAAATTGTTTGGCGTAACGACTTTAGATGTATTGCGTTCGGAAACTTTTGTGGCTGAGCTTAAAGGGTTGGATATTGATAAGGTAAATGTACCTGTTATTGGCGGGCATTCAGGTGTTACAATTTTACCATTATTATCCCAAGTGAATGGTGTAAATTGGAGCGATGAAGAAGTATCCGCATTAACTCAGCGTATTCAAAATGCTGGAACAGAAGTAGTAGAAGCCAAGGCTGGCGGGGGATCTGCCACCTTGTCAATGGCTCAAGCCGCCGCACGTTTTGCTCGTTCTTTAGTGAAAGGCTTAAGTGGTGAGTCTGTTGTTGAATGTACCTATGTGGAAGGTAATGGCGAATATGCCCGTTTCTTTGCTCAACCTGTGCGTTTAGGTAAAGAAGGGGTAGAAGAAATTTTACCAGTTGGTTCATTAAGTACATTTGAGCAAACAGCTTTAGAAAATATGTTAGCCACATTGCGAGCAGATATTGAATTAGGCGAGAATTTCGTTAATCAATAATACATTGACGGTTTTTTTGTTAATAAGGCGAATGAAATATTCGCCTTTTATATGCTTTATTTTATGTGTTATATCATACGTATTTTATTTTTCTAAAAAATTTTGCTATAACCTATGGTGTATTTTTGGCATAATGAATGGCGTAGTTTTGGATTAAGGGGTGAAAGACCAATGTTAAAGTATATTTTAGGATTGATTATTGTTTTAGCTATTGTTTTAGTTGCTGTTACTATTGGGGCTAACAATGATCAAGTGATCAGTTTTAACTATCTTATTGCGCAACAACAGTTCCAGTTATCAACACTGGTTGCCTTGTTATTTGGTTTGGGATTAATTCTTGGTTGGTTAATTACAGGTTTTTTCTATCTCAAATTAAAATTCAAAAATATTAGCCTACAACGTCAAGTTAAACGTCAAGCCCAACAAATTAGTGAATTAACTCCTGTGCGCAAGGCTGAATAATATGCTTGAATTGCTGTTTCTGCTTTTGCCAATAGCGGTGGCTTATGGTTGGTATATGGGGCATCGTAGTGCAAAAAAGGATCAGGAAGATATTAGTAATAAAATTTCTCGAGATTATGTAACGGGGGTAAACCTTTTACTTTCAAATCAACAGGAAAAAGCAGTTGATCTCTTTTTGGCTATGTTGCAAAAGCAACAATCAGAAAATGAAATTGATACAGGCTCTCGTTTTGAGGCTGAGCTGACTTTAGGTAACTTATTTCGTTCTCGTGGTGAAGTAGATCGTGCATTACGTATTCATCAAGCCTTGGATCGTAGCCCAGATTATAGCTTTGAACAAAAATTATTAGCCAAGCAACAGCTTGCTAAGGATTTTTTGACCGTAGGGTTTTATGATCGAGCCGAAAATTTGTATATTTTATTAGTTGATGAACCAGATTTTGCTGAAGGTGCGTTACAACAATTAGCGCGTATTTATCAAAAAACTAAAGAGTGGGAAAAAGCCATTAATGTGGCGGAAAAACTTGCTATTATTGCCCCTAAACAAAATAATATTGAGCTTGCACATTATTATTGCGAATATGCTTTTAGTTTATTTGAATCAGCACCTGAACAAGCGGAAAAGTTATTGTTAGAGGCGTTGAATGTGTCAAATAGTTGCGCAAGAGCCTCAATATTATTGGCGAAATTAGCCATTAATCAGCGAGATTATCAAAGTGCGGTACAATATTTTGAAAAAATTTTATCGCAAAATTCAGCTTATATTGGTGAAGTTTTAGAGGAGTTAAAATCCTGTTACCAGCAGTTACAGCAAATTGATAATTTTGAGTTATTTCTTATCCGAGCAAGTCAACAATGTGCGAACAGTGATGTCATACTCGCCTTAACAGATTTAATTGAAGCTAAAGATGGAAAATCGGCCGCTCAAGCAAAACTTTATCAACAGCTTAGTCGTTTACCAAGTATGAATTTATTTTACCGCTTTATCCAATATCAAATTGATGAAGCAGAAGCAGGAAGTGGTAAGGAAAGTTTGATTTTATTGCATAATATGGTAAATGAGCGAATTAGACAAAATTTTGCTTATCATTGTACGAATTGCGGTTATCGTAGCCATAAATTGATGTGGTATTGTCCATCTTGTCGTCAGTGGGAAACCATTAAACCAGTACAAACTATTGAAAATTAGTCTTAAACAACGGGGTAAATTATGTCGAGCAAAATTATTGTTGCGTTAGATTATGAAACAGAACGTGAAGCCTTAGCGCTTGTTGATCAAATCGATCCAAGTTTATGTCGCTTAAAAGTTGGCAAAGAAATGTTTACTACTTTAGGTACAGAGTTCATTAAACAACTACATAAACGTCATTTTCAGGTTTTTTTAGATTTAAAATATCATGATATTCCAAATACAGTGGCAAGAGCGGTACGTTCTGCGGCAGATTTAGGTGTTTGGATGGTTGATTTACATGCGAGTGGTGGTTTGCGAATGATGGAAACCGCAAAAAAAATTCTAGAGCCTTATGGTAAAGATGCACCGTTATTAATTGCTGTAACCGTATTAACCAGTATGGAAGATGTGGATTTATTGCAAATTGGTATCAATACCTCGCCGATGGAGCAAGTCATTCGTTTAGCCAGATTATGTCAGCGAGCTGAATTAGATGGTGTAGTTTGTTCACCACAAGAAGTGGCGATTTTGCGTGAACAATGTGGCGCAGATTTTAAATTGGTTACCCCCGGTATTCGCCCTGAGGGAAGTGATTTTGCCGATCAACGGCGTGTTATGACCCCATTAGAGGCAATTCAAGCTGGTTCGGATTATTTAGTGATTGGACGTCCTATTACTCAATCAACGGATCCTGTTGCGGTATTGAAGAAAATTAACCAATCGTTAAATTAACTTACTATAAAGGGATAATGATGACTAATGAGTTAGTTTATTCTACGCAAACAGGCAGGATAAAAGCGCAAAAACCTCAGCCAGAAAAACCGAAAACGGACGGTATTGTGCGAATTCAACGTCAAGTAAGTGGACGAAAAGGCAATGGCGTGAGTGTGATTACAGGGCTAGATTTAAATGAAACGGAATTGCAAAAACTGGCTTCCGAGTTGAAAAAGCGTTGTGGTTGCGGTGGTGCAGTAAAAGGTTTTAACATAGAAATTCAAGGGGAAAAGCGTGAGCTTTTAAAACAGCTCTTAGAACAAAAAGGCTTTAAGGTAAAATTGGCTGGTGGTTAATTTTTACTTGAGTGCAATGTGTATTTGCCCCTATATAAGGGGCAATTATAATGAGTAGCAATAGAATTTTATAAGTACCACAGTGTATTTATTAAATCATATTTAATTTTTTGCTTGTATTTTATTCAAGTTGCCAATTTTGATTAATTTATAATAATATTTTATTTTTTATGATGATAAAAACTGGACAGCGTGGGTAATTAATGGTAACTTTAGCCCAGTTAAAAACTTACCTAACCAATTCTTTATATTAACAATCATTAATCAACTCAATAACCCTCAATTATGAATCTTACAGAATTAAAAAATACACCAGTTCCTGATCTTGTGAAAATTGGTGAAGAACAAATGGGCTTGGAAAATTTAGCTCGTTTACGTAAACAAGACATTATTTTTGCGATTTTAAAACAACATGCTCAAAGTGGTGAAGACATTTTTGGGCAAGGTGTGTTGGAAATTTTGCCTGATGGTTTTGGTTTCCTGCGTTCAAGTGATAGTTCTTATTTAGCAGGACCTGATGATATTTATGTATCGCCAAGCCAAATTCGCCGTTTTAATTTGCGTACTGGCGATACCATTGAAGGTAAAATTCGCCCGCCGAAAGAAGGGGAACGTTATTTTGCCTTATTAAAAGTGGATCGGGTTAATGATGACCGTCCAGAAGTTTCCCGTAGTAAAATCCTTTTTGAAAACTTAACCCCATTACATGCTAATGACCGCTTGCGTATGGAGCGAGGTAATGGTTCAACGGAAGATTTAACTGCTCGTATTTTAGATTTAGCTTCGCCGATTGGTAAAGGACAACGTGGTTTGATTGTTGCTCCCCCTAAAGCAGGTAAAACCATGTTAATTCAAAATATCGCTCAGAGCATTACCCATAATTATCCAGAATGTGTGCTAATGGTATTACTGATCGATGAACGTCCTGAGGAAGTAACGGAAATGCAACGTTCAGTGAAAGGGGAAGTGATTGCTTCTACTTTTGATGAACCTGCTTCTCGCCATGTACAAGTAGCAGAAATGGTGATTGAGAAAGCCAAGCGTTTAGTGGAGCATAAAAAAGATGTTGTCATTTTATTAGACTCTATTACGCGTTTGGCTCGTGCCTATAATACGGTTACGCCAGCTTCTGGGAAAATTTTATCTGGTGGGGTTGATGCTAATGCCTTGCATCGTCCTAAGCGTTTCTTTGGGGCTGCGCGTAATGTGGAAGAGGGCGGTAGCTTGACCATTATTGCCACTGCTTTGGTGGATACTGGTTCAAAAATGGACGAAGTGATCTTTGAAGAGTTTAAAGGTACGGGGAATATGGAATTGCATCTTTCGCGTAAAATCGCTGAAAAACGTGTGTTCCCTGCCATTGATTTCAATCCGTCAGGCACACGTAAAGAAGATCTGCTTACCACTCCAGAAGAATTACAAAAAATGTGGATCTTACGTAAAATTCTTAATCCTATGGGTGAAGTGGAAGCCATTGAATTCTTAATTGATAAGTTAATGATGGCGAAAACCAATGATGAATTTTTTGAAATCATGAAACGTTCTTAATTTCTTTTCTTCAATGGGCGAGCTTCTCGCCCATTTTGTTTCCGCTTTTTTGTTATAAAAAATTTCGCTAAAATAGACCGCACTTTTTTATTTATCAAGGATTTGTTATGGCTCAACCGCGTTTTGTTCATTTGCGTGTACATAGTGATTTTTCTATGGTTAATGGTATTACCAAAGTGAAACCTTTGGTAAAAACCTGTGTAGAAAATAATATGGTCGCAATGGCATTAACGGATTTTACCAATTTTTGTGGCTTAGTTCGTTTTTATGGCGAGGCTTTATCAGCTGGGATTAAACCCATTATTGGTACCGATGTACTAGTCAAAAGTGAATTATTAGGCGATGAGCGATTTGAATTAACTTTGCTGGCAAAAAATAATCAGGGCTATCAAAATATTATTATGTTGCTGTCTAAGGCTTATCAGCGTGGTTATACGGATTTGCCTTATATTGATCAGCAGTGGTTAGTGCAACACCGTGAGGGGATTATTATTTTATCTGGCGGACGAATGGGGGACGTGGGTAAAAAATTATTGAAGAATAACCCTCAAGATGTGCAAAGTGCGGTGGATTTTTATCAAGAATTTTTTCCAGAACATTTTTATTTGAGCTTAACGCGTACAGGTCGGCCAGAAGAAGAAATCTATATTCAAGAGGCATTAGCCTTAGCTAAACAGCATCAATTACCCGTAGTGGCAACCAATGATGTGTGTTTTTTGCAATCGGAGGATTTTGAAGCGCACGAAATTCGGGTGGCTATTCACGATGGCTTTACCCTTGATGATCCAAAGCGTCCTAAGTTATATAGCAATCAGCAATATTTTCGCTCTGAACAGGAGATGTGCCAGCTTTTTGCCGATATTCCCTCGGCATTAGAAAATACCTTGCTGATTGCACAACGCTGTAATGTTACTATTCGTCTAGGGGAATATTTTTTACCGAAATTCCCCACTGGCGAGCTAACCACAGAGGAGTTTTTAATTAAAAAATCGCGTGAGGGGTTAGAACAGCGTTTGGCGTTTTTATTTCCTGATGAAAAAGAGCGGTTAGCAAGACGAAAAGAATATGATGATCGTTTACAAGTAGAACTTGATGTAATCAATCAAATGGGTTTTCCGGGCTACTTTTTGATCGTAATGGAATTTATTCAATGGTCAAAAGATAATGATATTCCAGTTGGCCCCGGGCGTGGTTCGGGAGCAGGATCTTTGGTGGCTTATGCCTTAAAAATTACCGATTTAGATCCCCTTGAATTTGATTTGCTTTTTGAGCGTTTCTTAAATCCAGAACGGGTTTCAATGCCTGATTTTGACGTAGATTTCTGTATGGACGGACGTGATAGGGTAATTGAACACGTTGCTGAAATGTATGGACGTGATGCCGTATCACAAATTATTACCTTTGGTACAATGGCGGCGAAAGCGGTAATTCGTGATGTAGGACGTGTATTGAGCCACCCTTATGGTTTTGTGGATCGCATTGCCAAATTAGTGCCAGCTGACCCTGGTATGACATTGGCAAAAGCCTTTGATGCCGAACCTCAGTTACAAGTGGTGTATGATTCGGACGAAGAAATCAAAGAATTGATTGATATGGCAAGAAAGCTCGAAGGCGTGGTGCGTAATGCGGGTAAACACGCTGGAGGCGTGGTAATTTCGCCGACAACCATTACTGATTTCTCGCCAATTTATTGTGATGCAGAGGGCAAACACCCCGTTACCCATTTTGATAAAAATGATGTGGAATATGCAGGATTGGTCAAGTTTGACTTCTTGGGCTTGCGTACCTTAACCATTATCAAATGGGCATTGGATATGGTGAATGAACGCTTAAGCAAAGAGGGCAAGCCCTTAGTGGATATTAATGCCATTGCATTAGATGATGAAGAATCCTTTAAATTATTATTAAATGCGGAAACAACGGCGGTATTCCAACTAGAATCTCGTGGTATGAAAGATTTGATTAAGAGGTTAAAACCAGACTGCTTTGAGGATATTATCGCGTTGGTGGCATTATTTCGCCCGGGTCCATTGCAATCAGGTATGGTGGATAATTTTATTCGCCGTAAACATGGCGAGGAAGAAATTTCTTATCCTGATGCGGAATATCAACATCCATCGTTACAGCCCATTCTTGAACCTACTTATGGTATTATTTTATATCAAGAGCAAGTGATGCAAATTGCTCAGGTGCTAGCGGGTTATACTCTTGGCGGAGCGGATTTATTACGCCGAGCTATGGGTAAGAAAAAGCCAGAGGAAATGGCAAAGCAACGTTCTGTTTTTGAAGAGGGGGCAGTCAAGAATGGCATAGACGGCAATCTTGCCATGAAAATCTTTGACTTAGTGGAGAAATTTGCGGGTTATGGCTTTAATAAATCCCACTCGGCGGCTTATGCCTTGGTATCTTATCAAACCTTATGGCTAAAAGCCCATTATCCTGCGGAATTTATGGCGGCAGTGATGACCTCGGAAATGCACAATACTGAAAAAATTGTGGGGCTGTATGATGAATGTTTGCGTATGAACCTTAAGGTGTTACCGCCAGATATTAATCGTGGAAAGTATCATTTTAGTGTCAACGATAATGGCGAAATTGTCTATGGTATTGGGGCAATTAAAGGGGTTGGCGAAGGGCCGATTGAAGAATTGATTACCGCTCGTGAAAAGGGCGGTGTATTTAAGGATTTATTTGATCTTTGTGCTAGAATTGATCTGAAAAAAATTAATCGTCGCACCTTTGAAAATCTTATTTTATCAGGGGCTTTTGATAAATTAGGACCGCATCGTGCGGCGTTATCCAAAAATTTGGAAGATGCGTTAAAAGCCTCAGATCAACATGCTAAAGATGCCGCCATTGGGCAACAGGATATGTTTGGTGTATTAACGGAATCCCCAGAAGACGTTGAAATTGCTTATGCTCATACACCAAAATGGTCGGAGAAAGTGATTTTAGACGGCGAACGAGAAACCCTCGGTTTATATTTTACCAATCACCCTATTAGCCGTTTGCTCAAAGAACTTTCTCATTATAGCCCTGTGCGTCTAAAAGATTTAGTACCGAACTATCGTGGACAATTAACCACAGTGAGTGGGTTGTTAGTGAATGTTCGCTTTGCTGTTACGAAAAAAGGTAACCGATTAGGTATTGCTACTCTTGATGACCGTTCAGGACGATTAGATATTACCCTTTTTGGCGAAGCTCTTGATAATTTTGCCGAAAAATTGCAAAAAGATACGGTAGTCATTGCCACAGGGCAAGTGAGTTTTGATGATTTTACGCAAGGCTTAAAAATGACTGTGCGAGAATTGATGACCCTTGATGAAGCTCGTAGTCGTTATGCAAAAAGTTTAGCTATTTGTCTTACTGAACAGCAAATTACCCCAGCGTTTATTAAACAATTTAAATCCATTATTCAACCTTATAGCGAGGGAACATTACCTATCCATATTTATTATCAAAGTTCACAGGGGAGAGCTTTAATCAAACTAGGGATTCAATGGTATATTCGCCCTACTGATGAACTGCTTACTCAGTTGGAAAATATGTTGGGCGAAAATTCGGTTGAATTAGAGTTTGAATAAATGATTGAGGATATTTTTTTAGGATATAACAGTATTAAGGGTAATAGATTAATAAGGTTTTTGTCTATTTCCTTTTTATAGTCGTCCCACTTTAAAATAATACAGGGTTGGCACACCTCGCCGTACTCTTTGCATTGCCTTCGGCGTGCCGTCTTGTCTTATTTTAAATTGCAACGATTATATTTAAGCATAGTAGAAAAAATAAATCACTTTAAACATCACTGGAGCGAGTAGAGAGCTCATAATGCCACATAGCACCAAAGCTAATGAACTATAACTTCCAGCTTTGACATCTTCTTGCATTGCGGAAGCTGTACCAAGTGCGTGAGCCGTAGATCCTAATGCTAATCCAATGGATTCAAGGTATTTAATCCGCATTTTACGCAAAATTAAATATCCAAAAACCGATCCGATTAAGCCAGCAATAACAACGCTTACCGCAGTAACCGCAACTACGCCGCCAATATTACCAGCGACTTCCATGGCAATCGGTGTTGTTACAGATTTAGGTAAAATTGTGGCAATAATTTCGGGACTTGCCCCTAATGATAAAGCAACTATTGCCCCACTTAACATCGCCACAATGGTTGCTAGAAAGCTAATCAATAAAATGGCTCGCCATTGTTTGCGAATTTGAGGAAGTTGTTCATATAAGGGCAAGGCTAATGCAACAACGCCTAATGATAAGAGATGATTTAATGGTGCATTCCCAATCATATAGCTATCATAAGAAATGCCTGTTAAGAGCAACAGCAAAACAAGAAATAATACACTGAGTATGAAAGAGTTAAAAATCAATGACTTCCAATGGCGATTAATTTTAATTGCAAGGGCAAAAACCGCAATAGTGAGCAAGGTATAAGCATAAATAAGATATTCCATTATTCTTTCCCCCTATTTTACGGTTAATTTTAAGCGTCTTTTTAACACTTTTTTTCTAAGATGTTTAAATGAAGTGCGTGAAAATAAATAATCTGATAATAGACCAATAAAAATCAAGGTAATAATGGTGCTGACAATATTGGGAATAAGTAAGGCTTTGGCTTGGGAAAATAATAAATCTGAATATTTAATTACGCCAACACTCACAGGAATAAAAAGTAGCGCCATATAACGAATAAATAATCCTGCACCAAAATAAAGCCATTCTAGTTTGATAATTTGTAAACATAACGCCGTAAATAATAGTAATAACCCCCAAATACTGGCAGGTACGCCAATGGGAACAAGGTAAGCAATAGCCTTGCCTAAAAATAGCATAAGATATAAAATCGCCAAGGAACGACATAAATCAAGGATTTTTCTTCTCATTGAAACACCTTTAAAAAATCTTGATAAATTTTATAAAATAATTTTACTCTTATTTTGGTATTGATGTGAATGTTATTACATAAATTTTTGATCTTAATTAAATCTTTTCATCGCATTTCTTGTTATTCATCTTGTTTCTTGCTTGGTTTGGCTTGCGTAATTAGCCATTCAGCACAGGCTAATCGGCAATTACAGTGCTACGTTGTTAAAATATCCGATGGTGATACCTTTAGCTGTTTATTGGCAAATAAGAAAAGCATCAAAGTAAGACTGGCAGAAATTGATGCACCTGAACGTAAGCAAGCCTTTGGTAATAAAGCACGCCAGACTCTCGCACAACTTATTTATAAAAAGCAGGTTAAATTATCCATTGCAGGTTATGATCGCTATCAGCGTACTTTAGCGACAGTGTACAATGGCCGAGGGCAAAATATTAATTTAATAATGGTACAACAAGGTATGGCTTGGGCTTATCATCAATATGTGCGTAATCCCGCTTATATTAAAGCACAGCAACAAGCCCAACAAAAAAAGCTAGGGTTATGGCAAGATAAATCGCCACAGCCCCCTAGCCTTTGGCGTCAACAACAAGCAAAGAAAACAAAAGGAAAATAGGCTATGCAATTTGATGTTGAACAATTTCGTCAGCATTTCCCTTATTTACAACAAAATCAAACCACAAGTTATTTAGATTCGGCGGCAACCAGTTTAAAGCCTCAAGCATTAATTGATGCAACAGTGGCTTTTTACCAATCGGCAGGCTCGGTGCATCGTAGTCAATATGATGAACAGCAAACCTATCTCTATGAACAAGCTCGCCAACGCTGTGCGGATTTTATTGGAGCAGAAAGTCCACAAGCGATTATTTGGACTTCAGGTACGACCCAAGCCATTAATATAGTGGCTTATGGTTTATTGCCACAATTACAAGCGGGCGATGAAATTATCATTAGTGAAGCGGATCATCACGCTAATTTTGTTACTTGGTCAGCCATTGCTAAAAAGTGCGGTGCAAAATTAATTATTTTATCCTTACAAGATAATTGGTTAATCGATCCGCAACAATTAAAACAAGCCTTAAACCAGCGTACCAAGCTCGTTGCCCTAAATTATATTTCAAATGTTACTGGTACAGAACAGCCACTCAAACAGCTTATTCCCATTATTCGTACCAATTCACAAGCCTTAATTCTGATTGATGCCGCACAAGCTATTAGTCATAAACAGATTAATTTATCTGAACTTGATGCGGATTTTCTGGCTTTTTCTGCTCACAAATTGTATGGACCGAATGGGCTTGGGGTTTTAAGTGGTAAATTAACCAGCCTTAATTTATTACAACCTTTATGCTATGGTGGTAAAATGATTGAAAAAGTGTCCAAGCAACATATAGATTTTGCCCCATTACCCTATAAATTAGAGGCAGGCACGCCAAATATTGCCGCAGTGATTGGTTTTAATGCCGTATTGGCTTGGCTACAACAATTTGATTTTTACCAAGCAGAACAATATGCTATTGCTCTTGCGGAACAAATAAAAGCTAAACTTGCTCAATATCCTGCTTGTCGTTTATTTAATTCGCCACAGCCAAGTACAGTGGTTTGTTTTATTTTTGAACATATCCATTGTGCTGACTTAGCCACCTTACTGGCGGAGCAACATATTGCTTTACGCAGTGGTGAACATTGTGCTCAACCTTATTTAGCCCGTTTAGGACAATCAGCCACATTGCGTCTATCTTTAGCGCCTTATAATCATCAACAGGATATTGAGCGTTTTTTTGCGGCATTAGATAAAAGTTTACAATTATTAGGGGAAGTATGAATTTAATTGAACAAATTCGCCAAGCAGAAAATTGGGAAACTCGCTATCGTTTAATTATTCAAGCGAGCAAGAATTTACCTCGCCCTAGTGAGGAAGAATTAGCACAAATGCAAGAAATCTACGGTTGCGAAGCTAAAGTATGGTTTAAATTTATTGCAAAAACTGACCGCACTTTTCAGTTTACTGCTTATAGCGAAGCAAGGGTTATTAACGGTTTATTATGGATACTTTTACAAGCTATCGCACAACAAAATGCTGATGATCTACGTCATTTTGACCTTAGCGCTTATTTTACTCAACTGGGTATTGCACAGCGATTAAGTCATACAAGGCTAAATGGACTAAAACAAATTGAGCAGATCATTCAACAATTACCCTCTAATTAAGTTTTGTCAGGTATTTATCGTCATTGAAAAAACAGGAGAAAAGAATGGCAGCAAGAGTAGTGGTATTAACAGGAGCAGGAATTTCCGCTGAATCAGGCATAAGAACCTTTCGGGCGAATGATGGCTTATGGGAAAATCATCGTATTGAAGATGTTGCCACGCCACAAGCCTTTCAACGTAATCCTCAATTAGTTCAAAATTTTTATAATCAACGGCGGCGTCAATTATTAAGTCCTGAAATCCAACCAAATCCTGCTCATTTTGCTTTAGCAAAATTAGAACAAAAAATCGGTGATAACCTACTAATTGTAACGCAAAATGTGGATAATCTACATGAACGTGCAGGCAGTAAAAATCTTATTCATATGCATGGTGAGCTATTAAAAGCACGTTGTGGTGGCTCTGGTAAGGTATATTCTTGGCAAAAAGATATTACTGAGCAAGATCGTTGTACTTGTTGCCACCCACCTCGTGAACTACGTCCACATATTGTTTGGTTTGGCGAAATGCCATTATCTATGGAAAAAATTTATCAATCGTTAGCAAAATGCGATTATTTTATTTCCATTGGTACTTCTGGTAATGTTTACCCAGCGGCAGATTTTGTAAGAGAGGCTAATTTGCAAGGGGCAACAAGCATAGAATTAAATTTAGAAAAAAGCCAACATTACACCGCTTTCAAACGTACTATATATGGAAAAGCTAGTGAAATTGTGCCGAGTTTTGTTGAGCAATTCTTAAAAGAACAAGATTGTTAAAGGGAATAACAGTAGACAAGTTTTTGCCTACTGTAGTCGTTCCACTTAAAAATGATACAGTGTTGGTACGCCTCGCCATACTACTAGCACTGTC
Organism: Volucribacter amazonae; assembly: GCF_029783845.1. Lineage (NCBI taxonomy): Bacteria > Pseudomonadati > Pseudomonadota > Gammaproteobacteria > Pasteurellales > Pasteurellaceae > Volucribacter > Volucribacter amazonae. The sequence continues at coordinate 560,370 of NZ_LWID01000001.1, read as the reverse complement.
TTTGGCGTACCGCCTTGTCTCATTTTAAATTGAAACGACTATACATATTACGGTGTTTTGTTTTAGCCTTGATTTTTTTGTTGATCTGCAATACAAACTGCGGCAGTAAATAAGACATCGGTTGATGAATTTAAGGCTGTTTCGGTTGAATCCTGTAATACACCAATAATAAAACCTACTCCAATTACTTGGGCAGCAATTTCATTTGGAATGCCAAACAAGCTACAAGCGAGTGGAATTAATAATAATGAACCACCGGCAACCCCTGAAGCCCCAGCACCACAGATAGAGGCAACAACACTAAGTAATAATGCACTTCCTAAAGAAACTTCCATGCCTAAGGTATTCACTGCGGCTAAAGTTAATACAGCAATAGTAATCGCCGCTCCTGCCATATTGATGGTTGCACCTAATGGAATAGAAACGGAGTAGGTTTCTTCATTTAAGTTTAAACGTTTTGCTAAGCCCATATTTACAGGAATATTTGCTGCGGAGCTACGGGTTAAAAAGGCGGTTAAGCCACTTTCACGCACACAAGTCCAAACTAATGGGTATGGATTACGGCGAATTTTCCAGAAAACTAAAATTGGATTCACTACAAAAGCGACAAATAACATACTACCGATTAATACCGCTAATAGATGAACATAGCCAAGTAATGAAGATAATCCACGATCCGCTAAAGTGTCAGCCACTAAACCAAATACCCCAATAGGAGCGAGAGAAATAACAAAATAAACGATTTTTGAAATAGCTTCAGAAATATCATTGAGAACATTTTTGGTGGTATCAGAGGCATGGCGTAATGTAATACCTAACCCGATAGCCCAAGTTAAAATACCAATGAAATTTGCATTAAATAAAGCACTTAATGGGTTATCTAATGCACTAAATAGGACTGATTTTAATACTTCAGAAATTGCTCCCGGTGGCGAAAGGCTAGTATCTTGTACCGCAAGAGCAATGGTACTTGGAAATAGGAAACTGAATACTACGGCGGTTAACGAAGCAAGAAATGTGCCTAACGCATATAAAATAATAATGTCTTTCATATTGCTTTGGCTACCAATTTTTTTATTGGCAATGGCGGCAATTACTAAGACAAAAACCAGAATTGGTGCAACCGCTCGCAATGAACGTACAAAAATTTGTCCCAATAAGCCGACTTTTTCAGCGATATTAAAGCCGAGAGTTGGTTCTAAGGTTGGGGAAATCAAGGCAACGATAATACCTAACACTAAACCGATGGCAATACGCTTAATGAGATTTCCTTGGAAAAATAATGAAAAGAAACGTGAAATATTCATAATTTTATCATTGATGTTGTGTTTGGCAGGTAACCCTGCGGTTAATCATGATATAGCCTATTAATGTAAGCTATATGACCTATTAGAGGTAAGAAAGATTAGCTTAATTTGAACGGAAATAAAATATAAAAATAAAAAAATTACACAAAAAAATGAATTTTTATTGACACATTGTTTTTTTATACAGTATATTAACTGTATTCTTATACAGCAAGAGTGCTTGAGGTGAATATGGATCATCGTGTAATAATGGATAATGAAAAGCCAATTTTCTCTTATCAACCTATGCCGTTTTATACGGATTGTAGTCATAATGCGTTAGGAAAAAATAACTTGGTTAAATATAAATTAGATTTAAATCTCTATTGTATTAAACGTCCAAAACAAACTTGTTTTGTGCAGGTTACCAATCCAAATATGCTTGCTTGGGGAATTGAACAAGGGGATATTTTAGTGGTTGAACAAGCGAATAAACTAACCGTTGGCGATTTAATTGTACTAGAGCAAGGGGAGCAATTTTTACTGTATGAATTATTGCAGGAGGGCGAGCAAGAATGGCTATTTATGTCATTAGATGCCAAATATCATAGCATTAGTACCAAGAACTGGCAGGAATTAAAGGTATTAGGGCGGGTAACCAATACGATTCATCAATTTAAGCCAAGAAAAAATATGTTTCAGCCTTCGGTGCAATAAAAGTGCGGTGTAAAATCCAATTATTTTGGCGAGGAAAGAATACGGCGAGATTGAGTATAGTTTTTGTGCCAATAATTTTCATTTAATGAGCTAATAGTAACCCCTTGGCTTGTACTTGCGTGCATAAATTGTCCATTGCCAATATACAAACCTACATGGCGGTTATTGCGAAAGAACACGAGATCCCCTTGTTGTAATTGTGCCTTTTTAATGGGTTTTCCAAGCTGACGTTGTTGTGTTGTAGAGCGAGGAAGATTGACTTGATAAATTTGTGCAAAAATTTGCTGCATAAAGGCGGAGCAATCTATGCCATTTTTTGTTGTACCGCCTAAACGATATTTTGTGCCTACCCATTGTTGGTAGAGGTGGGCAAGCTGACTATTATTTATGAGTGCAGGGTGGCTAGCTTTATTGGTTTTAAGCGGTAATGGAGTTTCTGGTGTTTCAATTTGTTGCGGATTATTGGATTGCACGATGGTGCTACAAGCACTGATTAATAATAATCCTGTTATAATGAATAGTGGTTTCAACATTTTCACATTGTTTTGCTATTTTTGATAAAATTTCGCAGATAATATTTGAATTGGTATATATCTTTCTTAAAACAAGCTATCGGTGTACAAAAAGCACGATGGAAGGGTGTTATTTTAAAGTAGAATGACGATAATATCCAGTTTTTATACTGAATTGTTGATTTTAGGTTAAAACTTGACGTATTTTTTGCATAAATTATGAAAAGTGCGGTCAATTTTTCAATTATTTTTTAAGGAGAATATAATGACAACAACGCAAGTTACCCCTTTTTCACTGATTAGCCGTTTATTTGGTAATTTATTTTATCGCCAACCTCAAGATCCCATTTTAGCTAATATTTTTGCTTGGTTAGCACAACAGCAATTAAGCCCAATTTGGCCATTATCTACTGATAATCAAAGTGAACAGGCGTTAAAGGTTTTACAATCGTCTCAGGATTTGGTGCAATTAAATAAAGAATATGAGCATTTATTTGATCCACAAGCAGGGGCAGTAAAGGTTAAACTTAGCGATTATGATGCAATTACACTGGCGGATTTCTTACAATTTCGTCAGCAGTATGCTATGCCTGTATTAGAAAACGCTGACCATATTGCCCTTTTATTATTAACCTCTGCTTGGATTGAAGATAATCTTGAGGATATGGAGGTGCAAAAAATGTTTTTTGTTCAATTTTTACTGCCTTGTGCCAGCCAATTCTTAGGGCAAGTAGAGGCTCACGCTCATTTACCTTTTTATCGTGCTTTATCTCAATTATGCCGAGATATGTTGTCAGCTATGGCGGACGAGTTAGAAGAGCAAGGATAGTTCCTATTTATGCATAGTTTGAATAGCGTGATAGAGATTTGGTAATAATTGATTCATCATTTCCAATTGTTGGATCGGCACAGTGAAATCTATTTGACTAAGTTGTTGGTTATAATCGTTCAAAAATTGTTTAAGGTTTTCACTAATTTGTTGTTGTAATTGGTCAAATTCTTTTGTATTCAAACTATTGAGATGTTCTAGTGTGTAGATCATTTTTTTCGCTGTTGGGTAAAATTGTGCGAGAAAATCCCGTTGTTGTTTTAAGTTTGCCATATGACTACGGTATGCCCCTAGTGCGGAAATATAGCTAAGCAAAGAAGCGTTAAGTTTTAGCAGTTGAAATCCTTCACTTAAGTGGGATTGGTATTTATGGGGTTCATTATTCATATTGGCTACTGTAATGTAGAGCGTATTTGCACTGTTATGTGCATTACGTCTTGCAATACGGTATTTTAAATCATCAACTTGACCAAATTGTAGTTGGCTGACAATGTATAGTAAGTATTTTGCATTGGCTTTGAGGGCTTGTGTACTTACTTTGTTTAATTCTAAATATTTCCAATCAGGCCATAAATAAGAAACGGCAAGCCAAGAAATTATTGAACCTGTTAAGGTGTCTATGACACGAGGTATCATTGCACCATGTAGATCAAAACCAATAATATCAAAACTCATTAGAACTTGAATTGTGATAAAAAAGGTGGAAAAACTATAATTATTGCTACGAAAGAAGAAAAATAAGGTACTGGATAAGACCACAATACCTAGTTTGGTTTCTAGGGTTGTACCGATATAAGGTAATAATGATCCCACAATAACCCCAAGAATTGTGCCGACAATACGTTGTTTTAAACGTGTTTTGGTGGCGGAATAATTGGGTTGACATACAAAAATAGCGGTGAGTAGAATCCAGTAACCTCGTTCTAATTGTAAAAATTCTGCAATACTGCAACAGATAAAGACTACGATAGAGAGTCTTAAAGCATGGCGAAATAGTGGAGAACGGAAGTTAAGTTGGCTACGGACAGTTTCAAGGATATTGCTTAATCCAGTGATGTTGTCATTGTTAATTTGTTGGTGCTGACGTTTTTCTTGTTGGTTGTCTTGATCGAGGTGTTGTAATTGCCAAGCAACATTTTGCAAATTTTCAATCAGTGTTTGTAAAGGAAATTGTTGAGATTGAGAATGTTGTTGCTGGTAATATTCAAAAGATTGCTGGATACCTTGTAGAGCCTTTTCTAAGCGTAAGTTATGTTGATAAGGCATATTTTGTTGTAGTTGGTAGGCAAATTGGCGACAGGTTTGAGCTTGTAATTCTAGTAAACGTTGGATACGGAATAAAAGATCGCTATTTTTCAGTTGTTGAGTCATACGTTGGTAATTAAAATGACTAGAGTTCACTTTTTCATGAATTTCCTGAGCGATAACGTAGTAACGTAGCATTTTTTGGGTGCGAGAATGGCGATGTTGTCCTTTTAAACGATAGAATAATGAGGTTCTACATTCATTAAATGATTGAATAACCTGATTATTTTTTAATGCTAACTGGACTTGTTTTTGCTCTAATTCATCAATGTCATCAGGATCAAAAAAACTGGCTTTGGTTTCTAAATAATCCGCAAGGGCAAGAAAAGATTTACAGATATTCTCTTGCACAGGGCGGTGCGGAAACAGAAGGTAAACAAGCATGGCAGTAATGCTATATAGCAATGTTCCAGTTAAAATCATCAGAGGGTTAAGATACCAAGGGGTAGCAGGTAAATAGGTTAATCCTGTATAAAGTGCAACTACTAAAGTACCAAAGGCAACGGTGTTATAGCGTTGTCCTAATGCGCCAAGCATTGTAAAGATAAAGGTCATGGTTGTCATAACCATAATAAAGGCGTGGCTATGCCCTAAAGTAAGTTGAGTGGCGATTGATGAAATGGTAAAAGCAATAAGGGTATAAAAGAGGTTTTTTATTCGCCCTGTGAAACGATGATCGAGATCGACTAAACCACCAGCAATAATGCCTAACACTAATGGCATACTTTGTTGGGATATTGCTAATAGCCATACCAATAATGAAGCGATATTAACAGCAATAAATACAGGTAAAACCGCAATAATATTGGCAGTTAGCCAGCGTTTGATCATCATATTAAACTTAATCGTTAAATTGTTTTTGCGCTTGAATTTGTCTTGCTTGTTGAGCCACTTCTTTGCTCACAACCCGTTGCCCAACGGGAAATAAGGCGATAGCCGCAAGTTTAAAATTCGCAATACCAGTGGGAATGCCTATAATGGTAATACATTGTGCGATACCTGTAAGAACGTGAGATAAACATAACCACCAACCAAAAAAGATAAACCAAATAATATTGAGTACTGTGCCAATTCCATTGCTGATGGGGTGGGTAGGTTCTAAATATTTGACATGAATAATATCATTGCCAAAGGGAACAAATGCCATTTTAGTAATTTCCCAACAACTGCGAGTATAGGGTAGGGTAATAATCAAGATAGCACTGACGATAGTCGCAAATAACCAGCCCAATGTGGTAAAAAAACCGCCTAAGATAAAGTTTAAGATATTAAGAATTAATGCCATAAGGTTGTCCTAATCATATTATTGGCTAATGTTGATGAGTATAGCAAAAGGCGATAACCGAATATATAGTCGTTCTAGTTTAAAATAATACTGCGTTTTCGCCTTGCCTTATTGAAAATAATATAAGGTTGTTTATTTTAACCGTTCAGCTAAGTAGCCTTGGTAATCAGGGATCGTAATTTCACATGGTTGAGCAAACAAGGGAGAACTGATTAAAAAGTTAGCACTAGCTTCGTTCATTGCAATAGGAATATTCCAAACGGTGGCTACTCGCATTAAGGCTTTGACATCAGGATCATGAGGAACGGCATTCATAGGATCCCAAAAGAAAATAAGAAGATCGATTTTCCCTTCGGCGATAAGTGCACCTAATTGTTGATCACCGCCCATAGGACCACTGAGTAAACTGGTTATTGTTAGTTGAGTATGTTGATGAATTAGATTACCCGTTGTTCCTGTGCCGTAGAGATGATGAGGCAATAATAAAGTGCGGTGAGTTTTACACCAATTTATCAGTTGCTGTTTGCGGTGATCATGTGCCACAAGTGCAATATTTTTTTGATGAGAAAGTTGGCGAGTAGTCGTGTTCATTGTCTTCTCCTATGTGCTAAACAAAAAGTGAGCTTGGCTCACTTTTTATTCGTATTGGGATAAAGAATATCAAGTTTTTATTGTTGTTTTGCCCAATTTAGGAAACGTGCTTGGGTTTCTTTGTCGGCTTGCTGGAACCAATATTGTAGCTGTTGTTCTACAATATTTTCACCTTGTACTACCACTTTGCCTTTTTGTGTTTTAGCGATACCGGGAATACTTGCAGGAATTGCTGTTGTGGCAAATGCTGTTACAGAAGCGACAGCACCCGAAGCATTATAATCTGAAAGATTTTCAATTAAATTCACACCGGGTAAAAAACCTTCTTGTTTTAATCGATCTTGTTGTGTATTGATTACTGTGCCAGAAGTAGTTTTTACTGTGATTTGAGGATTTTGTTTGAAATTACTGACATCACGTTCATTTTCAAGACGAGGTGCTGAGATAATAATATCTTCATTAGAGCCTTGGAAAGTTATAATAATTGGATCTGATTCAAACAAGGTACGATCAGAGCCAGCTCGTATAATTTCTGAAACACGAATAACTACTTGGTGCTTGTTACCAGCTTGAGCATTAAAAGAGCGAGCTTCTTTTAATAAGGATTTATTCGCTTTTTTTCCATCAATGGCAAGAAAGTCTATATTAGAAGAGCTAGTTACTACACCAGCAAAAGTTGCGCTACTTGCAAAAAGCATTGTTGCAGTCAACGCCAGATGACGAAGTTTCATGTCGACTCCTGAAGTTACAATCATTCAATGATAATTAAGTTAGGGTACTTTGGTTGAGTACAGTGTTATATCCTAGTCTAAATTAATTAAAATTGAAATATTAAAGATGAGTAATTGAGTATAGTTGTTTATAATATAATCAATTATTCTCCATAAACGTGAAATTTTATGGAGAATAATTTGTTTATTAAACAACATTAAGTTGTGCCATCATACCTAGGTTTTCATGTTCGAGAATATGGCAATGGAACATACGAAGACCTTTTTGACGTTGTACAATTTTTATTTTGACTAGCTCGTAGGGTCGTATATTAACGGTATCTTTTAATGCCTTGACTGGTTTATAAGATTTGTCTTCAAAAATATGTTCAAGCACAATAAATTGTGTACCATGGATATGGAATGGGTGATCCATATGAGAAATATTAAAGATAGACCATTCTTCAACCTCATTAACCTTACTGACAAGATCTACACGATTCATATCATAAGTTTTTCCATTTACAAGAAACATATTCTTTAAAATGTCTTGCGTTTCCTGTTCAGATAAATTTTCCCAATCAATATGATGATGTTGGCGTTCCACAAAGGTAACTTCTTTTTGGGCAGTAATTGCACCGAAATCATCAATTTGGCGTAATTTATTTGGTATTACCAATTCTTGCTGTGGGGTTAATTCAATATTTGCTAAGGTTTGTGTGATAGGTTCAAAAGGAACAAACATTTTACCTCGATTATAAGGCAGATTTTGTAAGTTAGTTTGCCCTGTTTGATGAATTTTTACTATTACTTCATAACGCTCAGCTGGGGCGAGTAATAGTTCGCTAACTGGTGATTGAGGTTGCTCAAGTAGCCCTCCATCAGTTCCTACCACGATGAACTCACAATGAGGTATGGCTAAGCGAAGATATTTGGCACTACAAGCATTCCAAATACGGATACGTTCTTGTCCTGTTAAGGTTATTTTCGGTTGGCGTTGACCATTAATGAGGGTAAATTGTCCTTCTCGTCCATTAATCCAATCAAATACTTCATTGCCTGGGATTTGAGCATTATTATCTAAGCGTAAATCAGAAATGAGCCAATGTTGTTCAGGTAAAAAGGAAAGTGGATCATCTTTGGCTTTAACAATAAATGCACCCGCTAATCCTTTATAAGCCTGACTGGCAGTTAATCCATGGGCATGAGTGTGGTACCAATAAGTGCCAGCACAACCTTTAGGAAGAGTAAATTGGTAAATGCGTGATTGTCCGGGTTCTACGGGATCTTGAGGATTACCGTCTTGATCTGATGGGGCGGGTAAACCATGACAATGCAAAGTGGTAGGTTCATCAAGCTGATTATGAAGTTCAAGTTCTATGCGATCCCCTTCATTCGCAATAATTAATTGTCCTGGTATATAGCCGTTATAGGTAAAAAATTCGGTAGGTTTGCCTTTAACTAGCTCAATATTATGCCGTTTTACTACTAATTTAGCTTTAAACACATTTTCCTGTTTTGATTCGTTTGTGAGCAAGGTTAATGGTGCTAACGGCATATTGTTGGCTAAGGCTTCAACGGGAAGTAATGCTGTTGGTGGAGCGATAGGAATATTCTCATACATTGCTGTATGATGAAGATGATGTTTATCACAAGCCATAGTTTTAAACTGAGGTAGTAAAGCTAAAGCTGTTGCTGATAAGCTAAAGTGAACAAATTGACGGCGATTCATGACTCCTCCCTAAGGGTTTTGTTGGTGGATATTTTTATTTTTTGATATGGTTTATCAATACTCTTGCTAATGTTTGAGTGCTATCTTCATTAAGATAAAGTGCGGGTTCAATCAGTTCTAATTCATTAATGAGCAATTTTTCTTCTAATACTATTCCATCAATTCGGGCATAGAGCGGAATTTGAGGTAATTGATTAATAAGATTTTGGGCTTGTTGTTGAATTTTATTTTTAGGAGATATGGGAATTATTTGTACTCCATAAGCACTATTTGCACGCCATTCGCCTTGACGAGGTTGTCGTTTTACTGCATGGCTATATTGCCCATTAAAGAAAATTAAACTGGTTTCACCATAAGTTTGTATTTCTGGGATAAAAGGTTGTAAGACAATCTCTTGTTTATAATGTGATAAATTAATTGTGTTTAACGCTTGCTGGGTCAGACAAATAACATTTTTACCACTTTGACCTATGGTGGGCTTAATTACAACGGTATGCCAATGTTGTTGGCACATAATTTGTTTAATCAATGTATTATTGGGGGGAACAATTAGGCTAGGAATAACGTTTTTTCCCATTTTGGCAAGGTCGCATAAATAGTTTTTATGTGAATTCCAAAGTAATAAGCTAATTGGATTAAAGAAATCAGTTCCTACCTTTTGTGCTTGCTTTAACCAATAAATAAATTGATTAGCTTGTTCAGAATAATCCCAACAACAAAGCGGTAACACAAAGTCGGTCATAGGTAAATTTTGCCATGGCGTAATGGTTATTTTTACTTGTTGACGCAGTAAATGCCATAATCCTTGTAAATTAGCACTGAGCTCAGGATATTGTTGGCAGGTTGTAATGGTAAGCATTTTTTTATTATTCAGAAAAATATTTTGTTAAACGTCCTTTATTTTGCATAGATCGTTTATCTAATTCAAAGACCATTGCTTTTGCTTGTTCAAGGTTTACGGGATTACCTGCTTGAATGACACCATTCATATTGACCATGCGATGAGGCGGGCAAGTGTAGACATAAATACCTTCTTCACTGAGTGTAATAGTAAAGTCTTGACCGTCTTCACTAAGAAATTCAGTAACACCTTCTGGCAATGTTTTACTTTGTACCCAATGCCCTTTATGAGTTGCCTTAAAGGTTACCGTATCTCCTACATTTGCTTTTAGATAAGCAGGCTCAAATACCATACTACCACCTTCACCATAGTCGAGCATTTGTATTTCATGGTGTTGGTTAGCAAATGTTGCAGAAGAAAATGCGAATAAAAGGGTAAGAATAGATAATGATTTTTTCATAGAATTTTCCTTATGTTTATTTAATTCAAGGGTTTTTTAGCTAATGGGCGAATAACGGGTAATCCTGCATTATCAAACAATATTTCTAGATGAATATGATAGAGTTGACTAATGATGTCTTGTTTTAAGACGTCATTAGGTAAACCTTGCGCTTGTAATTTCCCTTCGCCTAATAATATTAGCTTATCAGAAAATTGGGAGGCAAGGTTTAAATCGTGCAATATCATAATGGTAATTATTTGATGTTTTCTAGTATATTGTTGTACTTTTTCAAGTAAATTTAATTGATGGTGCATATCTAAAGCACTCACAGGTTCATCTAATAATAAAATATTAGGTTGTTTGATCAGTGCTTGAGCGAACATAATCAATTGTCGTTGTCCACCACTTAAGGTAGTAATATCTCTATGTGCTAGATGACTAATTTCTAGCATTTGCATTAATGTTATTACCTCAGAGAGATGTTCATCACTGATATGTAAGGTTAATTTATCAATATGTCCCAGTAATATAACTTCTAGTGCATTCAATGAAGCATCAACGAGGCAATCTTGTGGCATATAGCCAATAGATTTTTGCCATTTTGACAAAGATTCTTGGTTAAATTGTTGTTGATAGCTTATTTTCCCTTGATAGGGTATTTCTCCAAAGATTGCTTTAAGCAATGAAGATTTTCCAGCACCATTAGGGCCTAAAATCGTATAAATTTTTCCTTGTTCAAAATTAAGGTGTAAATTTTCTACGATTTTTTGTGTATGACGATAAATTGTTAAATCTTCTAACTGTAACATACTAACGTTTTGTCAAAATAATCCAAAAGAAAAAAGGAACGCCAACAAAAGAGGTAACGATTCCTACTGGAAATAAAGCGCCAGGTATAATGATTTTTGATAGCACTGAAGATATAGAAAGAAAAACCGCTCCCACTAACATTGCGCCCGGTAAAAAGAAACGCTGATCTTCACCTAATAATAGGCGTGAAACATGAGGTGCAACAAGGCCAATAAAACCAATTACCCCTACAAAACTGATTGCAGTAGCCGTCATAATAGCGACAATGATCAAGGTTTTTATGCGTAAGAATTGTAAGTTAATGCCTAAACTTTTTGCCCTTTCTTCACCTAAGCGTAAAGCAGTAAGTTTCCACATATCTTTTGAAAGTAAGAAAATAGCTATTCCTGTAATAACAAAAGTTACTGTTAAATTTTCCCAAGTTGCTTTGGTCAAACTGCCAAAAAGCCAAAATAAAATCTGCTGAGAAATTTCAGGGGCTGAAATATATTGAATCAGTGATAATAATGATTGGAATAGAAATAATAATGCGATTCCTACTAATACTAACATTGCCGCATTAAAACGGCGAGAGGCTGAAAAAAGAAACAGAATCATCGCTGAAAACATAGTCATGATAAATGCTCCTAAGGGAACGGCAAAGGTAGTTGGCAAGCCAAAACTCCCAAAAGCAATAACCAATGATGCCCCTAATCCTGCTGCTGCGGCAAGTCCTAGTGTGTAAGGACTTGCCATAGGATTGTTAAGTAACGTTTGTATTTCAGCCCCACCAACACCAAGAGCAGCACCTACCACCAACGCCATAAGAGCCATGGGTAAACGCAATTCAAAAACAATGATATGGGTCATTTTATCCACATCTTTTAATTGAAATAAAGCATTAATCACTTCATTAATGGGTAACATTGATGGGCCTGTTACAATATCAAAAACAAGGCTACAAAAACAAAGTATCAAGAAAGAAAACAGCACAAACCAACGTTTACGTTCTAATAAACGTTGGTTTTTGATAATTTGATTAACGGTTGTTGATGTCATAAGTTATTCTTGCGTTAGGATATAAAATGTACCTTGTGGAATAACGGGAAGATTATCACGATAAAAGTCCAAATAGGTTTGTTCTGGATTTAAATCGGTAAAGAGTTCAGGATAAATGGCTTTTGCCATAAACTGTAATGAAGCTCCGTCAGACAATGTACGAGAATTTGCATGGTAGGCACCATATAAATGTTGATTTTTTATGGCAGGGAGATCTGTCCACCCTGCTCGATGAGCAAATTGTGCTAGGCGTTTTTCCGCATCTTGTCGTTCTATTTGCCAACCTAATACCATAGCTTCGGGATTTTTCTTCAATTCAGTTTCTCGCCCTGTAATAATAATGACATCAGGTTTAGCAGCAAGAACTTGCTCAGGATTAATAGAGCCATAATAATCAACAGATGATGCTGAAATATTTTCACCTCCAACTAGATCAATCATTGCTCCCCACATACTTTTCCCAAAAGTAATACTGTGTTCACTTGGGCCTTTATTACCAAACTCAGCATAAACTTTAGGTTTAGGTAAATTGGCTTGTTTTACTCTAGATTGAATAGTATCAACAATTTGTTGATAATTTTTAGATAACTGCTTAGCCTTTTCTTCTTGGCCAGTAAGTTTTCCCAAAATTTCAGTAGATTGGAGATGTTTTTCAACAGTTTGAGCATTATAATCAAGTACGACAATAGGGATATTAGCTTTTTCTATTTTATCTAAATCTGAGCCTAAAGCTTGGTATTGCCAATCGGCCAAAATCAACAGATCGGGATTTAATGACATCACTTTTTCAATGGAAAATGTTCCTACTTCAACTTCACCAACATCCGCTAATTCATTTAATTTCGGAATTGCTTGGCTAAAGGCTTGCCAACTTGGTGGAGCCCAATCACTCCAAACGGCTTTAGAAAAACCAACGACATTATCTAAAGCGTTTTCGCCTCCTATTGCCATATAATCTTGGTAATAAAAACCGAGAACAACACGTTTGGCGGGTAAATCAACAGTAACTTGTCTATTGGCTGTGTCGGTAATTTGTACAGGTTTAGCATAAAGATATGGAGAAATTGTGGCGATAATAGCACTTAGTAAGTAAGATGATAGTTTAAATTTTGATAACATAATGACTCCTTATTTAGAATAAAAAAGTTATAAATAAGCAAATAAAATGCCTTTTTATTATATTGTAATGATAATTATTTTCAATGACAATAATAGAAAAAAGAAAACTTTCAGAAAATAGACCGCACTTTATGATGTATTGAGAGAGGATAAATATTGATATAGTGATTTTACTTTTAAATAAAATGGTGTTACACGCCTTGTTTTATTTCAAGGTAAAATGATTAAAATATGTCAGTGAAAGGAATAAATTAATGGGAAATCAACGAATCACAAAACATTTTGCCATTTACGGCAAGGTACAGGGTGTCGGTTTTCGTTATTTTACTTGGAAACAAGCTAAACAAATGCAGATAACTGGCTGGGTAAAAAATTTGGAAGATAATAGTGTTCAGGTCTTAGCACAAGGGAGTGAGGAAGATATTGCCTTATTTAAGCAATGGTTAGAACAAGGACCTAAACAAGCTAAAGTAGAGCTTGTCCTTGAGTTAGAGCAAGGACAAGTGGTGGAACAAGTTTATTCACAATTTTCTATAAAATATTAACCTTCGTTGCTTATAAACATTTGGCTGGCTTAGGTAATCCAGCAAGTTTAGTCGCTTGTTTGGCTGGACCATCGGGAAATAAACGTTGTAAATAACGACTATTGCCTTTTTCTTCGCCTAGTTTTTGACTCATTGCTTTTACCAGCATTCTAATCGCAGGAGAGGTTTTGTATTCTTGATAAAAATGACGGACAAAATAAATAACTTCCCAATGTGCTTCACTGAGTGTAATTTGTTCTTGCTGTGCAATAAGCTCAGCCACAGCCGGCGACCATTGGTTAAGATCCATTAAATAACCATTAGGATCAGTCTCAATAATAACACCGTTAAGTTTAAGCATTATTTTTCCTCTTATATAAAAATGGAAAGCCCCAATTAAAGGGGCTTTAATCTTGATAAAATGTCCTTAATCACGGTTTAACGACAATAAGTTTAATAAACTAATAAATAGGTTATAAAGTGAAACAAAAATACTCACTGTGGCTCGAATATAATTAGTTTCTCCGCCATGGATAATATTACTTGTTTCAAATAAAATCATACCTGCTGAAAAAATGACGAATAATGCACTAATAGCCACTTGTAAACCAGGGATATTTAGGAAGAAACTTGCAATGACACCAACGACTAACACGATGAATAATGCAAATAACATACCAGACATAAACGACATATCTTTTTTAGTGGTCAAAACATAGGCTGAACAAGCAAAAAAGACAATGGCAGTCCCCGCTAATGCTAAGAAAACAATATCACCTGCACCATAGCTAATATAAGCATTGAGAATAGGCCCTAAGCTATAACCTAAAAAGCCAGTAAAGGCAAATGTTGCTAAAATACCTAAAGCACTATTGGCAAGTGAATAGGTTAAAAATAATAAGCCATAAAACCCTACTAACATAACAATAATCCCCGGACGAGGTAGGTTAAAGCTCATAGAAACAAAAGCCATTAATGCAGAAAAACTTAATGCCAAGGCTAATAAAAAGTAAGTATTACGTAGCACTTTATGTGTACTAAGTAATGAGGTTGATTGTTCACGACTATCAACAACAATACGAGGTTGCATAAAATTCTCCTTAGAATTGTGAATGAGATGTAATAATGGTTAAAGGTAATGTTTCAGCCCTGAAAAGTCAATATTCATAACAAAATTTGTATTAAACTAAAGCAAAGTGAACAAATAATCAGCTTTTGAACCATAAAAACAAAGATTTTCATTTACTCAATAAAAAAACTATATTATATTTCGCTCCGTCAAAACGACGGAGGAATGGTCGAGTGGTTGAAGGCACCGGTCTTGAAAACCGGCGAGGGTTTACGCCCTCCGTGAGTTCGAATCTCACTTCCTCCGCCATCAAGTTATATTAAGTCGTAAGTAAAGAGCTTTCAAATCAATAACTTACGGCTTTTTTATTTTCTGGCAGATCGAATAAATTTTCGTTTTCTGCTTGCATTTTTGAGCTGTCAAAAATAGACTTTGACGAAAACTTGACTTGATTTGCGTAGTTCAATAAATGCTCTGCGTTTAAATGGGCATATTTCTGCACCATTTCTAAGGTTTCCCAGCCACCAAGTTCTTTTAAAACCATTAGCGGCGTGCCGTTTTGAACATGCCAACTTGCCCAGGTATGCCTTAAATCATGAAAACGAAAATTGGTTATATTGGACTTATTCAAAGCCCGCTTAAAATCCTCCCTATCAATATCCGTAATTAATTTTCCTTTTCCCCGATGAAAAATGTAATTTGAGATTTTCTTCGTTTCTTTTTGCCTTAAGAAATTGATTGCTTCGTGGCTTAAAGGCAATGCCCTTGCTCGCCCTGATTTGGCAATATCGCTCGTTACAATAGCGATACTTCTTATAAAATCAATTTTATCCCAAGTCAGGGTTAAGATTTCTGTCATTCTTGCGCCAGTCATAAGGGCAAAAGAGCAGACGTCTTTCATCCAAGATAAACTTAAATTATCGAGTAATGTATCTGCTTCATAATGTGTTAGCCAACGTACTCGTTTTTTAGGTTCATCATTTTTCTTAACATAGGGAATTGAATCAACCCAACCGGCTTGTTTAGCCAAATTTAAGGCTCGCATAATTGAGGTACGATAACGATTTTGCGTTGATGGGGACAATTCGTTACCTGTACTCGTTTTGTGAGTGGGCAGATTGTTTACAATATCTTCACTTGTTAAAGAGCTTAAGGATTTATGCCCTATTGCAGCCTGCCAATATTCTGCGTGTCGAGCTTTAGTATCTTTATCTCTCTGATGTAAGGCTTCTTTGAGAAATAAAATTAGAGCATCTTCAACGGTTTTATCAGGCTTTTTGTTTAATTTACACTGTAACCAAGCCTCATGTTTGAGTTTGTCGTGTAATTCTTGGGCTAATTTTTTTTCACTTGTGTGAGAAGAGCAACGAATTCGTTGCCCGTTTGGTGTGGCGAAATCAATTTGCCATATTCCACTTTTTTTGTCTTTCCTGATCGGCATGTTTTCTCCTTATCGCCGACCCAAACACCTAGTCGGCTTGTATTTTGTGCTGTTTGGATCATTAAATCAAGATCCGATTTTTTAATTCTCCATCCTTTACAGCCTTCCATTTTAAAAAATCCCCATTTTTCACGTTTGTTATAAATCGTGTTATAGGAATAGTTTAAATATTTTGCAGCTTCTCTTATGGTTAATATTTCAGGTGCGTCCATAATCTTTTCCCTACAAATATTTATCCTTAATCAACCTATGCAAAACGTTTTTAAACGCTCTGACATATTTCGCATTAAAGTTTAGCCATTTAATCCTGATATGTTTTGTATTCTTCCAATCAGATATAAATCGATTACGTTGAATACACTTTTTATAGGCTTTCTTGGTTTGCCTGAAATTCCAACATTTTCGCTGTCGGCAACAAGTGATTTCTATTTCATTAGTTTTAGTGTTATGGGCTTCTAGGTTAATCATAGGTTATACTCACTTTTTAAATATTGCTGAATTCTCAATCCAATCCATCGCATTACAGGAACAGCCATAGAATTTCCAATGGCTTTATAGCGAGGGCTATCAGGGCATTGCTCGGCAGGTTTGTTACGGTAAGGTATTTTTGTCCAATTATCAGGAAAACCTTGTAAACGTTCGCATTCAACAGGTGTAAGTTTCCTCACAACACTTTTCTGGGTAATACAAGGAACATTATTTCCCCCTGTTCCCATTCTCGCTTTTAAGGTTGGAGATACATTTTCATGCAATCTAATCGCCTCTGTTCCCTTTATTTCAAACAGCACATTTTCCATACCATTATTACGCCCCAAACAATGAGCCGTCTTTTCTGATACGATTGGGTCTTGCGTACCATGTACAATAACAGGTGGTTGCTTATATTGCGTTGCTACCATTGCTGAACAAATATTCTCGTTTACGGTTATTTGCTTATCAATGCACATCACTGATCGATTATTTGAAGTAATGCTTGTTTCAATGTTTTGGGTAAAATCTTTCCCCTCTTTTCCGCTCGGTTTAATATTCCCTGACAAGCTCGCTTGCTCAAATAATATTTGGCAGGTACTTCGTTTTCTAGCACTTGCCACAAGGAACACTCTTTTGCGGCGTTGGGCAACTCCGAAATATTGAGCATCGAGGGTTCGCCATGTAAGGGTTCTTTGAGCATGGATATAACCAGCATTTCCCCATTTGAGCTGTCGTGGCGGTAGTAATGGCTCTGAGCCGTTAGCCAATCCAGCCAAAAACTGTCCGAAAGCGTTGTCCTTGGTTGAAAGAACACCGGGAACGTTTTCCCACAGGATGATAAGGGGGGCTTTGCCGTCTTTATATCTGATATGGTCGATTGCATTGGCTATCTCCAAAAATTTCAATGTTAAATTACCTCGTTCATCTTCTAGCGATAAACGATAACCTGCTACCGAGAATGCTTGACAAGGCGTACCACCCACAAGCACATCAGGGGCTTCTATTTCACGAGTTAATATTTTGTCTGCAAGTAAAGTCATATCACCGAGATTAGGAACTTCTGGGAAGTGGTGTGCTAACACTGCACTAGGAAAAGGCTCAATTTCAGCAAACCATAAAGGCTGTGCGAAATTATGCCAAGCACAGGTTACTGCCTCAATCCCTGAACAGACTGAGCCATAAGTGAATTTCATTTGATTTCTCTTTATGAAAAAAGTAATATTGTTTTAAAAGAAAATAAAAACATAAGATTATGATTTTTATACACATGAATCTTATTATTTATACTCATTTTCATTACTCTTTTACATTATCAACATCTAATAAAATACTTCTTAACTGATAAATCATATATAAATAAACTTTTTTTATGGGTTTATTTATATTAGATAATAAAATCTCCTCAAAACCCATAATCAAATCTTTGATAGCTTGTGCATCAATCTCAAAATATCTTTCATCTTTATTAAATACCGATTCTACAAGCTGATAAACACCCTCATAATAGCTTTTATATTGTGGAGTCTCTTTTTTCTTTTCGCATACTTTTGCATAAATAACCGCTAGTAGATCTTTCAAAAAAATTTCTGTTTTCTCTTCTTCATCTAGGTTATTTGCATAGAAAAAATAATTAATATTATCAACTGAATTTAATAGGTCATCTAGATCGCCTATCATTCTATTTACTAAATAAAAATCATTCAGTAAAACACCGTCTAAAACATCTAAACAGCGTACCTCTTTTGTCATTAAGTCTGATAGTTCTAATTCGCTAAAGTTATCTGTATTAAAAATTTCCGTTGCTAACATTTTTAATAATCCTCATCGCTATAAAATATAATAAAAAAGCCACGATTGTGGCTTTATGATTTGTAATGTTTAATTCTTATCCACGAAAAGGTTTCACTTTAATTATCTCAAAAAAGAATAAACACAGGTTTACTCACACTTTTGAACCAGTCCGCAAATTCTTTCTTGTCGCGCTCGCCCTTTAAATCAATTAGATAATGTAACGCACAGAAAAACAGCACCGTTAGTAAGGCTATCGTAAAAGCAAAAACATTAGCACCCATTACGCTATATAGTTTATCTGATATGCTATATACCCACGCCCACCATACTAAATTTTCCATAGTTTTCTCCTATTTTTAGTTTGTTTAAGTAAAAGAAAACTCACTAACAGATTGCTAGTGAGTTTGGTGGTAAGAAAATAATTAATTAGTGGTTATTTATCATCAGAACATAAAATATGTTCGCTTCTTGCTCTTAAATCAACAGAAACACAATACAGCTCCCAATAGCCTTTATTGTTTTTCTCTCTAACTATAACGAATATTTCATCATCACATCCACTACTACATTTCCAATCTATATAGTTTTCTTCTAAAATTTGCTCAGCAACTAAATCAAAACGACCAGAATTCGAACAAAGCTTATCCCAATCTCCATTTTCTATTTTTTCTAAAATTTCTTCTTTCGTTGGCTCATCATTCCAACTTGAAAATGCAATGTATTCATAGGTTTTCATATATTTATCTCCTAAATTTAGTATTACCTTAGTTAAAACCCTAGCTCAGCTAGGGCTTTTTGTTATTGTTGTTCTTCAAATGCTTTTTGTTTCACATAGAAACCAAATAGTTCCCATAACTTATCAAAAGCTTTCTCATAGGCGATTTGCCCTCCTGTCCCCCAACAAAACACAGCTGGCTCTATACAAGCTGATTCACCAGTTACAACGAACCCAGATTTCAACCAAATAATACAAAGTACTGTTGTGGAATCTGGTAAATGTTGATACTCGACCTTAGTGATTTGTTCCTCTAAAAATTCTCTAGTGAGTTTGTTCATCGTTTGAATTCTCCTCAAATATGTTTAATTTTCTTTCAACACCCTCAACGCCTTAATAAACTCAGGAATATAAGTATCAAAAGCGTTCATTAATTTTTCATCACGTTTAACGGTGTATAAATAAAGCGGTTGTGGTTGATATTCTGGGCAGTAGCTTACAAAATCCCAAGTTTCATAACCAGTTACCCATAATGCGGATTGCACTTGAATGATGTATTCATTAGGGACACCGCCCTCAAGCAAATAAACAATGTGGGTTTTCATTTTAGGGCATTTAATTTCAAGCCCTTTTTTTAACTCAGGCATTAAACCATCAGGGCTTATCATTAATTCCCTTGCCTGGTTTAAATACACACCGCCTACTTGAACAACGGTATTGCCGGTTAGAAATTCGTAAGCACTTCTAGCTAAAGGCTCAAGCTGATTACCTCGCTCCATAGCGGGCGTTTTTATCGTGTCGGCAGTATGTTCTATGCTTTCTGCTACAAGTTCCGCAAGATAGCCTGTCCAACCTGATGATTTATTACCACTCGCTGTCACAATATGCTTTATGCCTGTAGCAGTGGGTATGCCTAACCTTGCGGCAAGCCATTCCTCAGTTCCTTGTTCGCAATCTAAAGTAATTAATCCGTCAATCATAATGGCACGTCCTCACCGTCAATACCGTCATCACGAATTTGCTGTTGATTAAGTTTATCTTTGAGTTTTTTCAACACTTTCTCCGTCATCGCCTTTGGAATACTTTCAATATTTTTCACGCCACAAGCCGCCAGCAAGCCGTCCATATTTGATGAAGTTACCTCAACTAATTGCTTAATTTCCTCGATTTGTTCGGCGGAAATAAGCTCAATCGCTTGTCCTTCAAGGATATTTGCTTTAGGGGTAACATTGATCGGCTCTTTGTTATTTTCTGCAATGCGATCAGCTTCATCTTGATCATAAATCCCTGTAAACCCAAAGGCTAATCTTGCACATTGAATCATCGCTTTATGACGTAACATTCGTTTAGGGTGGGTTTGCCAAGGTCCCATATTACGATAGCACTCGCTCATATATTCCGTAACTGAAATGGGTTTGGAACGGTCTTTACGGTAAATGCGACAAGTGCATTTTTCATCATCAAGATCAAATTCAATGCCGTCAAACTGCGGATTTTCGTTTAGAATTCTTGCCCAACCATCCACCCCAACAATCGGGACAATGCCGTTATTTTTATCAGGGAAAGCGTAAATTTCTTTTGTCCAAGGATTAAGCCCATATTGATTAGCCACGATTAAGAGTGCTGTCATTTGGCTATCATTCACATTGCCTTTAAATGCGGTATTTTTTAGGGTTAGCATTAAATCTGAACCATCAGCAATTTCAAACCGATTGGCAAGTTTTTGAGTTAGGGATTGAAGTGTTGTTGACATAATATTTCCTCTGCTAAGTTAAATTTAGGGTATAAAAAACCGCACTTGCCTAAAATCAAGTGTAAGTGCGGTTGGTTTTTGGAAAGTTTTTCAGAATGAATTTAAGGTTTGACGTGAAGTGATAATGCTATATTTTTTATCAATTCAACTTCGTCAATCTTATCCCCTGATAATTTAATGCTTTAACAGGGGCAAAATAAGCTCTGGCTTGTTCTACTGTACCTGTAAATGGAATTTGTAGCATAAAATTAAAAACGGGCTGATGATGTTCTGAGCTTTGATTCTCTGATTGTACTGCTGTTTGGTTTGCCTGCGGTTCTGGAGTAACGGCGTGAGCTTGTGCGTTAGTGTTAGCTTGTGCGTTAGTTTTCGCCTCAATCTCTGCTTTGAGTTGTGCCTCACGCTCCGCTTTTTCTCTTGCCTCTTGTTCGGCTTTCGTTTTGATTTCAAGCTCTCGTTGTTTTTCAGCTTCAACACGCTCAGCAATGATTTGTTCAATATCATCTTGGCTCGCAATTAACCTAACTTCATCATTAAACAAGTGTTTATGTGAAAGGGGAATTAATGTTAGCCGAGATTGTAAGCGTGCGATTTCTTGTGAAATTTCCGCCAAAATCAGTGTTTTTTCCGCATTAACCGCTTTTTGCAAACCGTCTAAGGTGCGTTTGTTTTTGCTTGCGGTTTGAATACGTTGAGCAATGCTACTTTTCGGAATATTCATTTCTAACGCTAATGAAATGGTATTTTCCGAACAACTTTTGTATCTAACGTCCATTATTTCAGCAATTACCGTCTCAATAATCGCTTGTTTTACTTCAGCCTCTTTGTTTTTCACTAATTTTTCACGGCTTAAGCGTGCTTGTCTAAAACGTTCTGCAATCTCTTTCGCCGTTTCAATCAAGTCGGTAATCTCTTTATTGCCATTTAACACGTTATCAATGGCTTGTTTAGTACGGCTTTCAAGCTCTTGCAAGGTTTTTATTTCTTCCTTTGCCTGAATAAAATCTTCGTCAGTTTCAAAGGTTTGGGTTAAACCGGCTAAATAAGTGTCTGCTTGATATTCAAAATCCAGAATATTGCATGCAACAACTTTGCTTTCCGTATTTAAGATTAATTCAAAATGAGTGTTCATTTTTACCCCCTGCCATAACATTGGCTTTGCCAGTATTCGCAATCGTAACTTTCATAAATACAGTGATAAATATCGCCCTCGTAATCATCGTCTATGTCTTCTTCCGAATCGGTAGGCGTGATTGAAGCATAATAATCGTGGTCGCTGTCGTAAGCCCAAGGCGATGAGCTATGTTTGCGTTTCTTTTTTATCATTGGTTTGCCCCTAATTTATTCTGCGTTGCACTGACCATTTCCGCCAACATTGCAAACATATCGGGTTCAAGTACGATAGTGCAAGCACTGGCTCGGCGGTCGAGCATTAAGCGGATATTGCCTTTTTTATCCACTACATAGCCTTTTAAGCCGTAAGGGGTAAAGGGTTTACGTCTGTTAGGTTTAGCCACTTTGGTAGCGATTTCTTTGGTAACGGTTTTTACTTCAAGTGAGGCTTGTTTCTCTTTTATCACGTCCTCTTTAACATCTCGCCGAACACGAGGAATTTTGGTGTTATTCATAAAGTTATAGCTCTCTATTCGTTCATTGAGCTTTTTAATACAAAGGGCTTTATTCATCATAAATTCCGTCTGACTGACGGAAACACCATTTTTAAATAACACGCCTTGATAATGCCCTTGTTTTTCGTGGTAAATAATTTTAGTGCTGTACATTATGGCTTCTCCTTATTGTTTAATAATTGTTTATTCGCCGTCCATTGATTGAGGTAATCTAATTCCTCGGCGGTGGGTTCTCGTTGAAATTCGCCGTTTTCCGCTATCCATTCTGCTTTCGCTTGCTGTCGGCTTTGTTGGCTGATTTGTTCGCTTAGGTAGTGATTGTGGTAGTCTGTGGCGTATTCTGCTTTGGCTTTTGTTGATACAAGATGAATAATAACGCCAGCTGAGACAATAACCGCCGTGAATATTTGAATTGCTTTGAGTAAGTTTTTCATAGGTTATCCTTTAAACAATTTGGGTTAGTTAGGTTGTAACAAACCGCACTTGACTAAAATCAAGTGTAAGTGCGGTCGGTTTTGGGGAAGTTTTTAGAAATCCGTTTTATTAATAAGCTGTCGGCTTGGGCAGATACGTGGAATGACCCTTGTCCAGTTAAGTTCATTAGAATTAACAAAAGGGCGTATCAGCCGTTGTAGCGTTTGTTGGGTGTTTTCGTATTGTCGGCGATATTCGTGACTATGGCTATATGCCATACCGCTAAATCTTGAACCTAGTGCCTCGAGTGGTTCGTAAAGTTCGCCTAATAACGTGTTCATTTGTTTATGTCCGAACCAAAGCCAAGCCAGTTGTTGTAATTCATATTCAGTGAATTTGAACGTGTAGGTAGGCTCTGGTTTGGGTAAGGGGAGTTGCGGTTGTTGCTGAATACTATACTGCCTTGTTTTTCTAATCTGTGGCAAGACTTCTTCAAATACCCAAGCCTCAAAACGTTCTGCTTCTGGTTTGCGTGATTTGATGATTAGGCGGTATAAATTAGGTTCGTTGATGAAAATCATTTCTTGATCACCGCTTTTAGTGGGGGTGTAACGTTTCGTTACACCCCTCTCTTTGCAATGATCTTGTAACGCTTTTCTTGAATTTGCGTAACCTAGAATTAAGCAAACATCATTACCACAAAACCAAAACTCACCTGTTGGATCGGTAATAACACGAACGGAATTTGAATGAAAACTGAAAGTTTTGAATTGAACTAAAGTATTAGTTTGAATTTGATTTGACATAATTTGCACCTTGTGTTTTTTAGTTAATGCCACTTAGTAGGTGGCGGGCTTCAACTACCAAACACAAGATCGGCGGAGCTTATTTCCTTTCGGTATTGTATTAGGCTCTCTCGACCCGCCATAGTTTTAGGGCATTTCCTAAATTTTAGGTACAAAAAAACCGCTTGCTGACGGGGCGGATAACCGCTTGTGTTTTGATAGTGCGGTTATCTTAACGAAGTAGAACGGTTGTGTCAATTATTTATTCATTGCTTTTGATAACACTTGAAAAAAGGTTGGATAAAGGTGTTCGACAAGCTGACGAACTTCATGCATTTGTTCAAAATTCAGGTTAGGCAGTCTCTCAATGATTTCATTTTGCATAGTTTGTCGTG
Organism: Volucribacter amazonae; assembly: GCF_029783845.1. Classification (NCBI taxonomy): domain Bacteria; kingdom Pseudomonadati; phylum Pseudomonadota; class Gammaproteobacteria; order Pasteurellales; family Pasteurellaceae; genus Volucribacter; species Volucribacter amazonae. The sequence goes on along the minus strand of NZ_LWID01000001.1, from coordinate 536,167 downwards.
CAGTTTCTTGCGTATCACGCACTTCGCTAATTAGTTTATTTACTGCCTCTTCTTCCGTAAGATTGTGGCTTTTAGCGTATTTTTTTACCCATTCTTGATTTTCTTTATTCACTTTCATTTCTAACCCTTTAGATATAAAAAAAGCCACTAATGTGGCTTGCCGACTTTCGTTTGAAAGTGGGGTTAGTTTACCCAAAGGGCGGTTTGTTTGTCAATTAGATTTTATTCATTAATCAATTCTTTCGTTTTTTGAGGTATATCCTTTACTTGTCCTTTCACACCATCAAAGGCTTTATCAAAACGTTCTCCCACGCCATCAATAATCGTTTCTAATGGTGTGGATTTTAAATCTTTTTCAAACACTTTTGTGGGGTTAGAGCCTAAATTATCTACTGCAATTTTTAATAATTGTTCTTCCAATTCGGGAGATTGTTGTTGCACTTGTTTGCGATACCCCTCAAATGCCATTGCTGAAGCATATTTATAAGCATAATCTTCTCTTAAACGGAATAAATAGGCACGTTCTTTCGCTTTAATCCAAGCAACAATTAAGAATGGTAGAGATATGGCTGATTTTGCAAAAAAAGTTATCCAATCCAAATGGGTTTGTATTTGCCCATCTTTTAATGTTTGCTGAATTAAACTAGAATTAAATCCCCATAAGGATATGCTGGCAGTAATAATCAGTGATCCAATTAAAAAACCATCTGCCCATTTCATTTTGGAATTAATATTATCTTGTTGTTTTTTGAATGAACCCGCCATACTTGCTCGGTTGGCATCCTCAATTATTTCTTGAATATTTTCTTTCTGTTTTTTAAAAAGCGTAATCATGTTTTCAATTTCCTCGTGGTATTTTTCTATTTTGGGTTTGGCATTTTCAGCCGTTGTTGCTAATGTTGTAATTTTATTAAGATTGTTATTAGCTGTGTTTGCGAACTGTGCAATTTCATCATTCAAAGGAGAGATGTCTTTATGCCATTGTGTGATTTCATCAGCCTGCTCTTGTACTTCATTATAAGAGGTTTGTAGGGTAAGTAGAGAGCTTTTAAGGCTTTCAAATTCCTTTTTATGTTTGACAAGTTCTTGTTCTAATGCGGCATGTTCAGTGAGTTTACTTTGTATATCCATTATATCTGCCGCAATAGCTTGACGTTCTTGTTCGCTCCTTAACTCGCCTTTAACCTCAAGTAAATATAATTGCTTAGTCTCATGTTTTAATTTTAAAAGATAACCAATTATTCTAAGTTCTTCATTTGAATTCCATTCTCTTTTATCAAGTCTAGAAGATATTTGTTTAATTAACTTCAAAGCCTGTCTTTTGAATACGATAATTTCAAGTTGGTCATCAAGTTCAATGAATTTGTCTATTGATTGGTAAATATATTCAATCTCACTCAGAATATGATTAAGCGAGATGTTTTCTAAAAATAGATAATCCTCTTCAAAATCTTGCTTAAATTGATTTTTTAATTTGGTTAATAAACCTTTAACTGTTTTCATCGTTTTCTCCTAATTTTATGGGATTAATACGATAATTTTACTTTATTTCTCCGAATTTCTAGTGTATTTTTTGTTATATTTCTCCCCATCTATTATAGTTTTCCTTTTCTCTTTCCATTTCAAAGCACATTAAGAACATTCCCCTCTGTGCTAGCTTACATTGGTTCTCTGTGTAATGTGCTTTGAAATAGCGACAGTTGGCTGTCGTATTTCTTACCTTACGTTTGGGCTTCACGATTCACTGCCGTTGCTAACATTTCCGCAAGGTGGCATATCGCTTGGTTTGGGCTTTCTTCCATTCTGTTGAGCGGTAGGTCTGTTACTACACTTTGACTAACTCTCACCATCAGGCAAGCGATATGTTTTGGATAAATTGTTAAAGAGCATAAAATCAAGATGAAATAACACTATTTTTGTAGTAATTTGGTAATTAACCTTGCAATCCACGATTTTTCTTTTACTGGCACGTAAAATGAGTGATGGATAACCCCATCAATGGTTGCTTGGGACATTGCTTTGACTTTTTCTTGTGCTTCCTCGAGTGAGTGGGCGTAAACATCTGAACACCATCTCTTTCCATCGAAGAAATAAGAAATTGCATAGCGTTTCATTTCTTTTTGCATAAGGATTACCTCTCTATGTATTTTGAAATTTTCAAAGGTGTTAATGGACAATGGTATTGGCGACTAAAAGCTGCCAATCACGAACCCATTGCCCAAAGCGAGGGTTACACAACCAGACAGAACTGCTTACATTGCATCGGTCTTGTAATGGACACTAACCGACAAACACCTATTTATGAAGTTTAGTCATTACCAAAGCCCTGTACATCAGGGCTTTTATTTCATTTCGATTTTTTAAAGAGCGTTGAGATTGACTTATCTCTATCATCAACCACCGTCTCTGCTTACTCTCGGTTTCCCTGCTCGGGTGTGTTGTTTTGATGTGTTAATTAAACTATAAATTTATAAAAAAGTAAATATTTAATTTAATACATAAATGTAAAATTTATTTAGAATATAAATAAATAGTTGATTTGTATAAGAAAATAATTTGAAAATTTTTTGATTAATTGATGAATTTGTGAGCGAGATCACAGGAAATGGGGGCTTTAATGTGTAGGAAATGGGGTATAGATAATTTATAGTTGCATAATACAAAGTATGATTTATAATACATTGTATTATATGATAATTAGGGTTTCTATAATGTACACCATTGTTGAGCAAGAACATTTTAAGCGAAAGGCTGATCAAATATGGAGTGAAGAAGAAAGAACAAGTTTTTTCACGTTTTTAATCGAAAACCCATTGATCGGCGATGTCATTCCTAATGCAAATGGCTTACGAAAAGTACGTTGGCAAGGTTCTGGACGTGGTAAGCGAGGTGGATTAAGAATTATCTATTTTAATCTATTAGATGATGGCATTATTGTTATGCTTGATATGTATGCTAAAAATAAAAAAGAAAATATATCTAAAAATGAATTAAATCAATTGAAAAAAGTGAGGTAGAAGATGAATGATATTCAAGAAAAAATTGCACAGGCTACTAAAAATTGGAATGTTGAGGAGATAGTCAATGCAGTTATTGCCGATGATCCTGATGCAAGTGAAATTAAAGAGAGCTTATCTGAAGCATTAATACAAACGAAGAAAGGCAATATAGCAAGAGAGAATAAAATAGCTTTACCTTCAGTGATTGAAGCTAGAATAAAATCAGGGCTTTCACAAGATAAGTTTGCTAAAACACTCGGTATTTCTGTTAATACGTTGAGATCGTGGGAGCAAGGACAACGTCAGCCAAGCGGTGCCGCGGCAACATTGTTACAGTTGTTAAATAAACGCCCTGAATTAATTGAGGAGCTAACGGCTTGATATGGAAAAATTAAAAAATTTTGATATAGCTGAGCATTTAACTAGCGAGGAAGATATTCAGCTTTATCTCAATGAAATTATTAAAGAGAATAATGTAAAGATGTTGTTATCTGCGTTAGGCGATATAGCGAGAAAGAGAAATATAAGCGAATTATCAAAAGATACAGGAATCAGTAGAGAAGGACTATATAAAGCCTTATCTGGATCAGGTAATCCAAGTTTTGCTACAGTGATGAAAGTGGCTCAAGCATTGAATTTGCAATTGACGTTTACAACGAGTGTTGTGAATTAAAAGAAAACCGCCTTAAAGGCGGAGTAAATTAATTTAAATAACAATAAGATTGTGGGGGAACGCCTGACGGTAGTACATCTGAAATAACTAAGGGTTTATCATATAGTCTGAATGAGTCAATTTCAAACGCATGGGCTAAAACTCTTGTTGAAAAATACTCATCAAAAAAATTTTTAGTAATTCCTGAAAATTCTTTTGTTCTTTCCCAAAGGGATTCAGGTGTATAAGAATGTGTATCTTTTACCTTGAATTCACCAACGACTTTCCCTACTGGCATTGTTGAATAAACGACAACTGTTGTTATATCTTTACGTTTTGGTAGAGATTTTCTAAATTCAAATTTTTTTTCACCTGAAATGATTTTTGCGACATACTCTGGTTTAATGGATAGCAATATTCTCACTTATTACTCCTTTTATTAATATACCTCTATATTGTTCTTCTGTTAATTTAATAAATCCCCAATATTGGTTACGTTCAATACCAATATCTTCAATCAATGATTTTCTTATTATACGCTTATTTAATGCTATATTATAGGTAAATTTTATAATTATAGGATATTTTTTATCATTAAAATATTTTATTAATTCATGTTTAGAGAATATACTATATGATTCAGTATAATTTAAAAATTCTTCTAATGTTTGAAAATCATTAATATTTTTTACATCCTCTACGACACAAATAGATGTTGCAACAGAGGAATATTCTGCATTATTACCGTCTTTAGTTCGATAAATGACTAATGTATCACCTCTTTTTATATTTTCTGTCCCTTCCATTGATGTAAGATAAATTTTATGTATGCTATTTGTATGGGATGTGTCTTTTACTAACAGTGTAGGGTCTTCATTTTTTAGAATAGAGTCAGGTAGTAATCTTGAATGCCATTGTGGATAAATTGCAATTAAATAACGATTTGATGTCTTAGGTGTATTAGGATAGTCTTTAATAATATCACCAGTGATGTGAGAAATATTTTTAAATAATACAAGCTCATTACCATTTTTCGTTGATTTTGTAGCTCTCACTTCAAATCCATATTTCTGAAATAAATTTAATAGTACCTGATGTTTCTCAAATAATGTTACATAAATTTCATCAATATTTCTTACTAAAGAAATATCAAATACTTTTTTAATAAATCTTTCTCCTAATCTTGTACCATGAGGGTTTATTTTGAATGTTCCTATTTTCAATCTATTTTTTCTTGGTAAATGAGGTGTAATATCATTTAATGATTCATCTTCATTTTTTAAATAAAGAAACCCGTCTAATTTACCTTCGGAATTTTCAAAAATAAATGCACCTTCATCATTATCTATTTTCTTATTGAACCAATCTGAGAACTCTTGATAATCTGATTTCAAACTATTAAAAAAAGGATCGTTTAGATCAATTTTTTTAAATTTCTTATATTTTAGGTTACTCATAATTAATTCTCCATAAATATTACATAAAATATTTTTTAGTAATCTAATTTATTGATGTTTTTGATTATTAGTATTCTGTTAAACTCCCCATCACAACAAAACCGAATACCAGAACACACGAGAAGCCGCCAAGTATCCAGAGAGGTTTATAAAATTTGCCTATGCTCAACCGCCACGCCAAATTTGACGTCCAATAATTTGTAAATCTTTTAATTGATCACCAGAAATATCGATTGGCTCATAATCAGGGTTAAAGCTGATTAGAGTAATTTTATCTCCATTGCGGACAACTTGTTTAATATAAAAGTTCTCTTTATAAATCAGTGCATAAACTTCACCATCTGCGATTTCTGTATCATGGATATTTACAATAACTGTGTCCCAATCTTTTAAGACTGGGTCCATGCTGTGTCCTCTAACGTACATCGCTTTACAGCTATCAGGGAAAACGCGTTTATGCTTAAACCATGCCTGACGAAACAATAAAGGCTCTTCTGATTTTCTAGGTATCCATTCAACAACACAGCCTTTCCCTGTTCCTGCGGATAATTTAATATCGTATAAATCCACTTCGACATGTGTATCGCTATAGTCTTTATCATCAATAATAGCAACATCAGGCTTATTTAATGCTTCTTCACTTCCTAATAGCCAATTCACAGAATAACCTAATTTATCGCAAATCAGTCTGGCAGAAGCTACGCTGATTTTTCCATTATTAAACCAGTTATTCACTGCTTGAGGGGTCTTTTTAGCTATGCGACTTAGTTCTGCTTTGCTAACGCCTGTTTCACTAATCAGTTGTTTTAGGCGGTCAATAACAATTTGATCTCTATCCATTCTATTCTCCATTTTTTAGCAAGTTTAAACAAAAGATTTAATTTTTCAATAAATTGTATATTTACATAATTAAATATTGAATTTATAATCTAGTTGATTTAATTAAATTATATATTGAGGAAAATATGACACCTATTGAGAAAGCAATAAAGGCAGCTGGTTCACAAGCTAAATTAGCTCGAGCCTTAGGTAAAACCTCTCAATTTATTTATCGCATAAAAAAATCAGGTGGAAAAATCTCTACTCAAGATATTTCTGCCGATAAATGGAAAGAGGTTACTGGTCTCCCTAAAAGTGAGTTATTTCCTGAATATCAGGACTAATGTAACAAGGAATTATCGCAATGGCACGCAATGAACTGACTAGATCCGCAAGAGAGATTTCTGATCTTGTTTTAAATAAATATTACAAGCAAAAGCAATGTGATGTAGCGGAAGCAATGGGCTGCGATCCATCAACGTTAAGCCGATTAATCGGCGGTAATGCAACGATACAAACGTTTAATTTGATTTCAGCTGTTGGTGTGGGTGTTTATGACCAAAAAACGCAGGTAGCCATAGACAAAAAAGAGTTGGAATTATTGCTGTTATCACTAAATGGGCTAGATGCACGTTTACGAGAAAAATATTTAGAAATAAAAAACCACTGCGGGAACAGTGGTTAGTCATTAATCCATAAAGGAGTATTAAATATGCCCGAATTATTACCGATAAATGTAAAAAAAGCAAGTGTTACGATGAGTAGTCGTGAAATTGCTGAATTAACACATAAGGAACATAAAAATGTTTTGCGTGTTATTCGAGATTTAATTGAACAAAATTTAGTCGCTCAAATTGAGCCACTAAAATTTGAGTATAGAAATCAATGGTTTGATTATTATGAGTTAAATAAGAGAGATACGCTCGTTGTCGTTGCACGATTATCACCTGAATTTACTGCCGCCGTCATTGACCGTTGGCAAACATTAGAAAATCAACAAAAACCCACCGCACTTCATCTTTCACGCAAAGAATTAGCCTTAATGATTATTCAGGCGGAAGAAGAAAACGAACGTTTACAACTTGAAAATAAATATCAGGCGGTACAAATCCAAGCAATGGAAAATTATTTCCGCAATGGCATTTCGCCTTTTGAGTTTGTAAAAGGCTTAAATGGGGTAAATTCATTGAAGATTGGGGCGTTTTTAGTGGGGAAAAATTGGCTTTATCAAGAGGGAAATCATAAACGGGTCAAGCATTATGCGAGGGATTTATATTTGACAGAGGAAACCACAGAAATCGCCCAACATGGTCGAGAGCCATTTTTAGCTTATAAACCTGTGCTATTGAAGAAAGGGGCGGCAAAAATTTATGAATGGTATATCAAGGGCATTTTGCCGATGAAAACCAGTTGGAATGGCGAATTTACACAAGATAAGGCGGTGGGGTTATGAGCAAATTTATTGTCAATTCGTTTCAAGTACCAAATATTGTAGTTGATGAATTTTTAGGGGAGTTAACAGACGAAGAGCTGAAATGTTATCTATATATCATGCGTTGGACAGGTAGTTCAGGGCGTGGATATGAAAACATTCCGTCCTATCGCATTATGATAGACACAGGATTAAATGAAGCCGATTTTAAAGACGCTTTAAAACGCCTTATTGAGTTAGGGCTTATTGCAACTCCCGATAACTCTAAGGGGGCGTAATTATGAGTATGCTGTTAATGGTTAAAGCAATGAATTGCAAGGTGGGAAATTCCGCACGCAAATTAGTGTTATTGAAATTGGCTGATAACGCTAATGATGACGGCGTTTGTTTTCCTAGTTATCAGTTTATTGCAGATAAATGTGAAATGACAAGACGCAGTGCGATTAGTCATATTAATGCGTTAATTGGAATGGGCTTAGTAAGTAAAACATTACGCCAAAATAAAGATGGTTCTAGTTCAAATTTATATCAATTACACCTAGACCAAGTGAATGAAAATAGTTCATTTTCTAGTGAAGATTTTGCACCCGAGGGGGTGAAAAATTTGCACGAGGGGAGTGAAAATTATGTAGGGGGGAGTAGTGAAAATTCTGCACCCATAACCAGTCACTCTATTAACCAGTCAATTAACCATAAAAAAATAAATAAAAAAAGTTCGCCAAAATCCACCGCACTTGATGAGCTTGAGCAATATTTTTCGGAATTCTGGCAAGCAGGGTTGCCAAAAATCAATCGAGCTAAAGCGTTAAAGAGTTTTAAAACGGCATTTGAACGTTCGGGGAAATCCTTGCGAGAGTTTACAGATTTGCTGAAAGCGGATATTAGAAAACGACTTGCTCTAGGGCAATTTGGTTTTGACAAACTACATCCAACCACCTACCTAAACGGTGAGCGTTGGAAGGACGAATATACGCAATCAGCGAATCAATCCCAATCGCCTAAAAACCAATTCCGAGATACTGACACCACTTGGTGGCATGGGCGAAGCATTGAAATCAGGGGGCGTAAATGAAATCCGTTGCCCAATTAATTAATCAGCCGTTGATTGGTCGTGAGGCAAGTTATTCGCCATCAGAGCCTATCAAACAGCCGATTGAGCCTAAAATAGCGATGTTTGTCGACAGACTATTTCTTCGGTTAAAAGCGATTTTTCCTGCTTGGCGAAATGCTTTTGATAGCGAGCAAACCTACGAGGAAGCTAAAGTTTATTGGCTAGAGGCGTTAGTTAATAACGGTATTACTACCGCAGAGCAATTTAAACGTGGTTTAGCCCAAGCAGAGCTATCAACTAGCCCGTTTTTACCCAGTGTTGGGCAGTTTATTTCGTGGTGTCAAGATGAGGATTATCACGCTTTAGGTTTGCCCAATGAGGCGGAATTAGCCGGGCGAATTCAACAATTTATGGGGTATGCCCGTTATGAAGAACATGCCTTTCGCTATCGTTCGCCTGCGGAATATTGGCTGTTATCTACCTATTACCGCCATAACTGGAATAAGCCCGAAGACGTGAAAGAAATGGCAATGCGTAAGTTATTAGCGGAAGCGGTGGAAAAGGTAAAAGCAGGCTTTAATTTTCCTGCAATTCCGTTAGCCATAGAGGATAAGAGTTTATCACTTGATATTACTGATGTAACTACACGTGGCATGGAGAAAATACGTAAAGTTTTAAGGAGCAACAATGACAGAATTTAACAAAGACAGTTACTGCACCCCTGAATACCTTTTTAACTGGCTAAATAAGCGATTTAAATTTGATGTAGACGGCTGTGCGAGCAAGGAGAATGCTTTATGTGAGCGCTATTTAGAAGATGACGGCAATGGCGGTTTTTTAACTTTTGATCCTAATGATTACGAGCCACCTGAATATGGTTATTTATTTAGACCATCAGCTATTTTCGTCAATCCGCCTTATAGCAATCCGTTACCTTTTGTTCAACGTGCGACGGAGCTTAAACAGCAAGGCTATTTAGTCGTGATGTTATTGCCTGCGGATAAATCCACAAAATGGTATGGGATTATTAATGAACAGGCAACGGAAGTTATCGATATTATCGGCGGGCGGATTAATTTTGTTCATCCACTTACAGGCGAGGAGGTCAAGGGCAATAACAAAGGCTCAATAGTGGCGGTATTTGACCCCACAATGCAAGGCTTAGTTACCCGTCAGGTACAGTTGGATTTTATTAAAAAATGGGGGGAGTAATGGAGATTAATCAACATATTAAATTAGCGAAAAAATTGTTAGAAATAAACGGTGTAATCATTTACTCAATATTTTATGACAGCATTTTTTCTTATGTGATTAAGAATAATAGACATATATCAATTATTTGTTCTGAAACTACAAATGATGAATTGATAATGTCTGTTTCCGTTGATGGGAAAGCTAATTTAAAAATAAGCCAGAAACTCATTCAAAAAATCTTTGGTAAACGTTATTCCGTTGAACGCCATTTAAACAAGGTTGACGGTCAACAAGCTAATTATTTCAAGCTAACAGTGTTGAGGGCGTAATGGCTATATATCAAATGATTAAGATGGCAGGCGGTGTGTTTGCCCCTGCTTATGAAATGGAAGCGGAAAGTTTAAAAGCCTTAGCTAACAATGAGCAATACGAGGTAGAAATCAAACGTAGTCGCAATCCTGCCTTTCATCGTAAGGTGTTTGCTTTTTTCAATTTCTGTTTTGAGCATTGGTCGGCAGAGCGTACAGAGTTACGTTTTCAAGATGAAAAAGCCCAGTTTGATACCTTTCGTAAACATTTAACGGTGCTTGCAGGATTTAGAACCGTTACTTACAAAATTAACGGCGAATTTAGGGTAGAAGCGAAAAGTTTAAGCTATGCCAATATGGAGCAGGAAGAATTTGAGCAATGTTATTCAGCATTAATTAACGCCGCACTTGTTCATATTTTTGCTAATACACAGGACGAAAAAATTATTAATCAGCTTTATGCGTTTTTTTGGTAAGGAATAAGGTGGGTAATGAATAAGGAATTTTTGTTAGTCATTGTGGGGACGTTTGTTTTTTGGAGCATTGTTATAGGGGGTATTGTTTGGTGGCTACTTTAGAAAAGAAAACATTAACAAAAGAGCAAGAGCAGACATTAATGCTCGTGCTAGCTAAACAGGTATCAGATTGGCGTAAATGGCGGCAATCGGGGAAAAGTCATCAGAGTGTAATTAATGGGGTAAGACGATGAAAGAAATTATTATATTAGGTTTGTGGTTTGCTTGTATTGCTGCTTTATTTGGTTTTTCGGCATTTCTTTTTTATCACAAAGTCAGTGGGGCAGGTTGGTTCTTATTTGCTGTTGTGCTTATTGTAGTTTCAGTAAAAATCAAGGTGTAAGGTGGTAAACGATGAATTTACGTAAAGAAGCCAAAGGCAGAGAGTGCCAAGTACGCTTAGTTGGTGTTTGTAATTACAATCCTGAAACAGTGGTATTAGCTCATATTCGCATGGCAGGTTTAACAGGAATCAGTCAAAAGGCAAATGATATTCAAGGGGCTTGGGCTTGTAGTTGTTGTCATGATGCTATTGATGGACGAATAAAAACGCTTTATTCCAAAGATGAATTAACCCTTGCTCATTTACAAGGAGTTATGCGGACGCAGGCGATATTAATCCAAGAGGGAAAAATTAAATGAGACAACTGGCCGTCAACTTACCCTATCCGCCTAGCCTTAATCATTATTGGCGACATACCAGACAAGGTAGGCATTATATATCAAAAGCGGGGAAAACCTATCGTGATGCGGTATTAATGGCTTGTGTAAAGGAGAAGCCATTTCAGAGCCAGGTCAGTATTCATATTGATGTTTTTGTGCCTGATAATCGTAAAAGAGACCCCGATAATCTTTGGAAAGTGGTATTAGATTCATTGACACAAGCCAACATTATTGAAGACGATTGTTGGCAAGTTGTGCCCAGACAGTCTATTGATGTGGTCGCAGTTGATAAACATAATCCGAGATTAGTGGTAACCATTAAGGAGTTGGCGTGAGCGAATTAATTTTAAGTGAATTGACATTAACCCCAGAGCAGGAAAAATGGCTTAAAGAATGGTTATTTAAATGGGGGGCTTGGGTAAGAACAGGTCGCTTAGATAAGCGACAAGTCAATATTATTGCTCGGTTAATGGAAAGCGTTACTCCAAGCGATCCGCAAGATCCGATTTGTACGGATGATGAAGGAGTAATGATAAGTAAGATGATTGATGAGTTCTTTTTAACCCAAGACAAAGAGCTTCATTTTATTATTTATGGGTATTATGTGAATAAAATGACAGTAAATAGATTAGCAACCATACTATCTGATGATATTCAGCCAAGATTAATGCAGCCTTGTCATGGGAAATCCGAAGTAAGAAAGCCAAGCAAGCGAACAGTATTGCGTTATGTATCTAATCGTTTAAATTTAGCCAATGCCATTATTCACGAAATGCTGTTAAAAGGCTTTATTATTCTTAAAAAGGTTACTAAAAAACGTAAAAATATCAAACTTTGTTATTGACAACCTTGTCATCTTGTCATATGATTTTATGCAATAGTGGTCGTAGTGTAAGTATTCGATAACCATATTATAGCCCTGAGCAGCAATGCTTGGGGCTTTTTTATTAGATAAATAACAGGAGAAAATTAACATGTCAAATAAGTCTATGACTCTTGAACCAATTTTTGTTATAAGCTCAGATGATCCTGCACCAATTACAATTGGCGGCAAGCCTTATTATCCTGGTCCTTCTTTTAATATTTCGTATGAAGTACCTGCTCACATTATAGTTAAACCTATAGATCTAAAACTTGGTAGGGTTGGTTTAGTGAATCTAGCGGAATTCACTATTAAGATTCGGGATATAGATAACAATATTAATAGTTATAAAGCTCAACTTTCTAGAGATGAAATTAATTCAGCTATTTTAGATGCTAAAACATGGTTAGAAATTTATGCATTAGATTTTGAAAGTTCTAAAGAAATTGAATTTTATATTGAGATTTTAGAAAGTGCATTGAATATATTAGATAACGCAGAAAATTCCCTTAGTAATTTACAGATAGAAGCAAATAATAAATTTGATAATTTACTAAAAAACAATATTGTAAGATTATCTAATTTTAAAGATTTTAAGGATAGTAAGCCTTGGTTAATTTCTGCTGCATATGAATCTAATATCGCTCATTTTGGATCAACAAGAATGAGACAAGAGTATATTAGGTTATGGCGAGAAAATATAGAAATACCACAATCAAAAATCTTAATTGAAAAACAAAAAATAGAGGCTACCTTAAGTAAATTGTTAGATATTAATGATATCTTAAATAAACGTATAGAATACTTGAAACAGAAAGAACTTCAAACGAATGCTGAATATATATCTACCTTTTTTGAGCATATTTCTGAAAAATATGGTCTTTTAGCAGAAAAAGAAGCCAAAAAACTTGCTGATAGTGTAAAAGGTAAGAAAATTCGTAATATCGATGAAGCAATTAAAGCTCTAGATAAATATAATAAAAATTTTAATAAGAAAATTAACAAAAAAGATCGTGAAGCGATATTAAAAGCATTAGAGTCTTTAGATATGAAGTCAATTAGTAATGATCTATATAACTTTAACAAAGTGTTTAAGTATACTGGAACAGTATTCTCTGTTGCTTCTTTGATTGAAAAAATTAAGGAAGGCTATGAGAGCGATAATTGGACACCTTTTTATATTGAAGTAGAAAAACAGTTATTAGATAAAGCAGCAACTTATGTAGTTGGGCTTGCTTTAGTAACCCTTACAGGAGCTTCATTAGGAATTATCGGATATGGGATTTTAATGGTAGTTATCAGTGCTTTAATTAGTGATGAACTTGTAGAGGAATTACATAATTTATTCATTGAATAATTAAAAGGCATAAAGCCATAAATTATTTATGGCTTTTAAAATAAGCTTTATAAGAAATAACACATAATAATATTGGAATAGAAAACAAAAAACAGACAGTACTGTAAAAGTAATGTCTAACTCTAGAGAAGTATAGATTATCAATAAGTCTATGCTTTGCTAGTTTCGTGGGAACTATATAAATAAGAAGTTTTTCAAGAAAATATTTTGCGAAAGGGTATAGTAATGCATTACTAATTAACCAAATTAAAAAAGTATACTGTTTATAGCCTGTTAAAGGATCTTGTATTATTTTATAAACCGAGATACTACTAACAGTGAGGCTAAATACAATATTTTTGAAATAATATTTTTTATTCATATTCTTTCCTTTTTGAATGGTATTTAACTAATACTTACTTATTTATATAGAGTTAAGTATAACATAATCAAATACAAACTTAAGTTTGTATCCAAAAAATAATTCATCAATTTTCTCTATTTTTCAAGGATCAATATGTTTAAAGACGCAGGAAATCAAAGTTATTTCTGGTCTGGGTTTGGGGCATTTTGGGCAATGTATTCATTTGAGGAAAAATTAGCCCTTGCAAGTTTATGTGTGGGTGTGGTTACAGCCCTTGTTAATGCTTATGCGAAATGGCAAGAGGGAAAACGTCAAAAAGAATTACATGATTTAAAAGTGCAGCAGTTAAAACGTGGACTAAGAAATGAAAATCAATCAGAAGAAAATTAGTGCGGTTATTTGCTCCGTTGGGGCAGTAATCGGCTTAGTGAGTATGTATTATGCCGATGAATTACGCATTACCGAACGAGGATTAGCCATTATTGGTAATGCTGAAGGGTGTCGCCAAACGCCGTACTATTGCCCCGCAGGCATTTTAACGGTTGGGATTGGGACGGCAGAAACCAGTGGCGAAAAGATAGAACAAGGCAAGGTGTATTCCTTAGACGACATTGCTCAGGCTTGGGTTAAGCAGCTTAAAGTGGCAGAAAAATGTGTCAATCGGTTTGGTAACGGTCGTAATATGCCGTTAGGAGCATTTGAGGCGATGGTTTCGCTGACCTTTAATACGGGCTGTGGCAAGATGCAAAGCTCAACGTTATTTAGAATGGCAAATCAGGGCTATACGCCTGCAATGTGTAACCAGTTTGAACGTTGGGTTTATTCTGGTGGTAAAAAGTTAAATGGCTTAGTAAAACGCCGTCAGCAAGAGAAAGAATTATGTTTAGCCGATTAAATCAGATTGTGATTGTGGCAGTGTTGGGGTTATGCCTTTGGTCATTCTATCAATCACAACGTATCAATCGCTTAAAAGCCGATAACCAAACACAAGCCCAAACCATTGAGCAACTGACTCAACAGCAACGGCAATTAACATTAAGCCTTGAACAAGAGCGACAAGCGATTGTTAAGCTCACAGCGGAAGAACATAGACAAAAGGTAAAAGCCGATGAAGATATTCAAATTATTGACCGCACTTTATCAAAAGAGCATTGTGCCACTACTCGCTTGCCTGCTGATGTTATTAAGCGGTTGCAGCAATCAGACTAAGATAACTTATTTAACGCCACCAACCATCTACACCCTACCCTGCCAACGCACACCTTTTACCGCTCAAACTTACGGCGAAGCAATCACGTATTTACGTATGGTAATGAAAGAGCGGGATATGTGTGCGAATCGGGTAGATAAAATTCGGGAATGGATAGTTGAGCAGGCTCAACGGTAAATATCAGTTTATAGGTTTAATAGGATAAGCGACTAACAAGTCGCTTTTGTTTTACTTATTACAGTGCAAGCTTCCTCGTCATATCCACCAAGTACAAGAGGGGCTAAATGTGAAATTTGAAGATGTTTTAACTATGCCGATATATTAAAGGTCACTGTGTTAAAGCAAAATAATTTACATTGATGTGAAAAAGGTACTCCCAAGGGGGTACCCTTATTCCACGGGGTTGGGGCGCGCGGTTTTTGGCAGTTTTTTGCTTTTCTAGCCATCATCATCTTTCGGCGGTTTGAATGTTTTTTATTCAAGGATTTATTTTATTTGGATATTGAGATACAGGTTATGGAAAATTTACACGATCTGAAATTAAACATAAATCAGATTGCGGAAATCGTTGGAATGCACCGCCAGACGGTATCTCAACGTGTTGCGGGATTAACGCCAAGTGTTGGGAGTAATAGTAAATTAAAACTGTATCTTATATCCGATCTTATTCGTTTAGGCTTGCAAGAAAAGATGACGGCGGATGTCGATGGAATGTCGCCTAATGACAGGCGAGCGTTTTGGCAAGCAGAAAATGAACGATTGAGGTATGAGCGAGAAACTGGAGAGTTAATTCCTTCCTATGAAGTGGCTCAGGAAATGAGTATTTTGGCAAAGGCAGTGGTACAGCAGTTAGAAACCTTGCCTGACATTTTAGAGCGAGATGCAGGGTTACAGCCAAATGCACTTATTCGTGTACAACAAATTATTGATGATATTCGTGATCAAATGGCATTACATATTCAACATACTAATAATGAGGAAAAATAATGTTTGCATCAGCAAAAGATATTCGTCGAGATATAGCGAATGCGGTAAAAGCACCACGACGAATGAAGGTCTCAGAGGCGGTTGCTGAATATATGCGTGTTCCTATTGGGGGAGGAAATTCCGTAAAATGGGATAAACATACGGCAGCTTATATCCTTGAGCCAATGGATTGTTTGAGTTCACGTGAATATGATGCGGTTATTTTTGTTGGCCCCGCACGAACGGGAAAAACCATTGGTTTGATTGATGGTTGGATTTCTTATTCTATCATTTGCGATCCCTCTGATTTTTTACTGGTACAGCTAACCCAAGAAAAAGCTAGTGAGCATAGCCGTAAACGTTTAGAGAGAACATTCCGATGTTCTCCTGAAATCGCAAAGCGGTTAAGTCCTCGTAAAAATGATAATAATGTTCACGATAAATATTTCAGAGCGGGAAATTTACTTAAAATCGGTTGGCCATCTATTAATGTTCTTTCTTCTTCCGATTATAAATATGTTGCATTAACTGATTATGATCGCTGGCCAGAGGATATTGACGGAGAAGGAGACGGCTTTTCTCTCGCTAGTAAACGAACAACGACCTTTATGTCCGCTGGGATGACTTTGGTAGAAAGCTCGCCCGGTAAAGATATTGTCGATATTAAGCATCGTCCTAAAAGTACACACGAAGCCCCTGCCACTACTGGTATTTTAAGTTTATACAATCGAGGAGATCGGCGTCGTTTTTATTGGAAATGCCCACATTGCAGTGAATATTTTGAACCCAGTATGGCGAATATGGTAGGGTTCCGTGATGATCCTGATTTTGTTATAGCGAGCGAAAAGGCAAGATTACAATGTCCCCACTGTCAATCCTTGATCGCACCTGAAATGAAACGGGAGTTAAATATTCATGGCGTATGGTTGAAAGAGGGGCAACGCATTGATAAGCAGGGTAAGATTTATGGCGAAGGGAGAAAATCACGCATTGCTTCATTCTGGCTAGAAGGTCCGGCCGCAGCATATCAAACTTGGTCTCAGCTTACTTATAAACTGTTAAACGCAGAACAGGAATATGAAATGACAGGCAGTGAGGAAACCCTCAAAGCGGTCATTAATACTGACTGGGGCTTACCTTATTTACCTCGTTCTGCCCTTGAACAGCGACGAGCCGATGAATTAATGGAACGTCGAGAAAGTTGGGAGGCAAAAACAGTTCCTGCTCAATGCCGTTTCTTAATTGCGGCGGTAGATATTCAAGGCGGAAGGCATCGCCGATTTGTGGTACAGATTGTGGGCTATGGCGAAGATGGCGAACGTTGGTTAATAGATCGCTATAATATTTCTCATCGTTTACCTGATGCCGATGGAGTCATCGAACCTATTGATCCAAGAAATGCTGATGATTGGGCGATATTGGTTTCTGATGTATTAGAAAAAACCTATCCCCTTGCTTACCCTACTCAATATGCTATGCCGATTTTAGCCATGGCAGTAGATAGCGGAGGGGAAGAGGGGGTTACCGATAATGCCTATCGTTTCTGGCGACAATGTCGGCGAGATGGGATTGCCAAAAAAGTCTATTTGGTCAAGGGCGACAGTACAAAACGACAAAAGTTAATTACTCGCACTTACCCCGATAATACCCATCGTTCAGATCGTCATTCTTCCGCACGAGGTGATGTGCCTTTATACCTGTTACAAACAGATTATCTCAAAGATCGTATTAGTAATGCCCTTGCACGCCAAACAGTGGGGGCAAATTACATTCATTTTCCCGATTGGTTAGGAGAATGGTTTTTTAATGAATTAGTGTACGAAGAGCGAGGTGCTGATGGTAAATGGCGAAAACCGGGCAAAGGGAATAATGAAGCCCTTGATTTATTCTGTTATGCCCACGCAGTTGCCATTTTACGAGGCTATGAACGCATTAAATGGGGTGATGAACGAGATGTACCAAGTTGGGCAAATTTAGCGGAAATCAATCCCAATATTTTGCGAAATCATACCGCACTTTCTGAGCAATCCCCTACTCCCTCAGGACAATTTCCAAAAGCGAATAAAGAAAATCCGTCAACTTGGTTAAATGGGCAAAACAATAAAAGAGGTTGGTTATGAATATTTATACCATTGAAGAACTCAAACAAAAAATCCGTTTACTTGATGAAAAAATTGAAGCAGGTCAAAGCCAAGTCAGTTTCAATGGGCGAACAGTGGCATACAACATTAATGAGTTAACTAAGCAAAGAGAACGTTATCAACTCATGTTAGACCAACAACTTGCCGAAACAGGGCAACGAGTGAAAAAACACCGAATCAAATATGCGAGATTAATTTCATGAATATTCTGGAAAAAACCATTGCCGCCTTTTCGCCCAAATGGGCGGTTAGTCGAGCAAGAAATCGTTATGTGCTAAATGCTTACGAAGCCACCCTACCTAGCCGTAGCCATAAAGCTATACGAGAAGGGCAAGGAGCCAATCGTACTATACAGCAAAGTGCCATAAGCCTCAGAGAGCAAGCTCGCTCGTTAGATCAAAATCACGATATTGTGATTGGTATTTTAGACAAAATGGAAGAGCGGGTTATTGGCTCAAAGGGTATTCACGTTGAGCCTCAGCCATTAACCCTATCAGGCGACGTTCACGAAGAACTGGCAGAGCAAATTCGCCGTTTATGGGCAGAATGGTCGGTAAAACCTGAGGTAACAGGCTTATATACTCGTCCCTTACTAGAACGTATGCTACTAAGAACATGGTTAAGAGATGGCGAGGTTTTTGTTCAGTTAATTAAAGGTAAAGTAGCAGGACTAAAGCACGCTTCTCCCATTGCTTTTTCTCTTGAAGCCTTAGAGCCAGATTTTGTCCCATTAGCGAATAATGAAGCGGAACAGGGGCTGGTGCAAGGCATTTACATTAATGCTTGGCGAAAACCCACCGCTTATCAAGTTTACCTAGAAAACCCACAAGAGCCTCGGCATAGCACGGATAAAGTGAAAATTGTCAATGCTGAAAATATGCTGCATCTTGCTTTCCGTAAGCGACTTCACCAACTTCGTGGTGTAAGTTTATTACATGGCGTAATCATTCGCTTAGCGGATTTAAAAGAGTATGAAGAAAGCGAAAGAGTGGCAGCTCGTATCGCAGCCGCAATGACCTTATATATTAAGAAAGGCGATGCACCTTTATATGAAGAAAGCGATCTTCATCAAGAACAACGCTTATTTGATATTGCACCAGGGGCGGTGATTGATGACTTAAAACCGGGGGAAGATATTGGCTTGATCAATTCAAACCGCCCCAACACCAATTTAGAACATTTCCGTAATGGGCAACTTAGAGCGACCGCCGCAGGTACACGTTCTAGCTACTCCAGTATTGCTCGT
The DNA here is from genome assembly GCF_029783845.1 of Volucribacter amazonae. Taxonomy (NCBI): domain Bacteria; kingdom Pseudomonadati; phylum Pseudomonadota; class Gammaproteobacteria; order Pasteurellales; family Pasteurellaceae; genus Volucribacter; species Volucribacter amazonae. The sequence goes on along the minus strand of NZ_LWID01000001.1, from coordinate 516,952 downwards.
GATTATAACGGCACCTATTCTGCTCAACGGCAAGAATTAGTGGAAAGTTTTGAAGGCTATGCGGTGTTACAAGATTGGTTTGTGGCCACCATTTCTCGCCCAATATATCGAGAATGGTTAAAAATGGCGATTGCCTCAGGCGTCATTCATTTACCGCATAATATTAATAAGGATTCCCTATTTAATGCCATTTACTCAGGGCCTGTTATGCCTTGGATCGACCCGATCAAAGAAGCAAATGTTTGGGCTGTACGAATTCGTGGCGGACTCGCCACCGAAAGCCAAGCCGTACGAGCCAGTGGCGCAAATCCTGCGGAAATTAAACAACGGCGTATCCTTGAAGTGGGAGAAAACCGTAAATATGGACTGAAATTTGATACAGATTTAACCAATACACAGGTAACCCATTATGACAACAACACAGCACAATCCAGCACTGACAAAGAATAGCCGTTCTTGGTATCAAATCCAAGCCAAAGGTAAACAAGGGGCTGAAATCCGTATTTTTGAAGAAATTGGTTTTTTAGGTGTTACTGCAAAAGCCTTTAGCAAAGAACTTACTGCCTTAGGTAAAGATTTAGAACAGCTTGATATTCATATTCATTCGCCCGGAGGCGATGTATTTGAGGGCATTGCCATTTACAACCTTCTCAAAAATCATCCAGCGAAAAAGACCGTCTATATTGACGGTCTTGCTGCCTCTATGGCATCGGTCATTGCCATGGCAGGCGATGAAATCATTATGCCTGAAAATGCTATGATGATGATCCATAAGCCTTGGGGCGTACAAGGTGGCGATGCGGAAGAAATGCGTAAATATGCTGATCTGCTTGATAAAGTAGAACATATTTTAATTCCTGCGTACGCTGAAAAAACCGGCAAATCTCACCAAGAGTTAGCCGAAATGCTAGCCTGCGAAACTTGGCTTAACGGACGAGAATGTGTTGAACAAGGTTTCGCCGATATACTTGCCAAGCCCTTACAGGCAATGGCTTCCTATCAATCCAAAAAACTAGAGGACTACAACAATATGCCAAAACACATTAAAGATATGTTATCTACAGAAGATAACCGCGTACAGGCGTTAAGCCAACAAGAACAACCTACAACGCAATCCCAGCCAGAAGCGCCAGCTCAGACGGCACAATTACAAGCCCAAATGGCGGAACGTAACCAAGCCATTAAAGCGGTATTTGCGCCCTTTAATGGGCAATACAATGAATTATTGGTGGAATGTTTAGGAGATATTCATATTAGCCCAGAGCAAGCCAAAGACAAACTGTTAGCTAAATTAGGCGAAAATACCAGCCCAAGCGTGCCACAAAACTATATTTATGTAGACAACGGTAATTTAGTGGGCGATAGTGTCAAAGCCTCATTGCTTGCCCGAGCAGGCTTTGAGGGTAGCCAAAAAGACAACGCTTACAATGCAATGACATTGCGTGAATTAGCCCGAGTGTCTTTAACTGATCGAGGTATCAGCATTTTAAACCTCAATCCAATGCAAATGGTCGGTTTAGCCTTTACTCACTCTACCTCTGATTTTGGGCAGATTCTCATTGATGTTGCACATAAATCCGTCTTAAAAGGTTGGGCAGAAAGCACCGAAAACTTTGAGCAATGGACACATAAAGGCACCTTAACGGATTTCCGTCCTGCTTATCGGGTCGGATTAGGTGGCTTTGATAGCTTACCACAAGTTCGTGAGGGGGCTGAGTATCGCTATGTTACCTTAAGCGACACAGGAACCCAAGTTTCCCTTGCCACTTATGGCGGAATGTTTAGCTTAACACGTCAGCTTATCATTAATGATGATATGCATATGTTAACCCAAGTGCCTTATAAATTAGGGCAAGCGGCACGAGCTACCATTGCGGATTTAGTGTTTGCGCAATTAACCGGCGATCCTGTGATGGGCTATGATGGTAAAAAACTCTATGATGCTTCCCATAAAAATACCCTAACGAGCGGCAAAATGGATATTGCTACCCTTGATAGTGCTATTCAGTTAATGAATGGACAAAAATCCTTTGATGGTAAGCAACTGGCGATTGAGCCTGATTTATTGCTTGCCCCTACCGCCCTATATACAAGAGCTAAACAAGTGATCGGCTCCAGTTCAGTAGAGGGGGCGGAGATTAACTCAGGTATCATCAATCCATTGAAAGATATTGTGCCTGTAGTGAAATCGCAACGCTTACAAGCTCAAAATGCCAAAATCTGGTACCTAATTAACAAAGAAGCCATTGAAGTGAGCTATTTAAATGGGGTGGAAACGCCATTTATTGATCAGCAAACAGGCTTTAATGTGGACGGGGTAACCACCAAAGTGCGTATTGATGCAGGGGTTAATGTATTAGACCATCGTGGTATTGTACGTGTAACCAATAGCTAATCCATCGCAAAAACTTCACTAAAACTGACCGCTCTTTGAGCGGTTTTTTATTTATAAAGGAAAACATTATGGCAAAAAATTTTATTCAACAAGGCGATACCATTGATTTTACGGCTAAAAAAACGCTTACCAGTGGCGAAGTCGTCGTATTAGAAGATCTGATTGGTATCTGCGTCACCGATGTAGAAAACAAAGGCACAGGTACAGCCATTGTTGGCGGTGTATGGCAAGTAAAAGCGAAACAAGCCGATGATATTAAACAAGGGGCGGTTTTATACTGGTCTGATACTGAGGGAGCAACATTAACCGCTGGATCAAATAAACGGCTAGGTATTGCTTGGACAAACTCAGATACCTCTTCATCATTGGTCGAGGTAAAGATCAATGCTTAGCCCCTTTGAGCAAGCATTGGCAAAAGCAGAGCAAGATATTCAACAGCTTATGATGAATGAATGGCTGATCCAAAATCAGCCATATCCTGCTTTACTTGATGAAAGCCCTAATGTAATGGGCGATGATCCGATTATTAACGGTACCTGTCGTACTCTAACCTTGTTTAAGTCCTCAGGTTACCAACCTAAATTAGGGCATCAGGTTAGTCGTGGACAACAACATTACGTTGTACGAGGGTTTAGCTTTAGTGATGAGCTTATTATTTTACAGTTGGAGTAACGATGAGTGTAAAGGTAACGGGGCTAGAACAACTACAAGCCAATGCGCAACAATTAGTAAAACAACAGCTCCCTAACGCCGTTGCCAAAAGTTTGAATAAAATTGCCAAAAATGCCCGTAAAAAGGCGATTAAACAAGTGGCGGCTCATATTGGTGTTCCAGTTAGAACCTTACAAGGACGTGTGCGTAGTCAATCAGCGAAACGGCGTCAGCCTGTGGCAAAAATGCGAGTGAATCGTATGGATATGCCATTAATTCGCTTGTTAGAACGCCCTAGAAACAAAATATGGGTAGGCAAAGGTGGCATTATCGTAGGTAAGTATGCGGTTGAACGTGGTTTTAAACAAAAACTGAAAAACGGACGACAACATATTATGCAACGTGTCGGCAAAGCGCGTTATCCTATTGATGTGGTTAAAATTCCCTTAAGTACCCCATTAACCAATGCGTTTCATCAACAACTGAAAGATTATCCTGCTCAAGTACAAAATGAGTTACGTCAACAACTCCAATTTATACTCGGAAAATAATCATGTTAATACATCAAAAAATTCGTGAAAAAGTGACCGCCCTTTTAACAGGGAATATTCCCCTTATCAATCATATTTACCCCTGTCGTCCATTATTTATTGATATTGATCAGGAAAAAGCGGTCATTGCCGTTTTTCTCAGTGATATTGAAGCTCAAGAAATTTCCCTTTGTAGTCATCAATGGAACGCCGCTCTCAATATCGCGATTTACCTTAAAACCGCAGAAGGCGAAGCCGAGCTTGATCGCATTGCTGAACAGGTTAAACAATGCCTTCAACAAGCGGTAAAAACCGAGGCGATTTTTGACGTCGTCAATGAAATCTCCTTGACTGAATACCTTTATGAACAAGATCAAACCAATCGTACTTGGTTTGTGGCAAATATTCGTTATCAAATTAACTATGAGGACTAAATTATGGCAACTAAAACTACCCCCTTTCAAGGAACAAAATTTTATCTCGGCATTGGCTTAGAAGCCAGTAAGAAAATCACTGCTTGCACCATTGCAACGCCCACCGTAACCGTTGCCTCCAATGGTTTAAAAGCAGGCGATGCGATCAAAATTAGCGGACTTGGTTCGTTAGATGGCTACTATCCTGTTAAATCCGTGGCAAGCGAAGTCATTACCTTGGCTGATGAAGTAGATTGGCGTGACAAAGACCAACCTACCGATTTCAAAAATGCCACCATTGAAAAAGTCAAATGGTCATCCAATTTCTGTGCCATTAAAAACATTGAAAAAGACGGTGACACCCTTACCGAAGAAGATGTGACGACAATGTGTAGCGAAGGTACTGAAACCGAACCGGGGGATATTGAATATGGCTCAGTAAAACTGACCTTTTTCTATGCCCCAGCCACCACCATGCAAGCGGATTTACGCAAAAAATTCTATGGCAAACAAACTTTCCCTTATTTAATCGTCTTCAAAGAACAACAAGGTTCGCTTTACGGCACCGGCTTTATCCAAACCAGTGCCAACATTAGTGGCGAAGTCAAAGGCAAGTTTGAAAGTGGCGTAACCATTAAACAAGCAACAAGAGATTATTTATTGCCTGTTAGTTAACAGCATAATTCGTTAAATACCGTATGTGGCAAAGCATACGGTTTTTTATTATCAAAAATCCAAGGAGATTAAAAATGACACTGCAAAAAATAGAAAACTTTGAACAATTTCTAAAGGTTAATGAGAAACAACGTATCGTTACCACATCTCGTCATATCGCAACAGTATTTGGTAAACGGCACGATAATATTATTCGTGATATTAAAGCTCTCATTATTGAACAAGATTGTGGAGAATTTGCTCTCCTCAATTTTGAGGAGACCACCTATATTGATGAATGGGGACGAAAACAACCAATGTATCAAATGACTAAAAATGGTTTTTTACTCTTAGTGATGGGTTATAGAACAAAAAAAGCAATGAAATTTAAAGTGGAATTTATCAAAGCATTTGATCTCATGCGTGAAAAATTACAACAAGAAGGTTATAGCTTAATACATAAATATAATGCGTTATGTCTTGAACATAAAGCCGAACAGAAATTTGCTAGTCTTTGTGGACAAGGGCTAAATCAATGGAAAGAGAAAAAGCCATTACTTGAAGCAACACTAAAAGTATTTGAAAACAAAATGCAAATTGAACTCCCACTTTTAACCAATCAATAAGGAAAATACGATGAAAGGTAATCGAGAATTACTACTAGCGACTAAGCCGAAATTAAAAGCACTCAACATAGATGGTGCAGAATATTTTATCCGAGAATTAACTGTTGGCGAAGTTAATGAACATCTTTACGGACAACAACAACGCCTTATTCAAATTGCTCAACAACAAGGCATAGAGCTTGATTTTGATAATGAGGAACAGCTAAGCAAACAGCTAGCTCAAGTTTATGATCCATACACCTTAGCCAGAACCCTCGCCCTACGTCTTTGCGATCAACAGGGGGTAAAATTGTTCGATCATAACAACCTTGATGATCTCAACGCACTAAGCCAATTGGACAAAAGTGTTTTTGAACAACTAAGCGAAGCTCTTGCTGAGGAACAAGTAAAAAACTCACCACCCGACGCAAGTTCCAATTAACCCTCTCACTTGCGTTGGGAAAAACATTGGCTGAAATTGAGCAAATGCCAGAAAGCCACTTGCAAGAATACCAACTCTTTTATCAACAACAACCCTTTGGGCTTTGGCGAGAAGATTACCGCACCGCTCAAATTAGCCATTTATTAGCGATGATCAACAGCGATCCAAAAAAATCTTCGTCCAAGCTTAGTGAGTTTATGCCTTTTTTCCCTACAACGTCAGAACAAACACAAGAGCAAGTCTTTGACGATGGTTCAGAGGTGTTTTTGGCGAGTCGTTAGAGTAATTCAATCATTTTTATTCATCAAATGAAAGTGATCTTTATTTATTGTAAGCTGTCTGTAAATATGATTTAATTACTTCCGAAATATTTACGGAGGATCTATGAAAAAATTATTGGTAATTGGATTAATTAGTGCTGTGCTAGCGGGTTGTTCTGTTAATAAAGAGCTTGTTGCCACTGGTGGAAGCAAGGCAGATGGTACAATTGAATTATCTTTTGAACATTCGCCATTTGAAACCCCTATAATCAATGAAGAAAAAGGGCTAGAACTTGCCAAAAAAAGATGTTCTGCTTGGGGATATGAAAATGCTGAAAAATTTGGTGGGCAAAAACAAATATGTACTCGCTTTGGTGGATTTGGCGGATGCGCTCTTTTTTTAGTGACTATTCAATATCAGTGTTTGGATAAATAATTCCTCAGTAATATCTTAGAATAGCGCCCCTACTAATGAAAATTAGCAGGGGATTTTATTTGACAACCAACCCTCATTTCATTATTATCATCAACAAGGTGTCGCAGCCTTAACAAGAAGCGGTAATCCGCAACCGAAATCCTATGCGGTTTTTTTGTATCTAGAATTTGACTTTTCCTTTTCTCTTTCCAGTCAATTTTAGAGTAAAAAACGGTAATAAAAAATCAATGCCGAGAGGGCGAGGAATACAATACCCGAAAGGGGAATAACTCCAGCTGACTTCTTGCAGCTTGCGAACCTCTTGGCACCCCTTATGTGTTGGGTACAAATTTCGCAAAATACAAGGAGACTAATATGTCTAATCAAATTTCATTTCAAACTTTTAATTTTAATAACACCCCTATCCGTATTGAAATTAAAAACAAAGAACCATTATTTTGTTTAACTGATGTCGCTCAGGTTTTGGATATTCAAAATGCTAACCCATTGAGATTTAACTTAAAAAATGACGGTATACATTTAATGTATAGTGTCGATAGTAAGGGCAGAAAGAATGAAATTACATTCATTAACGAACCTAATTTATATCGAGTGATTTTCAAATCACGCAAAGCAGAAGCGGTAAAATTCCAAGACTGGATTTTTGAAGAAGTGATCCCGCAAATCCGCCAAACAGGGCGGTATAGTATTCAGCAATAACAGCAACTCCCCTTACCCAAACCAGAGCCTACCTATACATTCAAATTCACTGAATATGAATTACAACAATTGGCTTGGTTATGGTTCGGACATAAACAAATGAACGAACTACTTGGCGAACTTATCGAGCCACTAGAAGCATTAGGCTCACGATTTAAAGGCAAGGTGTACAGCCACCACCACGAATATCGCCGACAATACGAAAATACCCAACAAACGCTACAACGGCTGATACGTCCTTTTGTTAATTCTAAAGAACTTAACTGGACAAGGGTAATTCCATGTATCTGCCCAAACCGACAGCTTATTAATAAAACGGATTTCTAAAAACTTCCCCAAAATCGACCGCTCTTATTTTAGGAGCGGTTTTTTATTATCCAAAATCCTCAGACAGCTTTAAATTGGTAGATACCAAGCCTGTAAAGGTAGATTTGTTGTAGGCAATACAACCCGATCAGAAATGGTCGGGTTTTTTATTATCTAAAACCCAAGAGGCATATCATATGGAAACATTAAAAGCAGAATTTTTAGGACAACAAATCACATTAGTGGATAACAATGGCGTAGCCTATGTTGCTATGCGTGAGATTGTTGAAGGGATTGGACTTGATTGGAAGTCTCAACATAGAAAATTAATCTATCAGTCTGGTAAATTCAGTTGTGGTCATATCACCACAACAGGGAAAGATGGCAAGAAATATGAAATGCTTTGTATCCCCATCAAAAAGCTAAACGGCTGGCTATTTTCAATTAATCCTAACAAAGTGCGTTCGGATTTAAAAACACGCTTAGAGGAATATCAGGAAGAATGTTTCTTAGCTTTATGGGATTACTGGACGCTAGGCGTAGCTAGACGTGATGAGGTTAAGAATAAATTATTAGAATGGAAACAAAAGGACTTAGAATCAAAAGAACGGGGGAGTGAAGCTGGTCGATTGCTAAATAAAAGAAAGCAAGAGAAAGCAATGTTAGAGATTGAGTTTTTACAGATTAAACAAATGGAGCTATTTATGCCAATTTAAAAGCATTGACAACTAACTCCTTGTTATCGTAATAAAAAACAAACCCCGATTACGGCAAACAATCGGGGGTTTTCTTTTACCCCTTATCCAAGTTTAGCAACTAAGGAGCAATTTTGATTAAGTATACACCAAAACATCAAGTAAAGGTAGGTGGAAAAAATAAGTAATTTACAAAAATCGACTAAACCAAATAACACGACCAATGATGTTCACTTTGCCTTTATTCATATATATTGGTAGATAGTTTTCATTGACGGAGCTGAGAATATACTCTTTAGCAAAATCATTATAGCTAACAAGTTTTACTCCACAATAATCCTCGATTTCAATTAAGCATGCTGAATTTAGAGTGATTTTTGTATCTGATTTATCAATCAGTAAAATGTCTCCGTCTTGGAATAAAGGTGCCATAGCATCACCTTTATAGTAGTAAGCTAATAAATTCTTTGAATCTATATGTTTAGGTAACATATCATCTGCAATATGAAAATAATCTGAGTCATAGTCTTCACTTAAGTAAAAAGGTACTTTAATTAAGCTAGTCTCATTTTGTTCAAGTGATTTGATAAGTGTCTCTAAATCAATATGTAGTACTTCGGCTATACGTTTTGCAGTTTCTATACGGGGTTTAGATAAACCATTTTCGTATTTAGAAATCAGTGCTGGCGTAATATTTGTTAGAGATGCAACCTCTTTTTGGGCTAGATTTAGTTTAATCCTCTTTTCTTTTATTAGCTGTTTAAATGGCAATAAAGGCATAAAAATTACTCTTATAAATAAAAAATTATTTGAAATTATCTTTTTTAATGATAATATTACTACTGATTACTTAATTGTGATCGACTATATAATATTAACACAAATTTATAGGTGAATACTATGAAAGAAAAAACAAGTAAAAAAAACATTACTGCAAACTTACCCACTTATCTCGTTGAATGGCTACAAAATTCGGCTAAAAAGAATTATCGCTCGGTAACACGTGAACTTCAGCGTTGTTTAGAAGAATGTATGAAAAATGAAAGTACAAAAGCATAGAAATAAGAAAGCCTTAATGGCGGCAACCATTAAGGCTTACGAAGAAACCTCTAATTAGCATCTAGGAGATTCAATTATGAATAATACTACTTTATCAGCAGAAATTCAAAACATTTCTACCCATAAACGTGCAGTTAAAACTGTCAATTTCCACAACCAAATACTTTTAACCATTGAACAAAACAACATTCATTATGTTGCTATGCGTCCTATATGTGAAAATATTGGTTTAGATTGGGCTGCTCAATATTCAAGAATTAAGCGTGACGAAGTGCTTTCGCAAGGTGTTGTCATCATAACAACACCTTCAAATGGTGGAGAACAACAAACACTTTGCCTACCAATCCAATACCTAAACGGTTGGTTGTTTGGCATTGATACAAAAAGAGTTAAACTAGAAATTAGAGAAACCTTAATTAAATATAAAAAAGAGTGCTACCAAGCTCTACATGATTATTGGTTTAAAGGCGAAGCTAAAAGAGAAATTAAACCACAAAAACTCACGAAAGAACACCAACTGTTTTTAAAAGATTTGGTAATGGATCGCACAAAACGGTTGCCGAAAGACAAGCAAGCCAAAGGGGCAATAACCCAATGGTCTGCGTTAAAAACGCATTTTGGTAAGTCTTATAAAGACATTGATGATGAACAGTTTGTGGAGGCAGTGAGCTTATTGGCAAGGTTGCCATTAGAGGGCGAGCTAATCGTTGAACAACAAAATACAGAGATGATTCAACTGCCCTACTCTATTTTTCTCGGTATTATGAAACATACTCGCTTGGCGAAGAAACTCGGTGAAAAAACAGAAACACTGCATAGAACGCTTTTTGAGTTATTAAAGATAGATCGTTATACCAGAAACGATCTTGCCGCCATAGCCTATGATGTCAGAGCTGAATTTAATGCTGTCTTAGATGTGGGCGAAAAATACTTGCGAGAATATCAAATTAAAAATGGCTTACTAGAGGAAATAAAGCCTAGAGTAAGAATGATAGCAAAATACTAGAAATTTTTTGAAAATCGACCGCACTTCGGTGCGGTTAAAGATGAGATTGATAAACTATTTAAACTTTGCTAATGTTAAGTAAAGCTAATCAAAAAAACAAAGGAGAAGAGCAATGGATAAATTCTATGATTTTCTTTTTAAGTCAACGAATTTTGCCTTTTTATGTGTCTTTATCGGTTTTTCTATCGTTGCTTTGCTTTTTATTGGCATTGTTGTCTATTCTGTTGTATTAAAACAAAGTGAATATCTCGAGTTTTTATTATGGGGATTTCTTCCTCTGATCATTATTACTCTTATTTATTACGGCATTAATTATTATAAATTTCATCAAGAGCTAAATAAAAAACACGCTGAACAACTTGCTAAAATAGCACGTGAAAGCCAAATCAGACAACAAAAACTTGAGGAAAGAGCATTAGAACTGGAAAGAAAATTAGCCAATTCTCCCGATATGACTGCTGAAGAAGTAACAACGCTATTGGAAGAGTTTTGTGCTAATGCCCCTCAAAAAGTACAAAGTAGCAAAAAAGAAGAAAATCCCCTTATCATCAATGTTAAAGTTACTTATGTTAAACCTAATGAAGAACAACAGAGAGGATAAAGTGATGTTAGAATTTATTGATAAATGTGCTTGCAAAATACTGAATATTTGCTTTTTTATTATAGTGTTTTTTTTCCTCTATTTTTGTGGTTTTGTTTTGTGGGTTATGGTAAAAGATTCAGAACTTTTCTGGACGATATTAAAAGTGGCAGGTCTCTTTTTAGTGGCACTACTGATTGGTTTAAGTACTTTCTCTTATTGGTTGCAGCAAAAAATAAAAAAAGATCTGTCGAAACCAACCGATAACGGGGTTAAATATATCATCATCAAATAATCATCTTTAACAACAATATAAAGCTCGCTTTGGCGGGCTTTTTTTATGGAGAAAATTATGTCTGGTGGATTAGGTCATCTCAATATTCAGCTTAGTTTAGATCAAGTTAAATTCCAGCAAAACTTACACAAAGCCCAACAAAAAGCCAAACAGTTTTCTGAACGCACTACCCAATATTTGGGTAATATTGAAAAAGCAATGAACTCCATTGATAGTTCCAATTCTTGGACAAGATGGGCTGTAAAATTAACGATTGGAAAAAATATAGTCAAAAGTGCGTTAGCTCAAGCCGATAGCTACACCGAATTACGCAATAAAATGGCATTGGTTACCGAATCAGCTACCGCCCAAAGTCAAGCCTTAGCCAATGTGTTTGATATTTCTATGCGAACCGCTCAAAGTGTAGAAGCAACTTCCTCGGTTTATCAAACTTTCGCACAAAATGCCAAACAATTGGGGCTTAATCAAGCGGATGTCGCAAATTTAACAGAGACCGTATCCAAAGCTGTGGCGATTTCTGGAGCAAGCACGGCAACAGCTTCTAATGCGTTAATTCAATTTAGTCAATCTTTATTAATGGGTAAGCTCAAAGCTCAAGAGTTTAATTCCTTAATGACCCAAACCCCTGCGGTAATCCAAGCCATTGCCAATGGGCTAGGTTTAACCACTGCTCAGCTTAAGGCGATGGTAGATAAAGGCGAAATTAGTGCAGAGAAAATGATTGAGGGCTTACGCAAAGCCAAAACCAGCGTTGATGAGTTACACCGCCAAACGGCTTTAACGGTTAACGGCGCTTTTGGTAATTTAAGCACCGCAATGACAAAATTTGTCGGCGAAGTGGATCAGGCTCATGGTGTTTCACAAAAACTTGCGGAAGCTATTGATTATGTTGCCCAAAATTTAGAGGAAACAATAAAAATGGCTGGCTTATTTATTGCCGCCTTATCCTTAGGGCATATAGGGAAATATACCGCCGCATTAGTCAGAAAAAGTTATGCTATCGCTAAAAACACGTCTGAGACAATAAAAGAGGCGCAGGCAATTCACAATAAGGTTCAAGCAGAATTAAAAGAAGCACAATCAACACAACGCCTTTTAGAAAGACAGCTAAGATTAAGCACAATAGAACAGCAAAGAATTGCTATTCGTCATCAAATAGAAGCTCAAAGCGTGCGGATAAAACAGCTCACAGATGCAGAAACGCTAGCTCAGCAAAATCTTACCTATACGAAAGTATTAGCGACTAGAGCCACTAAAGGTCTACAAGCCGCAATGGGCTTAATAGGTGGACCCGCTGGAGCAGCAACTATTGCAATAGGGGCTTTAGTTTCTTTTGTTTATCAAGCCAAACAAGCCAGAGAACAGGCACTTGATACTGCCAGTGCCAATGATCGTTTAGCGGAAAGTTACGACAACTTGACTGAATCCGCTTTAAACTTAAAGATTCATCAACAATTAGAACAGTTAGAAAACTACGAAGAACAAATCAAAAAAACACAACAAGCTATTAGTATCATTCAACAAGCCGCTTGGCAATTTGGATTGCCTATCAGTGAAAAAGAGTTAAAAAATATCCAAAAATTGCAAGCGGAATTAGAGCAATTAAAAGAAAATCAAAATATCGATCTATCGGCTTTAGAAAAACAGCTTACTCAACTGGGGAAAACCTTTATCCGTAGCGGCAAAAACATTGAGGAGTTCAAACAACATTTAAAAGTCATGGGAATTCAAGCAGATTTGGTAGAAAAGGTTATTCAAAATGTGCCACTAAGCCTTGATGAGTTAACCGATAGTACCAAACAAAGCGAGCAAGCCATTATTGATTTTGAACAGGCTCTCAAAAAGCTAGCCGAGAAAGAACAAGAGGTTTCTCAACGCCTTGAGATTTTAACTCTTGAAACCGCAGGGCATAATAAAGAGGCTTATGTACTGGCAGGGCTTTATCAAACCCTTGGGGTAACCGGTAAAGAATATGCTGAAGTATTAAAAGCGATTGCCACAGGGGATATTGAAGCGGCAGAAAGTGCGGCACAAGCCATTAATCTTTCCGCTGAGAGCTTACAGACTATGCTTAATATGGCGGGGCAATTAGGGGGAATGTATGAAAAGGATAAACAAAGCCAAACATTAAGTAAAAACCTGAAAGCAAGTGCCAAAAAAACCACGCAAGAGTTACGCAAAGAATGGACAGATTATTTTTATCAACTTGAACGCACTGGGGCAAATACTTGGCAAACGATTCAACTTGAAGAACAACGTTCTTTGCAAGAATTGGCGGAGAAATTGAAACATAGCATAGCCAGCTATGAAGAAGTAGAGCAAGCAAAAACATTGATTGTTCAACGTTATGCTAAACAACGTGCAGAATTAGCCGCCAGATACGATGTAAAACTTGCCGCTAAACACCAACTTGATCAACAAACACAAGAAATTGATGAGTTGCAAAAGGCAGGCGCATTAGGTTCATTGGAAGCAACTCGAGCTAAACAAAATGCCAAGTTTCAATATGCCCAAACTGTAGCACAAAATGCCGTATCTCCATTAGATCAAATGCAAGCCCTTTACGATCCAAATCAAGCAATACAAAATCAGCAAAGCCAAGAACTGGCTTTATTACAAGCCTTCAACGAGCAAAAGTTGATGACTGAGGAGGAATTCCAGCGGCGTAAACAGCAAATTATTGATCGTTATAAATATGATCAACAGCAAAAAGATTTGACCGCTTATTCTGAAGGCTTATCGGCTTTAGGATCTAGCTTTGAACAAATGGCATCCATGGTGGAACAATCTGCGGGGAAACAATCAGCCGCTTATAAAACCATTTTCGCTACGGCGAAAGCCTTTGCCATTGCGGAAGGTATGGTCAATATTTATAGTGCCGCCATAAAAGTGATGAACGATTGGGATAGTATGACCTATGCGGAAAGGATTGGTAAAAGTATGGCATTAATGGCACAAGGTATGGGCTTAATTACCAAAATTTCTAGTGTAGGATTTGCTAGTGGTGGTTATACGGGAGATGGCGGTAAATATGCTCCTGCGGGCATTGTCCATCGTGGCGAATATGTGATAACTAAAGAGGCTACTGCTCGTTTAGGTCGGGGCTTTTTAGATCAGCTTAATTATGGCATTGTTCCTCGTCGTGGTTTTGCCACTGGGGGAGGTATCGCAATCCCTGCTGTCCCTCGTCAAAATACAAATTTTTCCCCATCAAATGGGCAAACAACTTCGCAAGTGAATATTACGATCAATATTGATAAGTCAGGTAATGAAGAGAGTGATACTAAACAACAGGCTCAACAAGCCGCAACATTGGGAAGAGAGTTAGAAGCTGCTGTTTTAGCCGTATTACATAAACAACGTCGCCCGGGTGGGCTCTTATCAGGAGGATAAATGACATTAGAGATCTTAGCTTATTGCCCTAAACCGGGTTACAGCATAGCTAGTGAACCTCGTCGCAAGGTAAATCAATTTGGAGACGGTTATCAGCAACGTCAAGTTGATGGACTTAATCCTTTATTACGGGAATATCAATTAACCTTCAACCTTAATCATCGACAAGCGAAACAGTTTGAACAGTTTTTGATTAAAAAAGGCGGGGTTACCGCTTTTTTATTTCGAGAAAAACCGAAAGAAAATCTTATCAAAGTGGTTTGCCCTAAATGGGGGCAAATTGTGGGAAAAACCCATATTGAGTTTAATTGTACTTTTGAGGAAGTTGTGTAATGCCCAATATCATCACCAACCAAATGAAACTGGATTTAGCTCGCCTTGAACAAGATGCTATGGTGGAATTGTTTGAGGTGGATTTACGTGGGCTTAAGGATAGAGATGGCATCAATGGCGAACTTTATCGCTTTTATGCGGGGAGTAATCAGATGATGCAACCTATTACTTGGCAAGGGAAGGTTTATCAGCCTTATGGGGTAAAAGCGGACGGTTTTGAACTCTCTGGGCAGGGACCGAGCAATCGTCCAACCTTAACCTTAGCCAATATTAATGGTTTTATCACAGGATTGATTGAGCGTTTTGAACAATGCCTTGGGGCTATTGTGCGACGGCGTTTGATTTATGCCCAATATCTTGATGCGGTTAATTTTGCTGAGGGGAATCCACAAGCCGATCCTACGCAAGAGGCGTTGAGTGTCTTTGTGATTGAGCAACTCTCTAGCTTGAAACAGGATATTGCGAGCTTTACCTTAGCCTTACCGTTAGAAACGGATAATGCGATGATTTCTTCACGCTTAGTCACAGTAACCTGTTGTTGGTTATATCGTAGCAGTGAATGTGGTTACACTGGTCCTGCGGTTGCCGATGAAAAAGATCAGCCTGTTATTGATATGACAAAAGATAAATGTAGCCGTCTTCATACGGGCTGTAAATTGCGGGGTAACCTTGCCAATTTTGGTGGGTTTGTGAGTGTGAATAAATTAGCTTAGGGGGAATGATGTTAGCCTTAAAACAAACAATACTGGCTTATGCCAAACAATGTGAACCGCAAGAATGTTGCGGTTTTGTTGTTTTTAGGGGCAAGCAACAGGTGTTTATCCCTTGTCAAAATATCGCACAAGACCCTGAGAACTTTTTTGAAATTGCCCCAGAGGACTTTATTCAAGCTAGCCAATATGATGGCATTGTTGCCTTGGTACATTCCCACCCTAAGGGCGAGCCGAGATTATCGCCGATGGATCGGCAAATGCAGCTTTATTCTGGCTTAGATTGGTGGTTAGTTGCCAACAATGAAGTCCATCGCTTTGCCTATATCCCCCCTTTACTAGGGCGACCTTTTGAACATGGTGTAACGGATTGCTATTCCCTTTTTCGGGATTTTTACCGTTTAGCTGGCGAGGAATTGCCTGATTTTGAGCGTGCGGATTATTGGTGGGAAACGGGACAAAATTTGTATTTAGACAATATGACTCAATACGGCTTTGAGCGGTTGCCAGCGGAAAGTGCGGTGCAAATTGGCGATATTATTTTAATGCAAGTGGGGGCAGAAGTCCCCAATCACGCAGCCATTTATCTTGGCGATCAACAGGTATTACATCATTCCCCTAAGCGTTTATCAAAACGCGATTTATACGATGGGTATTGGTTAAAGCATACTCATAGCATTTGGAGATTTAGACAATGGTCAAGGTTAGATTTTACGGTTCCCTTAAACAGTTTGGCACAGTATTCTGCTTAGATTGTCAGAATGTCGCTGAGATTATCCGCGCATTAACCACGCAAAATCCGGCATTACGTCAGTTTATGCAACAGGGGTTATTTAAAATCCGTATCGGTAAGGATTATCTGGATAATCGTTTTCTTGAAAAAGGGATGTTTTACCGTTTAAAAGACAATATGACAGTGCATTTTACGCCAGTATTAAAAGGAGCAAAAAAATCTGGCATAGGAATATTTCAAACCATTGTAGGAGCAATAATGGTTGTCGTAGGCTTTGCTCTTTCTTGGACAGGTGTTGGAGCGGCAATAGGTACTTTAGGAGTTGGGTTATTAGTCGGAGGGGTAGCACAAATGCTAACAAAAACCCCTAATATGAGCAATAACGGCAATGATACGGAAAAAACACGTTCTACCTCTTTTTCCAATCTTAGCAATATGGTGGCACAGGGCAAAATGGTGCCATTGGCTTATGGGCAAATTCGTACCGGCTCATTAGTTATTTCGCAAGGGGTAGAAACCTATGATGTTGACTCAGCAACACAAGATAATTCCTCAGTGGGTTTTAGAAAAGGTCAAATAAAGATAAGTTAAGGAGAGAATATGGGCGGTAGTCAAGGTGGTGGCGGTCGTACGCCAGTGGAAGCCAAAGAAAGCGGACGTTCTAAACAGAAGGTTAAGATTGTTGAGATTATTTCAGAGGGAGAAATTCAGGGGCTTGTTGATGGGGTAAAATCTGTCTTTTTAGATAACACCCCTATTCAAGCGAGCGATGACAGCTATAACTTTGAAAACGTGGTCGCCGAGGGGCGAATTGGTAGCCAAGATCAAGATATTTTAACGGGATTTGATACTTCTGAGAAAGAAGTGTCGGTAGGAACGCAAGTTCGTAAAACCACGCCGATTACCCGTACTATTACTGATAACAAGGTAACCCGTTTACGCTTAACCTTAGGGGTACAATCTTTATTTGCTCAAAACGATCAGGGCGATACTAATCCTACCCATGTGGACTTGAAAATAAGCATTGGCGATAAAAGCTACTCAGTGAGTATTCATGGCAAATATAGTTCACAATATTTACGCCAATTTGTTTATCAGGATTTGCCCCCTGTGCCGTTTCGTGTGAAAGTGGAGCGAATCACTGCGGATAGTCAATCACAACGTTTACAAAATAATACCCTTTGGGCCAGTTATACGGAAATTATTGATACAGAATTTACCTACCCTAATACGGCGGTGGTGGGAATGAATTTTGATTCCGAATATTTTAGCTCAATACCTAACCGCACTTATGAGGTGCTTGGCATTAAGGTCAAAGTACCGAGCAATTACGATCCTATTACACGTCAATATCAAGGCATGTGGGACGGCACTTTTAAGATCGCTTGGACAAATAATCCCGCTTGGGTGCTTTATGATATTGTAACCAATAAACGTTACGGCTTAGGGCAACGCTTAGGGGATTTCGGCGTAGATAAATGGGCATTATATCAAGTGGCACAATATTGCGATCAGCTTGTGCCAGACGGTTTTGGCGGACAAGAGCCACGTTTTACCTGTAATGCATGGATCACTGAACAACGCTCAGCCTATGAAGTGATTAATGATATTTGCTCAATTTTTCGTGCAATGCCAGTATGGAATGGGCGTGAACTCACCGTCATTATGGATCGCCCTGCCGATCCTGTTTGGACTTATACTAATGCCAATGTGCTTAATGGCGAGTTTAGTTATCAATATTCGGCAATGAAAGCCCGTCATAATGCGTTACAAGTGGAATATGCCGATGCCACGAATAATTACGAAAAAACCATTGAATATGTGTCTGATGATGAAAGTATTCGCCGTTACGGCTTAAACCTGAAAAAAATCACTGCCTTTGGTTGTACGAGCCGAGGACAAGCCCACCGCACAGGTTTATGGATTTTACAAACAGAGAAATTAGAAACCAAAACCGTTACCTTTAGTGTAGGGGCGGAAGGCTTAATGCATATCCCCGGCGATATTATCCAAGTTGCGGATAGCCATTTTGCGGGTACAGACATTGGCGGACGTGTGGTTGCAGTGAATGGGCGAATGGTTACCCTTGATCGTGAAATTGATCCACAAGGGGAAAGCTATTTTAATTATATTAATTCCTCAGCAAAATCCGTTAATATCAAAATATTAGCGGTGGCGGGTAAACAAATTACCCTTGATAGCCCGCCTACAGGCTTACAGGAGCAAGGGATATGGACGCTCACTAGCCAACAAGTCAGCTCGCAATTATTTCGAGCCTTAACCATTAGCGAGGAAGAAAAAGGCAAATACCGTATTACCGCCTTACAGCACGAGCCACAAAAAGAAGCGATTGTGGATAACGGGGCATTTTTTGAACCTAAGAAAACCACTTTATTGACAGCCCCACAATTACAACAACTTTATATTGGCACCGCAGAAAATGGGGCGATTGCTGTAACCGCCACCACCAGTAGTGGATTAGGTAGCGTAAAATATGATGTACGGATTTATAAAGACGGCAGCCTGTATGATGTCAAACTCGGTTTAAATACCCCAAATCTCACGTTGGAAGATTTACCTAATGGTGAATATCGTTTAGTGATTGCGGCGAAAAACGAAGACGGCCAGCTTATTAACGAAAAAATCGAGAGCTTTACCGTAGATAAGCCACCTATGCCTACAGGCGTGCGGGTTACTGGGGGATTAAGCGACATTAGTCTTGAATGGGATTATATTGATGAATTTACCCAAACAGAGATTTTTGCCTCAGCAAAAAATCAGCTTTCAAGTGCGGTCAAAATTGCCAAAGTTTTTGCCAAAAGTTACAGCCATAATGTCGGGGCAAAACAAATCCGCTATTACTGGCTAAGACATACGCGTGGCATCAACACAGGGGCATTTTACCAACAACAGGGCTTAAAAGGCGAAAGCGGCGTAGATATTGAGCAAGAGCTAGCTTTCCTTAACGAAAAGTTATCGGGCAATATTGTTAATGACATTATCGACACTGCCCTACCAGCTCGCAATCTTGAATTGATTAAATACGTTGATGAGCTAGACGTTAATACCAACATAGGACACAATCAAGTTAGCTATAATGGGCAGTTGTACACTTGGAATAAAGAGGAGAATAAATACAAAGCCTTAGATGTTGATACGATAGATGCAAGTAAAATCAATGGGAAAATTGGATTAAGTCAGATTGAAACCATTACATTTAACAACATTACAGGCGAGATACCTACAACAAAATTGCCTAAAATTAGCTTACAGGGTTTAAGTACTGATTTAGTTAATTCATTAAATGAAATGGATACCTATATAAGTGAAACATTTCCTAATGATTTAAATAGCGTAAAAAATAGTGTGCAACAGGTCAGCAACAGTTTAACTACTACAGCTAGATCAATCGGTACTAAAATCACGAATTTAGAAACAGCTAACAAGAATACTGCTGAAAGCATTAAAACACTTACAGCCCAATCCAAAACGAATAAACAAAATATCGCAGGGTTACAACAAAGCGTTAGTGCTATTGCTAATGATACTTCAACACAAGCACAAAGTATTAATTCATTAAATACAGAATTAGCAGGTGTAAAAGGTAATGTAACAGCGTTACAAAATAGTATTAGTGAAAACAACAAAGCTATTACTGAAAAATATAACGGTTTAAGCACAACAGTTAATAACGTAACAAGCAATATCCAAAACCTACAAAAAACGGTTAGTGATAATAATAGTACACAAGCTAAAAGTATTGAGAATTTAAGTTCACGTTTAGATAATATTAAAATTGGTGGACGTAATTTAATACTTGGATCGGAAGTTATTTTTGATAAATATACTGGTAGAGATTTAGCGAAACTAGAAGTAAGCCCGTATATTGTTGAATATATGAATAACACGCCTTTAGATTTAACAGTATCAATTTATATTGAATACTCAAACTTTAAAGGTAGTACTACATATTTATCTAGTAACCGCATAGGTCTATGTGTTGGTATCAGATACACAGACAATACCACTCAATGGGTAGAAGTCTTTTCAAATGGTGAAACCAATGTATTACCTACTAGCATTAAAGGGCGTATCTCAAAAAGCTATAAAGTTGCAGGTAACAAAACAATTAGAACTATTGATGTTTATGTGCAGAATAGATTAGCCAATTTTGATGCTATTGTGGGCTATCCACAATTAGAGATTGGTAACATTACTACAGAATGGACGAAAGCACCAGAGGACACAGATACTAAGTTGTTAGATGCAGTTAGTGCTGATATTAAAACGTTGAAAGAAACACAAACAACACAAAATACAGCTATAACACAGCAATTATCAACAGCAACAAGCAAAATAACTAACTTAGAAAGCAGACAATCCGCACAGTCAGCTACTGTCTCAAACCTACAAAAAACGGTTAGCGATACAAGCGGAAAAGTACAAAGTATTTACGGTGTAAAGATTCAGACGGTTAGCAACGGTAAGAAAGTGTTAGCAGGGATAACGCTCAACGCTAATGAAATCGCTAGTGAGATTGTACTCGCTACAAATAAGCTATTGTTGATTGATCCAACCAGTGGCAATAATACAGCACCTTTTGAAGTTAAAGCCATTAGTGGTAGTGCTAAGATTTTCTTAAAAGGAGACTTGATTGCTAGCGGAACCGTAACCGCAGATAAAATAGCAAGTAATGCTATTACTTCAAGCAAAATAGCCACCAATTCAATTAATGCGAGCCATATTGTTGCAAACAGTATTACGTCCGCCCAAATCCAAGCCGGGGCGATTAGAGCCGAGCATCTAGCCGCAGATGCAATTAGTGCAGAGAAGTTAGCCGTAGGTTTAGGTGGTAACATTATACCTAACCCTATTTTTGCCAATGATGGTTATGGTTGGAAAGAAAGTAAAGGCACTTATACCGGTACTGTTACTAGAACGTTCAGAAGTGAGGGGGATAATAATTGGACGGTTAAAGATGCTTTACCTACTGAAAAGGTATCAATGACTAGGTTTAATGGCACAGTGAATACTACCGGACGATATGATCCTATGGCTATTGTAATGAGAGTAAGTAGAGGTAAAACTTATATCTTTAGTGGTTATTTTCAATGCTTGAGATGTGAGGGAATGTTGTTGGTAGAGGAATATGCGAATGAAACTACATACACTAAATTATTAGCCCAAAGCAATCCTTTGGTACGTAGTAACGGCAATACAGATAGTAACGTAGGAGGTTCGTTTATTAATGGCTTTGCTACTGCACCAAGATACTTTTTAAAATTCACAGCACCAAATAGCGGTTGGGTAAGACTGGCATTTAGGGTGGTTAGTTGGAACGGAACTAATCCTGACGTGTACATAGGACGCCCACAATTAGAGGAAGTTCCCACCGGCGTAAATGCCCCTACTCAATGGAAGAATAGCGGTGTTACCAGTATTCATGGCGGATCAATTGTCGCCAACAGCATTACCACCGAACAACTCTCTGCAAATGCGGTAACTGCCAATAATATTGCAGCAGGTGCTATTAACAGCAACCACATTGCCACTAACAGCATTAACGCTAATCACATTGTCAGTAAATCCCTTACCGCTGATTTACTTAATGTCAGCAGTTTATCAGCGATTAGTGCGAATTTAGGGGCTGTTACGGCTGGACGGATTACAGGAACAACCATTGAAGGTAATCAAATTGTCGGAGGAAGTATTTCGGGTACAACCTTAACAGGTTCAACGGTAAAAGGAGGTATAATTGAAGGAAATACCATTAATGGCGGCGTAATAAATGGGGCAACAGGAAATTTTGCTGGCACTATTTATGCTCAAAATATTATTGGTGATGTCGTAAAAATGTATGTTTGCAATAAAAATCAAGTCATAACTATTGGAGCAATGCCTTTTACAAGAATACTTATTTTAATTCCTATTATGATTAGTACTAAATACACCTCTGTACAATCAGGAAGTAATCCGAATGTAACAAGAAGAACATATCATAAAGTATTTATCGATAATGTAGATAATAACAAGGCTATTATAAGTGATGAGGTTATAGCTTATAGTGGAGGTGAAAGAGAATATAAAATGGTATCGGGGTACTATACTATTCCTGCTGATACAGAGCTTAAACTCAAATATCGTACTTATAACAATGGATCATCTCCAAATACGGTTACTTTTCTTGTATCTAAAGTTTAATCAAATCAATTCGTAATCCAACTAATAAAGGAAAAACACAATGACAACATTTAACAAAATCTTAAACCCAATGTATTCAACTATCGCTTCTTACTCAACCCAAGACGACGGCTCAATGAGTGCCAAATATGTCGTAGGTACAGGAAAAGATAGCAAGGGTAGTATAACCGAGTTTACGCCGATTATCAGCGAATATAAGTATATCGATCCTGAACAAGCCAAACTCATTAACGAACAGCCACTTACCGCTGATGATATTGGTAAAACGCCTAGTGAAATTATGCTAAAACGGATTTATAATTACTTAAAGGAGAGTAATCAGATTGTAGTGTAGGTTAAAGGGGGCTAATGGCTCCCTTATTTTTTATTAGTAAATAAGAGATTTTATAAGTGATCAATTGAAATAGGAAATTTAATAATGTTTGACGAGAATTTGACGTAATAGTTATAAATAACAATTAAATCTTGGTAAGATAATTAAGGAATGATATAATGAATAGGTGTTTAAGTCTTTGATTTATAAGTTAATAATAATTACATCTATTTATAAGATAGGGGTCTTGAAAACCGGCGAGGGTTTACGCCCTCCGTGAGTTCGAATCTCACTTCCTCCGCCATCAAGTTCTATTAAGTCGTAAGTAAAAGTATGAAAATCAATAACTTACGGCTTTTTTATTTTCTAAGTTTCTTATTTTAGATAACAAAATTACGATTGATCAGTCCTTAGATATTTCCAGAATATTCCTATTTTTGCATAACTTAAAAAGTAGCTTGCATTTTATAGATGAAATTGTAAAATAGCCATTCCTTTGTCTTCGCTGAACTAGAGATCGGCGAAAGATGTATGATTAACACTCTCAATTTATTAGGAGTAAAAAATGTCTCTAAGCGTAGAAAAAAAAGCAGAAATCGTTGCAGAATTTGGTCGTGACAGCAAAGATACAGGTTCTGCCCAAGTACAAATTGCGTTACTAACTGCACAAATTAACCATTTACAAGGGCATTTTGCAGAGCATAAAAAAGATCACCATGGTCGTCGTGGTTTATTACGCATGGTTTCTCGTCGTCGTAAATTATTAGATTACTTAAAACGTACTAATTTAGAACTCTATACTAGCACTATTGCTCGTTTAGGATTACGTCGTTAATTATTTTACTAAATAAAAAAAGCCCCTTAAGTGATCTGCCCCCCAAAAGTTGGACTAACTAACCAACAGATTAAGGAGCAGATTTTTTATGACAAAATATAGCCAAGACTTTAAACAACAAGTGATTGATTTCTATTTTCAGCATAACAACGAACTTGCCCACACTTGTCGCCATTTTAACCTCGCGAAAAAGGTAGTAAGATGCTGGCTCCGCTTATTTAATTATGCTGGAAAAGAGGGATTAAAAGTGCGGCAGACCCGACAGGTTTATTCTCCTGAATTTAAACTTCAGGTACTTGAACCCATTCTGCGTGGAGATTGTACCGCCGAGCAAGCGATGGTTGACTTTGGTTTGTCTAATACAGGGCTTATCAGCCAATGGTTGAAAAATTATTTAGAACAAGGTATAAACGGGCTATTGTCGAAAAAACCTCAAGGTTCAAGCAAAATGAAAACCAAATACCCCCAAATGCCACCGCCACCGAAAACCGAAGAAGAACGCTTGCGTTATCGTATTTTAGAGCTTGAGGCGGAGGTCGCCATTCTAAAAAAGTGGCAAGAGTTAAGCCAGCAAAAAATCCGGAAAAAGCCGAAATAGTTAAGGCATTACGCCAACATTTTCCTTTAGAAATCTTGCTGACCTTGACAGGATTGAAACGGAGTACATTCTTTTACCATTTGCCGCCAAAAAGCGAGAAAAATGCGGAAATCACCGAGAAAATTCTGGAAATTTACGAGGAAAATCAGGGAAATTATGGCTATCGGCGTGTTTGTGCTGAATTGCGTAAGTCTATGATGATTAATCATAAAAAAGTGCAAGCGATTATGCAGCAGTTAGGCTTAAAAGGGAAATGTGTTCAGCAAAAATACCGCTCTTATCGCGGAAAGGTGGGCGATATTGCGGACAATCTTTTGCAACAAGATTTTCAGGCGAAAGCCCCTAATGAGAAATGGGTAACCGATGTGAGCGAATTTAAGTGTAAAGAGGGCAAGCTATATTTATCACCCATAAAGGATTTATTTAATGGGGAAATTATTGCTTATGATATTTCTCGCAGTGCGAATTTTGAGCAAATTAGGCGAATGATGGGGCAAGCTATTGCCAAACTTGATGGAAGCAAGCCGATACTGCATTCCGATCAGGGTTGGCAATATCAGATGATAGGTTATCAGCGATTATTGCAAGAAAAGGGTATCCGCCAGAGTATGTCTCGGAAAGGCAATTGCCTTGATAATAGTGCGATGGAAAGTTTTTTCGGGCGGTTAAAAACGGAATGTTATTTTGGTAAGGTTTTTGAGCGTTTTGAGCAACTGGAAACGGCGTTGCATGAATATATTGCATATTACAACAATAAACGTATTCAAGCTAAATTAAACGGATTGAGCCCGGTGGCGTATAGGGTTCAGTCATTGATGAGGTAAGTCTAAGTTTTTGGGGTCAGATCATAAGGGGCTTTTTTATTATATACTTCTTGACTTTAGCCCATGAAACCCGTATTATTCCCACCGTCCTTAGACAAGGAGGAATGGTCGAGTGGTTGAAGGCACCGGTCTTGAAAACCGGCGAGGGTTTACGCCCTCCGTGAGTTCGAATCTCACTTCCTCCGCCATCAAGTTATATTAAGTCGTAAGTAAAGAGCTTTCAAATCAATAACTTACGGCTTTTTTATTTTCTGGCAGATCGAATAAATTTTCGTTTTCTGCTTGCATTTTTGAGCTGTCAAAAATAGACTTTGACGAAAACTTGACTTGATTTGCGTAGTTCAATAAATGCTCTGCGTTTAAATGGGCATATTTCTGCACCATTTCTAAGGTTTCCCAGCCACCAAGTTCTTTTAAAACCATTAGCGGCGTGCCGTTTTGAACATGCCAACTTGCCCAGGTATGCCTTAAATCATGAAAACGAAAATTGGTTATATTGGACTTATTCAAAGCCCGCTTAAAATCCTCCCTATCAATATCCGTAATTAATTTTCCTTTTCCCCGATGAAAAATGTAATTTGAGATTTTCTTCGTTTCTTTTTGCCTTAAGAAATTGATTGCTTCGTGGCTTAAAGGCAATGCCCTTGCTCGCCCTGATTTGGCAATATCGCTCGTTACAATAGCGATACTTCTTATAAAATCAATTTTATCCCAAGTAAGTATCAGGATTTCGGCCATTCTAGTCTCCTGCTTGATTTGCTCCAAAAGGTAAGCATCCAACAATAAAAAGTAATCTTAGAACCTACCGAGTTTTATAGCAGGTAATATCGTTATCATTAATATTAAACAAAGGGTAATTTTTTTAAATAAATTTACAATGAATTATCTTTATTTCGGCAGTTTATTATCACTGCCAATCTACTTAAATCCTTAGCTTTTATTCCCTAATCATCTCCAAAAACAACCGCATAATGGATAAATCAGCGGTTAATTCAGGGTGAAAAGCACAGGCGAGTTGTTTGCCTTGTTTGGCTAAGACAGGGTTGCCCTCAAATTCGGCTAAAATTTCTACCTTATCGGTATTGACGGCTTTAATGTAAGGGGCGCGAATAAATACGGCTGGAACAGGGGTTGGAAGTCCCTTTACGGTAAGATCGGTTTGAAAGCTATCCACTTGTCGCCCAAAAGCATTACGTTGTACCACAATGTCCATCAAATTAAGATGACTCGGTTCATCGCCCACCAGTTGTTTTGCCAATAGGATCATACCAGCACAAGTGCCGAAAATGCCTTTGCCCTCGTGAGCAAATTGTTGAATTGCCTCAATAAAACCATATTGACGCATTAAGCGACCAATGGCGGTACTTTCACCGCCAGGAAGGATTAAACCATCAAGTGCGGTCAGATTTTCCACTGTTTTTACCGCAATCGCATTTGCACCAAGTTGTTGAATTTGCTGTAAATGTTCACTTACAGCCCCTTGTAATGCCAATACGCCAATGCTGAGTTGTGCATT
Source organism: Volucribacter amazonae (assembly GCF_029783845.1). NCBI lineage: Bacteria > Pseudomonadati > Pseudomonadota > Gammaproteobacteria > Pasteurellales > Pasteurellaceae > Volucribacter > Volucribacter amazonae. Next base: position 490,470 of record NZ_LWID01000001.1, on the reverse strand, counting down.
TGTTTTCATTTTACCAACCACGCTCTTGCATACGTTCATTCGCAGATAATTGTGAAATGTCTAAACCACGCATAGGTTCGCCTAATTGTTCAGATAAGCGGGCAATCAGATCATAATCTTGATAGTGGGTTGTGGCTTGTACAATGGCTTTGGCAAATTTTTCAGGGTTTTCCGCTTTGAAAATACCTGAACCGACAAATACGCCATCAGCGCCTAATTCCATCATTAATGCGGCATCAGCAGGGGTGGCAACGCCGCCTGCGGCAAAATTAACTACTGGCAATTTTCCTAATCGTTTGATTTCTAGTAGCAACTCAAAAGGCGCACCAAGATTTTTTGCTTCTGTCATTAATTCATCTAGGTTCATTGCCACCACTTTACGCACTTGGGCATTGACTTTACGCATATGGCGTACCGCCTCAACAATATTGCCTGTGCCGGGTTCACCTTTGGTACGCAACATTGATGCCCCTTCGCCAATACGGCGTAACGCCTCGCCTAAATCACGACAGCCACAGACAAATGGCACAGTAAATTCACTTTTGAGCAAGTGAAACTCTTCATCGGCTGGGGTTAATACTTCGCTTTCATCAATATAATCCACCCCCATTGCCTCAAGTACGCGTGCCTCCGTAATGTGTCCGATACGGGCTTTTGCCATAACAGGGATTGATACTGCATTCATCACTTCTTTTACAATGCGAGGATTTGCCATTCTCGCCACCCCACCTGCGGCACGAATATCAGAGGGGACACGCTCTAATGCCATTACTGCCACCGCTCCTGCAGCCTCGGCAATACGTGCTTGCTCCGCATTGACTACGTCCATAATCACGCCACCTTTTTGCATTTGTGCCATACCACGTTTTACGATGTCTGAGCCTAAAATTGTTGTCATTTGGGTTTCCTTCAGTTGAATTGAATAAATGAGTGGCTATTTTGGCTAATCTTAGGTATGGTTAAAAGGGTCAATTTTTAATAAAATAATGAGGTCAGATTATGCGGCGATTGAATTATCAACTTTATCGGCACAGTAGCACACCTTTATATGTACAGCTTTATCAGCAAATTCGCCAAGCTATTCACGCTGAACAACTTCAATTTGGCGATAAATTACCCTCTAAACGGCATTTATGCGATTATTTACAAATTAGCCAAAATACCGTTGAGAATGCCTATGCTCAATTATTGGCAGAGGGATATATTGAATCGCAGCCAAGACGGGGGTTTTTCGTATGTTTTCAATCGGAATTACAATTAGCTCGCCAACCCCCTCGTCAGAAACCAACCGCATTTCAGCCTAAAGCGAATTATCTCTATGATCTCAACCCTAATGCCATTGATACCGCACATTTTCCTTTTGCCATTTGGCAAAAATGCGGACGAGGCTTAGGGCATAAACAACAAGAACAATTATTAAGTTTAGGCGATAATCAAGGGGAATTGAGCTTGCGTAATGAGATTGCTGATTACTTACTTGCCTCAAGGGGCATTCATTGTGAGCCTGCCCAAATTGTGGTGGCGGCTGGGGTGGATAGCTGTATGCAACAGCTTATTTTGCTCTTTAATCAGCTAATGGAAAAGCCCGTTTATGCTATGGAATCTTATGGTTATACTTCAGTAAAAAAGCTGTTAGCCCTTTATCATAAACCCATAGTTACCTTGCCTTTACACCAGAATAATGAACTTGATCTCAGCCAGTTAGCCCCACAATCGGTTAATATTGCCTTTGTTACCCCCTCTCATCTTTATCCTTTTGGACAAGTGTTAAGCATTGGGCAACGGCAAAATTTGTTAGAATGGGCGGATAACGGCACGCAACGTTATATTATTGAAGATGATTATGACAGCGAGTTTCGTTACAAAGGAAAACCCATACCTGCTTTGCAAAGCCTTGATATGAATCAAAAAGTCATTTATCTTGGTTCATTTTCCAAGTTAATTATGCCAGCTTTGCGTATTGCCTTTATGGTGTTGCCCAAATCCTTATTGCCTGCTTACCAGCAATATTGTGGCTTTCTTCATTCTTCCGTTTCACGTTTTGAACAACAACGGCTAGCAAAATTTATGGCGCAAGGCTATTTTGAACAACATATTCAGCGTATGCGTAAGCGTTATCGCAAAAAAATGGAATTATTATGCCAATTATTAACCCCTTACCGCCAATACTTACGCTATTATGGCGAACATTCAGGTTTTTATTTATTGATTGAAGTATTAAATAGCCTTTATGATGTAAATGAATTAACCCAACGAGCAAAAGCAGTAGGGATTTTGGTCTATCCCATTAATTATCCGAATAAATGTTTATTATCCCTTGGTTTCGCAAATCTCAACGAAAATCAGTTAAGTAACGCTGTTGGTTTATTGTGTTTGCAGTGGGGGTTAAGGGATAAGTGTTTATAGAAAGAACAGTAAAAAATACCCAAAAACTCATCACACTTTTATAGATCTGGCAACAAAGCGTTTTGAGATCAAGCAAATGATATGTTGAAAAGTGATTAAGAACTACAAAATATTGAGCCTAATGCTTACTTTTTAGTACGTATTCATCTAATTTCCAAATTTTTATTAAATATCGCAAACGTTTGCTTAAAAGTGCGGTATAATTTTTCAAAATTTTTTAATACAGGTAAACACAATGACAGAAATTAGCTTAAAAAAAATTTATTCAGGTAAAGTGCGAGATCTTTATGAAATCGATCAGCATAGAATGTTAATGGTTGCAACCGATCGTTTATCGGCATTTGATGTGATTTTGCCCGATCCAATCCCGGGCAAAGGGGAAATTTTGACGCAAATTTCCAATTTTTGGTTTAAGAAATTAGCCCATATTATGCCAAATCATTTCACAGGCGAAACAGTGTTTGATGTTTTGCCTGCTGAGCAAGCGGAACAATTACAATATCGTGCGGTGTTGTGTAAGCGTTTAACGCCGATCAAAATTGAGTCTATTGTGCGTGGTTATTTGACGGGCAGTGGCTTAAAGGATTATCAAAAAACAGGCACAATTTGTGGGCTTGCTTTACCTGAAGGGCTGGTTGAGGCGAGTAAATTACCAGAGCCTATTTTTACCCCTTCAAGTAAAGCGGAGGTGGGCGATCACGACATTAATATTAGCTTTGCTCAATGCCAACAAGCAATCGGTAAAGAACTGGCAGAACAAGTCAAGGAAAAAGCCATTGCGTTATATACTGAAGCTGCAAGATATGCTTTGAGCAAGGGCATTATTATTTGTGATACCAAGTTTGAATTTGGGCTAGATGAAAACGGGGTCTTAACTTTAATGGACGAAGTGTTAACGCCAGATTCAAGCCGTTTTTGGTCAGTGGAAACCTATCAAGAGGGGACAAACCCACCGTCTTTTGATAAACAATTTATTCGTGATTGGTTAGCCCAAAGCGGTTGGAATAAACAACCGCCTGCGCCAACCGTGCCAGCTGAAATTATTGAAAAAACTGTTGCAAAATATCAAGAAGCATTAGATTTATTAACCAAATAATGCTTATTTTTAACTTAAGTGATTTTCCCGCCCTTTGTTTTATCAAAGGGCGGTCATTTTTTGGATTATTTCTGTTAATTTTTTGTTAAGCAAACGATTGCTTATACCTTATTTTCAAGTATAATCCGCCACTTAAATTTCATTTTAATCTAAGGAAAAACATGAACCATTTATTATATTCCGTTGAAGATAAACCACCATTCGGCTTGAGTTTATTATTAGCAGCACAGCATTTATTAGCCGCATTAGGCGGCATTATTGCCGTTCCTTTGGTAATCGGTAATGTATTAAAATTGCCTGTGGAAGATACCATAGTGTTAGTAAATGCCGCTTTGTTAATTTCAGGGGTGGTAACCATTGTACAATGTAAAGGGATTGGGCCTATTGGTATTCGTTTGCCTAGCGTGATGGGAACGAGTTTTACCTTTGTAGCCGCGGCATTAGCCATTGGTTTTAGTGAATATGGCGTGGCTGGCATTATGGGCGCATCGCTTGCGGGATCGGTGGTAATGATTATCGGCAGTTTCTTTATGCCTTATATTCGTAAACTTTTCCCACCTGTGGTAACAGGTACAGTGGTAATGATGATCGGTTTAAGTTTGATCCCTGTGGCGGTAGACTGGTTCGCAGGTGGGCAACGTGGCGATAGTCATTATGCGACCCCTGAAAATTTAATGATGGCGACCTTTGTATTGGTTATCGTAGTGGCATTGGTACAATGGGGGAAAGGCATTTTTTCTGCCGCCGCTATCGTGATTGGTATGATGACTGGCTATATTGTTGCTTTAGCATTAGGCTGGGTGGATTTTACGGGTGTTAAAGAGGCGCAAGTTTTTGCCGTACCTCAACCTTTGCATTTTGGTTTAGCCTTTCCCATTTCAGGCATTATTGGTATGAGCATTGCTTATTTGGTTACCATTGTGGAATCCAGTGGCAACTTCTTAGCCTTAGGTAATGCCACCCAAACAGAGATTACCGGCAAACATTTACGAGGCGGAGTATTATGTGATGGATTAGGCTCTGCTTTGGCGGCTTTGATGTCCACCACGCCATTTTCTTCTTTCTCACAAAATATCGGTGTGATTTCACTCACAGGCGTAGCAAGCCGTTATGTGGTGGCATTAACAGGGGCATTATTAGTGTTAGCAGGTTTGTTCCCTGTTTTTGGAGCATTGATTGTGTCTATTCCATTACCCGTATTAGGTGGTGCAGGATTAATGATGTTCGCTATGATTATCGCCGCTGGGATACAAATGCTAGATAATGTTGAACGTAGCCGCCGTAATGGCTTAATTATCGCCATTTCTATTGGCTGTGGCTTAGCGGTAACCACACGCCCTGAATTATTAGATAAATTACCGAGCTTTTTCAAAGAAGTGTTTGGTTCAGGTATTACAGTGGGATCATTACTGGCATTGGTATTGAATTTAGTTTTACCCCAAGATAAAAAAGCCTAATTGTTTTATCCATTTATAAAAAGTGAAAGTCGTGAGCAAAATGCCACGACTTTTTGTTATAATATGCCCTTTAATTTTATTTCATAGAAGGACGTAATATGGAAACCATGCCAACCTGCCCAGTTTGTCAAGGGCAATATGTTTATCACGATAGTATTCATTTTGTTTGCCCTGATTGTGCACACGAATGGGCAGAGAATGAAAATGTTAGCCAAGAGCAAGAGAGGGTTTATAAGGACAGTAATGGCAATCTCTTGCAGGACGGTGATTCGGTGATTTTAATTAAGGATCTCAAAGTAAAAGGCTCTTCTATTGTGTTGAAAAAAGGGACAAAAGCGAAAAATATCCGCCTTGTGGACGCTGATCACGATGTTGATTGTAAAATTGATGGGCAAAGTTTTTCATTAAAATCGGAATTTTTGAAAAAAGCATAAAAAATTTTGGCAAAATAGACCGCACTTTTAACATAATGATAGGAATAAGTTACGATGCTCAAGCAAGTTTCTGACAATTTATTAGCACCGAGCCAGTTGTCGGTGCAGGATTTTCCACAGGTTTTTGATATTCTTTTACAGCGTAATGTTGATTATGCTGATCTCTATTTTCAATTAAGCCAAGATGAAAGTTGGGTTTTAGAGGACGGTATTATCAAAGAAGGGGGCTTTCATATTGATCGTGGGGTTGGTGTGCGAGCCATTAGTGGCGAGAAAACGGGCTTTGCTTATTCTGATCAAATTAATCTAACAAGTTTACAACAATGTGCCAATGCCATTAAAGGGATTGCTCAATCGGCACAAACTCAAGCCATGGCTTTGCGTGATTTTGCGCTAACACAAGCACCGCTACGCTATGCTGCCATTAACCCTTTAGCCATGGAAAAAGAGCAGAAAATTGAGATTTTGCGTTTAGTGGATCGTATTGCTCGTGCGGAAGATCCGAGAGTAACGCAAGTTTCAGCCAGTTTAACAGCATTATATGAAGAAGTGTTAGTGGCAGTCACAGACGGCACTTTAGCCGCAGATATTCGCCCATTAGTGCGTTTGTCGGTATCGGTTTTGGTGGAACAAGACGGCAAGCGTGAGCGTGGTGGGGCTGGTGTTGGTGGACGAGTAAGCCTAGATTGGTTTTTACAACCTTACTTAGGCGAAATCAGAGCGGTCTATTTCGCTAAAGAAGCAGTGCGTCAAGCCTTAGTGAATTTATCGGCAGTGGCTGCCCCCGCTGGGTTAATGCCAGTGGTACTTGCCGCAGGTTGGCCGGGCGTGTTATTACACGAGGCAGTAGGACATGGCTTAGAGGGTGATTTTAATCGTAAACAAAGTTCGTTGTTTGCAGGAAAAATCGGCGAGCTGGTAACTTCGCCATTATGTACCATTGTTGATGACGGTACTTTGCCTGATCGACGTGGATCTTTAACCATTGATGATGAAGGCGTGCCGAGCCAATGTAATGTACTGATTAAAGAGGGTATATTGCAAGGCTATTTACAGGACAAAATGAATGCCCGTTTAATGGGAGTAAAGCCTACTGGCAATGGACGGCGTGAGTCTTATGCTCATTTACCGATGCCAAGAATGACCAATACTTATATGCTTGCAGGACAAAGCAAATTTGATGATTTAATTCATTCAGTGGATTATGGAATTTATGCACCGCATTTTGGCGGTGGGCAAGTGGATATTACTTCGGGAAAATTTGTATTTTCTGCCTCTGAAGCCTATTTAATTGAAAAGGGAAAAATTACCAAACCTGTTAAAGGCGCAACCTTAATCGGCAGTGGTATTGAGGTTATGCAAAATATTTCTATGGTAGCGGATCAGGCTGAATTAGACCATGGCATAGGTGTCTGCGGCAAAGAGGGACAAAGTGTGCCTGTTGGTGTAGGACAACCTGCCCTTAAAATAGATAAAATGACGGTTGGTGGGACGGATTAAAAGTTGAATGATGACGTTTTATAAGGTTTTATTTTTGAAAGAACTATATTTTTCCCGTTTTGCTTACTTTCTTTGCTTGCACAAAGAAAGTAAGCAAAGAAATGCCCCCTAGAAAAATTCTGATCCTGTGTTTCAACTTGAACTATCACGCCACATTTCTGAACTCGCCTTGCTCCGCAAGGCTCAAACAGCAGAAATGTGCCTATGGTTCTAAGTTTTACACAGAGAATTTTTAAGGGGGCATGATCGGAAATATTGAGATTATTGGAAAATTTTTCTAAAATTGACCGCACTTTAATTCAGTAATAAAGAAAATAATGCGCCCTTATCCCCTTAAAAGCCCCAGCCTAAACTTAGAACGATAGAAAAAATACCCTAAAACAAAGCATTACGTCTATATATTCCAACTAAGCAAACGTTTACTTACCTCTTAACTTTGATTAGAATAAGCTCTTTCTTATGACTTAAGGGGCTATTATGTCAACGCCAACTGATCAAACAAACACATCTTTTTTAGAAAAACATTTTTTATTAAAACAACGTGGCTCTCACTTACGCCAAGAGATTATTGCTGGATTAACCACCTTTTTGGCGATGGTTTATTCTGTGATTGTAGTGCCTAATATGCTAGGGGCTGCGGGATTTCCACCTGAATCGGTGTTTATTGCTACCTGTTTAGTGGCAGGTTTGGGCTCAATTTTAATTGGGCTTTGGGCAAATACCCCAATGGCAATTGGTTGTGCGATTTCTTTAACCGCCTTTACTGCTTTTAGTTTAGTGATTGGGCAACAAGTTTCTGTACCTGTGGCATTAGGGGCGGTATTTCTTATGGGGGTAGTCTTTACCTTGATTTCCGCAACAGGTATTCGTGCGTGGATTTTACGCAATTTACCCATAAGTATTGCTCATGGTGCAGGGATTGGTATTGGTTTATTTTTATTATTAATTGCCACCAATGGCGTTGGGCTAGTGGTAAGTAATCAAGCGGGTTTACCTGTTCAATTAGGCGATTTTACTTCGTTTCCTGTGCTAATGTCGTTATTAGGCTTAGCGGCGATTATTGGCTTGGAAAAATTACAAATTAAAGGGGCGATTTTATGGGTGATTATTGCTATTACCTTAATTGGATTATGCTTTGATCCTAATGTAAATTTTAATGGCGAAGTGTTTAAAGCCCCAACTTTTGGCGAACAATCCTTATTTTTGCAACTGGATATTATGGGGGCATTACAACCTGCCATTTTACCTGTGGTATTTGCGTTAGTAATGACCGCTGTATTTGATGCCACTGGTACTATTCGTGCCGTTGCTGGACAGGCAAATTTAATTGATAAAGAGGGACAAATTATTAATGGAGGGAAAGCCTTAACCTCTGATTCTGTGAGTAGTTTAATGTCAGGGGTATTAGGCACTTCACCTGCTGCGGTTTATATTGAATCCGCCGCAGGGACAGCCGCTGGCGGTAAAACAGGGATTACAGCCATTGTAGTGGGGGTACTGTTTCTTTTAATGCTATTTTTTCAACCTTTAGCTTTTCTTGTACCGGGCTATGCCACCGCACCTGCGTTAATGTATGTGGGATTATTAATGTTAAGCAACGTGAGCAAACTGGATTTTAATGATTTTGTCGGTGCAATGAGCGGCTTGATTTGTGCGGTATTTATTGTGCTTACCGCAAATATTGTAACGGGCATTATGCTAGGTTTTGCTAGCCTTGTCATTGGGCGTTTAATCAGTGGCGAAATCGCAAAATTAAATGTAGGAACGGTAATTATTGCGATTGTGTTGGTTGCTTTTTATGCGGGTGGCTGGGCAATTTAATAAAGGTATAGTCGTCCCCTTTAAATTGAAACGACTATATTATTTTAAAGTGCAATAACTATAAATAACAGCGAGTTTTATAATACTCGCTGTTAGTGATTGCTAGTGTAACCGTATTAATTAGCTTGTTTTACTTCTTCTAACCATTTCTTAACAATACGTTGCCCTTCTTCGCTTGAACCAAATTTGTTAAAGTCAAAATCAATCAGTTGCAATTTACTTGGATCAATAGAATTTGGCGAAACTTTCGCATTGATATTGGCAGGAATTTGATAAGCCCCAGCTTCACGCCAAGGTAATTCTTGAGCTTCTACGTCTAACGCCCAATCTACAAATAATTTGGCATTATCAAGATTTCTCGCACTTTTGATAATACTCAGCCCACCTAAGGCATAACCATCGCCCTCACAAGGCAATACACTAACAATAGGTGCGCCTTTATCTTTTTCTATTTGATAATCGTGTAAATAGCCAATAGCTATAGCGGTTTCACCACGGGCAAGGCTATTGGTTACCATACCACTTTTGCCATAATAAGGAATATTATTATTTAATTGTTTGAGGTAATCAAAGGCTTGCTCTTCGCCCCAAAGTTGAATTAGGGTGGCGATAAAATTATAACTTGTGCCAGATACTTGAGGATCAGGCAATAAAACTTCCCCTTTTAATTTCGGATCAAGTAAATCACGCCAACATTGTGGATATTGATTTTGTTCAATGCCGAGTTTAGCCATTTTTTCTGTATTAATCCCCATTGCTAATATCAGCATATACATAACGGAAGTATAATCGCCATATTGTGCCATTAAGGTATTAAATTGTGGCATAATTTGCGTTTGTAACGGCGAACGATAAGCCTCAAGTAACCCCAGATCGGCGGCTTGTAGATGAGGTTCAATAGTGCCACCAAGCCAAACATCCGCTTGTGGGTTGTTTTGCTCAGCTTTAATTCGGCTTAAAATAGCCCCTGTTCCATTTCTAATAAATTTGCTATCAATTTGGTATTTTTCTGAAAAGGTTTTTAATAATTTTTCGCAAGCCTCTTGTTGCAAGGTACAATAGACGGTTAATTTTCCTTTAGCTATTGCCAGATTGCTGGTAAATAAAAGGCTTGAGGCTAAGGCTAACGCCGTTACTAGCGGTTTGATGGTGTTTTTCATTAATTGATTCCTGTGTTTGATTGTCATTTTTATCTATTTGGTAATAACAATTTTATTGAGTAAGAATGTTATAAAATTGTTATTACTAGAGTATAAGCAAAATGAGGTGTAAGTAAACCCATTATTGATGAAATATAGCCGTTCCACTTTAAATATAATACAGCGAGACACGCCAATGTTGTATTATTTTAAAGTGGTGCGATTATATTCAAGCTCTCAAACAAAAGTGCGGTCAATTTTGCAAAAATTTTTTTGCCCCAATTAACCGCTTTTCCTACTTATTAGCCAGAATTACCGCCCTTTTCGGCGCAGGGTAGCCCTCTATGGTTTTGCTATGATCCTGTGGATCAAGGAAGTCAATAAGGCTTTCATTTTCTAACCATTCCGTTTTGCGTTGTTCGGCGAGAGAGGTGGTGGCAACGTCAACACAACGAATATTGCGAAAACCGCATTTGGCAAGCCATTGAATTAAAGCAGGCACAGAGGGAATAAAATACACATTTTTCATTTTGGCATAGCGATCTATCGGCACTAATACATCATTTTGTCCGCCGTCAATCACTAGGGTTTCCAATACTAATTCACCATTTTTTACCAGTTGATTTCTTAATTGACTAAGATGATCGAGGGGGGATTTACGATGATATAACACCCCCATAGAAAACACCGTATCAAAGGCAGCTAGTGGTTGCATTTGCTCAATACCAAGCGGAATAAGATTGGCTCGCCGATCATTGTTAAGCAATTTACGCACCGCTTCAAATTGGCAAAGAAAAAGTTCGGTGGGATCTATGCCAACCACCATACTTGCCCCCTCGCCGATCATTCGCCACATATGATAACCACTACCACAGCCTACATCTAAAATAAGCCGATCCTGTAATGGGGCAAGGTGTGGTAATACTCGTTGCCATTTGAAATCTGAACGCCATTCACAATCAATATGGATACCATAAAGATGATAAGGTCCTTTACGCCAAGGCATAAGTTGCTTGAGGTGGTGGATAATACGTTGTTGTTCCCCTTGGTTGAGGGCAAGTTGGCGTTCTGCTTTTACCGCATTTTTTAGATCAATATTATCTGCGGTGAGTGGAGGCAAATGTGCAATAATTTTACACCATTTAGCATAGTCGCCATGGGTTTGTTGTTGCCATTGTTTGAGTTGGGCTGGCAGGGTTTCTAACCAAGCCGAGAGTGGCGAGGTGGCAATTTGCTGATAAAAAGGACGAAAATCAATCATAGTATGTTGTGTTATTCAAGGATTATTTTATTGCAATCATTGAGCCAAAATTAAAGCATTGAAACCAGCTTTCTATATGGCTAAAACCGATTTGGGCAAGGCGTTGTTTATGTAATTCAATGGGATCAGGACGCATAACGTTTTCTAACGCACTGCGTTTTTGGCTAACTTCTAATTCACTGTAACCATTGGCACGTTTAAATTGATGATGAAGATCAATCAGTAACTCATTAATTTTTTGATCTTGAAATTGGAATTTTTCCGATAACACCAAAACCCCCCCTTGATTTAAGCCTTGATAGATTTTTTCTAGCAGGTTAAGGCGATCCTGTGGCGGTAAAAATTGTAGGGTAAAGTTCAAGATCACCATTGAGGCATTTTCAATGGGGATATCACGAATATCCGCACAAAGAATTTGCACAGGAATATTGCTGTGATAAGCGGAAATTTGTTGGCGACAACGTTCTACCATAGGGGCGGAATTATCTACTCCAATAATTTTAGCCTGTTCATGGCGAATATGCCGTCTTACCGCCAATGTTGCCGCCCCTCTGGAACAGCCAAGATCATAGACTTGGCTTTGTGGCGTAACGAAACTGGCTGCCAACATACCAATGGCAGTAATAATATTGCTGTACCCTGGGACGGAACGCTGGATCATATCGGGAAAGACTTCGGCAACGGATTCGTCAAAGGTAAAATCGCCAAGGCGTTCAATGGGGGCGGCAAATAAGGTATCTTTGTTCATAAAACAGCTGAATTTAATCTAAAAAGTGCGGTCATTTTAGAAGATGTTTTTTAATTACACAAATAAATTTAATCTGTTTGAAATATCCGTTATAATCCCCCAATTATTTTTTGTGAAAAAAGTGAAAGGATTGGAATATGATGCGAACAGAATATTGTGGGGCGTTAAAGCGTGCTGATATTGGCAAACAAGTAACCTTGAGTGGTTGGGTACATCGCCGCCGTGATTTAGGTGGCTTGATTTTTATTGATATGCGTGATGTGAAAGGCATTGTACAAGTTTGCTTTGATCCTAAATATCCACAAGCATTAACTGCCGCCGCAGGATTACGCAATGAATATTGTATTCAAATCCAAGGGGAAGTGATTGCTCGTCCTGATAACCAAATTAATCCTAATATGGCCACAGGCGAAGTGGAAGTATTGGCTCACCAGTTGCATATTTATAATGCTGCGGAGGTGTTGCCATTGGATTTTAATCAGAATAATAGTGAAGAACAGCGTTTAAAATACCGTTATTTAGATTTACGCCGTCCTGAAATGGCGGAGCGGTTAAAGACCCGTGCCAAAATTACCAGTTTTGTCCGCCGTTTTATGGACGACAATGGTTTCTTGGATATGGAAACCCCAATGCTGACTAAAGCAACGCCAGAGGGGGCAAGGGATTATCTTGTGCCAAGTCGGGTGCATAAAGGCAAGTTTTATGCTTTACCCCAATCGCCACAGCTATTTAAGCAATTATTAATGATGTCAGGCTTTGATCGTTATTATCAAATTGTCAAATGTTTTCGTGATGAAGATTTGCGTGCCGATCGTCAGCCTGAATTTACCCAAATTGATGTGGAAACCTCTTTTTTAACGGCAGAACAAGTACGAGAGATTATGGAAAAAATGATCCACGATCTTTGGCAGGCGATTTTAAAGGTGGATCTGGGTAAATTCCCTGTGATGACGTGGCAAGAAGCGATGCAACGCTATGGTTCAGATAAGCCAGATTTAAGAAATCCGTTAGAAATTGTTGATGTGGCAGATTTGGTTAAACAAGTGGAATTTAAGGTATTTAATGCCCCAGCTAATGATCCTAATGGACGTGTGGCAGTTATTCGTGTGCCAAATGGGGCGAGCATTACCCGTAAACAAATTGATGAATATACTCAATTTGTGGGGATTTATGGGGCGAAAGGCTTGGCGTGGTTAAAAGTCAATGAGCGAGCGGCAGGCTTAGCTGGTATTCAAAGTCCAGTGGCGAAATTTTTAAGCGAAGAAATTATTTCACAAATTTTAGACCGCACTTCCGCACAAGATGGCGATATTTTATTCTTTGGGGCAGATAAATGGCAGGTTGCCACTGATGCGTTAGGGGCATTACGTTTGAAATTAGGGCGTGATCTTGGTTTAACACAGCTTGAGCAATGGTGTCCATTATGGGTGATTGATTTCCCTATGTTTGAGCGTGATGAAGAGGGCAATTTAGCCGCAATGCACCACCCATTTACTTCGCCAAAAGCTTTTACCCCAGAGCAATTAGAAGCCGAACCGACTCAAGCTGTCGCCAATGCTTATGATATGGTGATTAATGGTTATGAAGTGGGCGGTGGCTCGGTGCGGATTTTTGATCCGATTATGCAACAAACGGTTTTCCGTATTTTAGGCATTGATGAACAGGAACAACGTGAAAAATTTGGTTTCTTACTTGATGCGTTAAAATTTGGTACGCCACCGCACGCAGGATTGGCTTTTGGGCTTGATCGCTTAACAATGTTATTAACAGGTACAGATAATATTCGTGATGTGATCGCTTTCCCGAAAACCACCGCCGCCGCTTGTTTGATGACGGAAGCACCAAGCGTAGCCAATCCACAAGCCTTGGCAGAACTTGCCATTCAGGTTAAAACAGAAAAACAATAAGTCAATGAATTAGGATAAGTGCAATGCTAAGAAAGTTCTTAGCTTGCACGCTTTTATAAGCAATGAGTGAGAATTTTAAAAATCCTAAATCGGTGCTGGTGGTTGTTTATGCCGTTTCTACGGGCAAGGTATTAATGTTGCAACGCAAAGATGATCCTGATTTTTGGCAATCGGTATCAGGTAGCATTGAAACAGGCGAAACCGCTTGGCAGGCGGCACAACGTGAGGTTTGGGAAGAAATTGGCTTAACCGCAACAGGCTTAATTGATTGTCAGCAAAGCGTAGAATTTGAAATTTTTGCACAATTTCGGTATAAATACGCACCTCATATTACCCATTGTTTAGAACATTGGTTTTTATTACCACTGGCACAAGAAAGTGCGGTTAAATTAACGGAACATTTGTCTTACCAATGGTTAGCCCCTCAAGTGGCGGCGAAACTAACCAAATCTTGGAATAATGGTAAGGCGATTGAACAACTGCTTTCGCCAAACAGTAAAACTGTTTAGCGAGAAGAATATAAATTATTTGAGATAAAGAGGAATGTTATTATGGCAGGTCATAGTAAGTGGGCAAATATTAAACATCGTAAAGCCGCACAAGATGCTCAACGAGGCAAAATTTTTACTAAATTAATTCGTGAATTGGTTACAGCAGCAAAATTAGGGGGAGGCGATGTTTCCGCTAACCCACGCTTGCGTACCGCTGTGGATAAAGCCTTATCCAGTAATATGACAAGAGATACCATTAATCGTGCTATTGAGCGTGGTGTAGGCGGTGGCGATGACACCAATATGGAAACACGTGTTTATGAGGGCTATGGACCAGGCGGTACAGCGGTAATGGTGGAATGTTTAAGTGATAATGCTAACCGTACCATTTCGCAAGTACGTCCAAGTTTTACCAAATGTGGCGGTAACTTAGGTACTGAGGGTTCAGTAGGCTATTTATTTAGCAAAAAAGGCTTAATTTTAATCGCCAACGCCGATGAAGATAGCTTAACGGAAGCGGCGATTGAAGCCGGGGCTGACGATATTCAACCGCAAGAAGATGGTAGCTTTGAAATTTACACCGCTTGGGAAGATTTGGGCGAGGTGCGTGATGCCATTCAAGCAGCTGGCTTTAAAATTGAGTCAGCAGATGTTACAATGATCCCCTCTACGACAGTAGAACTTGATGCGGAAACCGCACCAAAGTTACTTCGCTTAATTGATATGCTAGAAGATTGTGATGACGTACAAAATGTTTATCACAATGGCGAAATTAGCGAAGAAGTGGCAGCCTTGCTGTAAAATAATCATTCATAATAACAAGGAGTAATGATGAAATTAACAAAATTTGTACCTGTATTATTGGCTTCAGCCGTATTAGCCGCTTGTGCTCAAGATCCAGTGAAAGTGATCGAAAAAGCCGATGAACAAGGGGTAAATAAAGTGGTAGCTTATAATTGTGGTGCTGATAATAACACTTCTATGGTGGTAACTTATTCTTTTGTTGGCGAGAATGCAAAAACAGCAAAAGTGTTATTAAATAATCAAGCAATTCAAGATACCTTTGTGCGTAACCCAAAAAATGACGATTTTGCTCAATTTGTTACCGTAGCAGGGGATTATACTTTAAATATTGATAGCGGTTTATCTGCGACTAATTATGCGACTATTCCAGCGATTATGTTGTTTAATAATACCGCTAAAGCGGACAACATTTTAGCGAAAAATTGTAAAATTGATGTGAGTGTTACGGCACAATTAAATCAATAATAAAATAAGACTAATATAAGCGAGCTAAGGCTCGCTTATTTATATAGTCGTTCCACTTTAAAATAATACTGTGTTGGCACACCTCATCATACGCTTTGTTCTGTCTTCAGCCTGCCGCCTGTCTTATTTTAAATTGAAACGACTATATTTTGTATGAAAATGGAATAAGTATGAGCATTATTCTAGGTATTGATCCGGGGTCAAGAATAACGGGCTACGGTGTAATCCGACAACAGAAAAACCAGCTACTTTATTTAGGCAGTGGCGTTATTCGTACCCAAGCAGAGGATTTACCCACCAGATTAAAACGCATTTATGCAGGCGTTAGCGAAATCATTACCCAATTTCAACCCGATTGTTTTGCTATTGAACAGGTATTTATGGCGAAAAATGCCGATTCCGCCCTAAAACTTGGGCAAGCTCGTGGCACTGCTATTGTGGCAGCGGTTAATCATCAACTGCCAGTTTTTGAATATGCCGCTCGTTTAGTCAAACAAACTGTGGTAGGAATAGGCTCGGCAGATAAAGTACAAGTTCAACATATGGTTAGCAAAATTCTCAACTTAACAAGTTGCCCACAAGCGGACGCTGCCGATGCCTTAGCTATCGCCATTACTCACGCCAATACCACTCAACATTCGCTGTCTATTTCTCAAGCTTTAACCAATACCAAAACACAAGATAATATGACCGCACTATTAAAAACCCGATATAGCCGAGGGCGGTTTAGGTTGAAATCCTAAAATTTTTGCTAAAATTTATGATTTTTCATTGACAACCGCATAAATTTTAGGTATTTCTAAGCACATTCTGTTTTTAATTAAAAAATAATGTAAAAATGCACCGCACTTTTATCCGTACCACCACCATTATTATGATGACCATTATTATTAGTGGGGCGGGCTAGTGCGTAAAACCATATTCACGAAACCCGCATAATCAATGCGGGTTTTTTTATAAATATTTATTCATTTATATCCACAGGAGAACAACATGAAAGTTTTAAAATTTGGTGGGACGTCTTTAGCCAATCCCGAGCGTTTTTTGCAGGCAGCCCAGTTGATTGAGCAGGCACATTTAGCCGAACAGGCTGCCGCGGTTTTATCAGCCCCTGCTAAAATTACCAATCATCTTGTCGCCCTTTCTGAAAAAGCCCCTCTTAATCAATCAACCGATCAGCATATTAGTGAAGCACTAGAGATTTTCTATAATATTATCAATGGATTATATGAAAAAAATAATAAGTTTGATTTAGTGGGAACAAGAAAAATTATTGATCAGGAATTTGCTCAAATTCAGGAGCTATTGGCACAAATGCAACAAACGGGACAATGCCCTGATGCGGTAAAAGCCACCATAGATTCACGTGGTGAAAAACTTTCTATTGTGATGATGAAGGCTTGGTTTGAGGCTTGTGGTTATCAAGTTACCTTGATTAATCCTGTGGAAAAATTATTGGCTTATGGCAGTTATTTAGAATCTTCTGTGGATATTGAGATTTCAACGCAACGTATTCAAGCGGAAACCATTCCAGCGAAAAATGTGGTGTTAATGCCCGGATTTACCGCAGGGAATGAACAAGGCGAATTAGTGTTATTAGGACGTAATGGTTCGGATTATTCTGCCGCTTGTTTAGCCGCTTGTTTGCAGGCATCGGTATGTGAAATTTGGACGGACGTTGATGGGGTTTATACCTGTGATCCTCGTTTAGTGCCTGATGCAAGATTATTATCTAGTTTAACCTATCATGAGGCAATGGAATTATCTTATTTTGGGGCAAAAGTGATTCACCCCCGTACCATTGGACCATTGGTACAAACGAACATTCCTTGCTTAATCAAAAATACGGGCAATCCAACAGCAGCAGGAACAGTGATTAATGCCAATGTGGTTTCTGAACAGTTACAAGTAAAAGGCATTACGAATTTAGATAATTTATCTATGTTTAATGTGTCTGGACCCGGTATGCAAGGTATGGTGGGTATGGCGGCTCGTGTCTTTTCTACTATGTCAAAAGCCAATGTGTCAGTGATTTTAATTACTCAATCCTCATCGGAATATAGTATCAGTTTTTGTGTTCCTACTAAATTGACGGAAGTCGCCTTGACAGCTTTAAATCAAGAGTTTGCTCAAGAACTTGCTTCACAACAGCTTGAGCCAGTGGAAGTAATTAAAGATTTATCCATTATTTCGGTGGTGGGCGATGGTATGCGACAAAGTAAAGGCATTGCGGCTCGTTTCTTTACGGCGTTAGCCCAATCAAATATTAGTATTGTTGCCATTGCACAAGGTTCTTCTGAGCGTTCAATTTCTGCGGTTGTGGCACAAAATAAAGCGATAGAGGCAGTGAAAGCTACGCATCAAGCCCTGTTTAATAATAAAAAAGTGGTGGATATTTTCCTCGTGGGCGTTGGTGGCGTTGGTGGCGAATTGATTGAACAAATTAAAAACCAAAAGCAATATTTAGCAGGGAAAGATATTGAAATCCGTGTTTGTGCTTTAGCCAATTCTAATAAAATGTTGCTAAATGAAAATGGCTTGGATTTAAGCCACTGGCAACAGGATTTGGATAATGCAACTCAACCATCAGATTTTGATGTCTTGTTATCTTTTATTAAATTGCATCATGTGGTTAATCCTGTGTTTGTGGATTGTACTTCGGCGGATTCGGTGGCAAGCCTATACGCACGAGCGCTAAAAGAGGGCTTTCATGTGGTTACGCCAAATAAAAAAGCCAATACCAGAGAATTAGCCTATTATCAATTATTGCGTGATAATGCTCGCCGTAATCAACGTAAGTTTTTATATGATACCAATGTGGGAGCGGGTTTACCTGTGATTGAAAACTTACAAAATTTATTAGCGGCGGGCGATGAACTTGAGCGATTTAATGGTATTTTATCAGGTTCATTATCCTTTATTTTTGGTAAGCTAGAAGAGGGAATGACCTTATCGCAAGTGACTGCTTTAGCTAGAGAAAAAGGCTTTACGGAACCCGATCCACGTGATGATTTATCGGGGCAAGATGTGGCACGCAAATTGCTCATTTTAGCCAGAGAAAGCGGTTTAAATTTAGAACTTAGCGATGTAGAGGTTGAAGGTGTGTTGCCAGCAGGATTTGCCGAGGGAAAATCGGTAGAGGAATTTATGGCAATGTTACCACAGCTTGATGCAGAATTTAGTGCCAGAGTGGAAAACGCCAAAGCCGCAGGAAAAGTTTTGCGTTATGTGGGGCAAATTGAACAAGGTAAATGCAAGGTATCCATTGTGGAAGTAGACAGTGATGATCCTTTGTATAAAGTGAAAAATGGCGAAAATGCTTTGGCATTTTATACTCGCTATTATCAGCCTATTCCATTATTATTGCGTGGTTATGGGGCAGGCAATGCGGTAACCGCCGCAGGGATTTTTGCTGATATTTTAAGAACATTACAAAGTAATGGAGGAATCAATGGTTAGAATTTATGCTCCAGCTTCTAGTGCGAATATTAGTGTGGGTTTTGATACTTTAGGTGCAGCAATTTCCCCTATTGATGGTTCTTTGCTTGGCGATGTGGTACAAATTGAGCCGATTGCACAAGGATTTGAGTTGGATTCTGTGGGCTATTTTGTGCGTAAATTACCTAAAGAGCCACAAAAAAATATTGTTTATCAGGCCTATGTCTTATTTAGCGAACGCTTGAAATTACGCAATGGTAAAATCAAGCCTTTACGCTTGACCTTAGAAAAAAATATGCCAATTGGTTCAGGTTTGGGATCAAGTGCTTGTTCCATTGTGGCGGCGTTAGTGGCATTAAATCAATTTCATCAACAGCCTTTTTCTAAGATGGAATTATTAGAAATGATGGGCGAATTAGAGGGGCGTATTTCGGGATCTATTCATTACGATAATGTTGCTCCTTGTTATCTTGGTGGTGTGCAATTAATGGTGCAATCCTTAGGCAATATTTGCCAAACTTTGCCATTTTTTGATGATTGGTATTGGGTTTTGGCTTATCCGGGGATTGAGGTATCTACTGCGGAAGCCAGAGCCATTTTACCAAAACAATATACTCGGCAAGATGTGATTGCTCATGGTCGCCATTTAGGCAGTTTTGTGCATGCTTGTTATACCCAACAAGCCGCATTAGCAGCATTAATGATGCAAGATGTGATTGCTGAACCTTATCGTGAGACTTTATTGCCTAATTTTGCCGAAGTCAAACAGGCAACACGCGATCTTGGCGCATTAGCTACGGGTATTTCGGGTTCTGGTCCAACCATTTTTTCTATTGCCCCTGATTTGGCACACGCTAGCCGATTAGCTAATTATTTAGAACAGCATTATTTACAAAATAACGAAGGCTTTGTGCATATTTGTAAAGTGGATAATGCTGGTGCAAGAGAATTGTCCTAAAGCAGATTACAGGTATAATAAGCAATTATTTTAAGTATGGAATAACACAATGAATTTATACAATATTAAACACCCCGAACAACAAGTGAGTTTTGCCCAAGCGGTAAGCCAAGGGTTAGGCAAAGATCAAGGATTATTTTTCCCTGAGCATATTCCGCAATTCAGTGAAGAAGAAATTGCTCAATTATTAGCATTACCTCTAGTTGAACGTAGTCAACGCATTTTAGCCCGTTTAATTGGCGATGAAATTCCTGCCGAACAGCTTAATCAAATGGTAGAAAATGCCTTTACATTCCCAGCGCCAGTGGCAAAAGTGGTTGACAATATTTATGCTTTAGAGCTTTTTCATGGGCCAACCTTAGCTTTCAAAGATTTTGGTGGACGCTTTATGGCTCAAGCCTTGGCGAATGTGCGTGGTGATGGCAAAATTACCATTTTAACCGCAACCTCTGGCGATACAGGGGCGGCAGTGGCACACGCATTTTATGGCTTGCCAAATATTGAAGTGGTTATTTTATATCCAAAAGGTAAAATTAGCCCATTACAAGAAAAATTATTCTGTACGCTTGGTGGCAATATTCGTACTGTTGCGATTAATGGCGATTTTGATGATTGCCAAGCCTTAGTGAAACAAGCCTTTGATGATCAAGAATTGCGAGAAAGCATCGGATTAAACTCGGCAAATTCCATTAATATTAGCCGTTTACTAGCGCAAATTTGTTATTACTTTGAGGCAGTGAGCCAATTACCAAAAGAACAGCGACAAAACCTTGTTGTGTCTGTGCCAAGTGGTAATTTTGGAAACCTTACCGCAGGTTTAATTGCCAAATCTCTTGGCTTACCAATTAAACGTTTTGTGGCGGCAACCAATGCGAATGATACTGTACCACGTTATTTGCAAGATGGGCATTGGAATCCTCATGATACCGTTGCTACTTTATCTAATGCCATGGACGTAAGTCGCCCAAATAACTGGCCTCGGGTAGAAGAAATTTTCAAACGTAATGGTTGGGCATTAACTGATCTTCATTCTGCTGCCTTAACTGATCCCCAAACAGAGCAGGCATTGAGTGAACTCTATGGTAAAGGTTATCTCTGTGAGCCACATGGTGCGATTGCTTACCAAGTGTTAAGCCAAGATTTACAAGCGGACGAAACAGGGCTGTTCCTTTGTACGGCTCACCCAGCGAAATTCAAAGAATCGGTAGAACGCATTTTATCCATTGATTTACCATTGCCAGAAGCATTAGATAAGCATAATAAATTGCCTCTCTTGTCTGATGAAATGGCAAATGATTTTGCTACGCTAAGAGCTTATTTGTTAGCGTCATAATGATTTAGAAAAGTGCGGTAAAAATAAATAAAATTTTTACCGCACTTTTTCTGACTTTTTAAAAGCTAGGAACAAACTATGGATTTACACCATATCCGCCAAGAATACACCAAACAAGTATTATCCATTAAACAATGTGCGTCCAATCCTATACAACAGTTTGAACAATGGCAACAGCAAGCCTTACACGCCGAAGTGAATGAGCCTACGGCAATGAACTTAGCCACCGTTGGTGCTGATGGACGTCCGAGTGCCAGAATGGTATTGCTCAAAGAAGTGAATGTACAGGGTTTTGTGTTCTTTACCAATTATTTAAGCCATAAAGGACAAGATCTTGCGGTTAACCCCTTTGCTAGCCTAACTTTTTTCTGGGCGGAATTACAGCGACAAGTCCGCATTGAGGGACGAGTAGAAAAAATCAGTGCGGAACAATCGGATCAATATTTTGCTAGCCGTCCTTATACCAGCCGATTAGGGGCTTGGGCAAGTGAACAAAGTCAACCCATTGAAAATTATCGCAGTTTATTAGCTAAAGCGGCAAAACTTGCCCTTACTTACCCACGTCAAGTACCTCGTCCACCTCATTGGGGCGGTTATGTTGTTATACCTGATATGATTGAATTTTGGCAAGGTAGAGCCAGTCGCTTGCATGATCGTATTCAATATCAGTTTCAACAAGGCGAATGGCATAAACGCCGTTTATCACCTTGATTTTTTGACGTTATTTATTAAGCAAAGTGCGGTGGGTTTTAGTAAAATTTTTATAGTTGTTCTACTTTGATATAAGACGACAAGACTTTCTATTTTATCAAGAAATGTTTATAATTTGCCTGTTTTATTATGTGAATAACCTCAATGTTAGATTGAACTAAGGAGCCTATATGAAAGGTTTAATAAAATTAACGGTTGTTAGTACAGCCATTTTACTTGCTGCTTGCGCCCCTCGTGATACCACACATTATTTATCTATTGATGAAGCATTAAATTCTCCTCAAGCTAAACAAGTACTTAATCCTAATATTAAACTTTATTTTGGTAAGCCTGCACCGGGTAATGTGGTTGCGGCAGGGTTGGTGAGCAATAAAAAAACCAATGCAGCGAATAAGACCGATCAAGGGGCTTGTCAATGGGCGTTTTTATCGGCAGTAAAACAGTTCCAAGATCGTGCGGCATCTAATGGTGCAACTAAAGTAGGCAATTTAGTCAGTTATTATAAGAAAAATACTTATAAAAGTACGACACAGTATGAATGTCATGCTGGCAATATTATTGCAGGTGTAGCCTTAAAAGGTGATATTGTTAAGTAATTTTTCACATTAATATATAATGCCCTGCTGATTAGATAGCAGGGCTATTATATTGTATTTTAAGCAAAACATTGGTAATTTCTACCGCACTTTAAGTTTGTAATTTTTATGTCTAAAAAGCATATTCTTGTTGTATCTTATTCTCAAACAGGGCAGTTGTCTTGTCTTGTGGATCATTTTTTGCAGCCATTAATGCCATTACAGGAAACAGGGCAGGTTGTAATTGAACAATGTGTGGTTAAACCAATTAAGCCTTATCCTTTTCCTTGGACATTATTTTCCTTTTTTGATCAATTTCCTGAATCAGTGCATTTAAAACCTGCTCCCATTGAAATACCACAACTTGAGCGAGAGCATTATGATTTAGTGATTATTGCTTATACCGTATGGTTTTTATCGCCAGCTCAGCCCATTACCGCTTTTTTACAATCAGCACAAGCGAAACAAGTTTTATCTAATACACCCGTTATTACCTTAATTGGGTGTCGCAATATGTGGCTTATGGCACAAGAAAAGGTCAAAATGTTATTGGCTAAAAATGGAGCAAATTTAATTGGTAATATTGTTAAGGTGGATCAATCAAATAGTTGGGCGAGTTTTATTACCACTCCTGCTTGGTTATTAACGGGCAATAAACAAGCGATTTCTTGGTTGCCTTCTGCGGGGATTAGCGAAAGTGAAATCATGGATATGCAACGTTTTGGACGACGATTAAAACAAGTATTGCAGGATCAACAGCCCTTGGATCAAAAGGTTTTTCAATATATGCAAGCGGTAACCATTGATGAAAAATTAATGATGAGCGAGAAAGTCGGACAACGAAGTTTTTATCTTTGGGGAAAGTTACTGTTAAATTGTGGTAAAATTTCGCCGTTATTACGCAAAATTGTACTTTATGTTTATATTTTATTTTTAATTGCTTTGATCTTAACAGTCGTACCGATTTCTGCGTTAATTAAAACCTTATTAAGACCTTTATTAAAAGATAAATTGGCTAAACAGCGAGCTTATTTTGCTGCCCCGTCAGGAGAAGAATAATGTCAAGGTTGCAACAAGTTTATATTAATCATATTGCTAGCTTTTTGCCGAATCAAGCGGTAGATAATGATCAAATAGAGCAAGTTTTAGGCAAGATTGGGGATATTCCTTCACGTGTGCGTAAAATGATTTTACGTTCAAATGGCATTAAACAACGCTATTATGCGCTAGATCCTATTACACGACAAGCAACTCATACTAGCACTGATTTGGCAGTAGAGGCGATAAAAGGCTTAGAGCAGCAAGGTTTTCTAATACAAAATATGGATTTTCTCGCTTGTGGTACGTCTTATCCAGATCAAATTTTACCCGGGCAAGGGGTAATGGTGCAGGGATTATTGCCTAATGCACCAGCTTGCGAAGTGATTACCACCGCAGGGGTTTGTGTCGCAGGTATGGCAGCAATGAAATGTGCTTATCAAGCAATTCGTACAGGTGAGCATCAAACGGCGGTAGCAGTTGCTTCGGAGGCAGCTTCTGCAGTTATGCGGAGTGAGAATTTCCAAGCTGAAATTGCTGAAAAACAATTAATCAATGCGAAACCAGAAATTGGTTTTAGTAAGGATTTTTTGCGTTGGATGTTATCTGACGGTGCTGGAGCAGTGGCATTATCTTCCAGCCCAAATAAAACAGGGATAAGTTTGAAAATTCATTGGATAGAATTAATTTCTTATGCCAATGAAATGCCTGTTTGTATGTATGCAGGAGGAGAGGTTGAACAAGGGCGTTTTGTGAGTTGGAAAGGGAAAGATAGCCAATATCGTGAGCAACATAGTTTAATGGCAATTAAACAAGATGTGAAATTATTAAATGAACATATTGTTGAATATACGGTAGAAAAAGCCTTGCAACGTATTATAGCAAAATATCAATTAACGGCAGATTATATTGATTATTTATTACCGCATTATTCTTCTCATTTTTTTCGCGATAAGCTACTGGCAGGCTTAGAACGTATTAATTTTGTTATTCCATCACAAAAATGGTTTACCAATTTATCCCATAAAGGTAACACAGGATCTGCCTCTATTTATATTATGTTAGAAGAATTTGTGCGTACTCATAGGTTGAGAGCTGGGCAAAAAATACTTTGTTATGTACCAGAAAGTGGGCGTTTTTCTTCTTGTTTTATGTTACTTGAGGTGGTTAATGGAGATTAAGGATATTCCACAAGATAACAGTAAGATTTTTGCTGGGCAGAAAAAAGTTATTTATGCTACAAGGCAAGGAAAATATGAAATGAGTACGACAACAGGGTGGATCGAAGAAGAGTTTGTTACGCAGCAGGCAGTATTGGATTTACAACAAAAGGCACAGGAGGCTTGGCAAGCGGTTAAGTGCGGTCAAAAATCAATAATTTTTTATTTGATGTATAAATATCGTTTTGATGAAACCAGCTTAGCCCAAGCAACGGGGTTATGGAAATGGCAAGTTCGCCGTCATTGTCAGCCTAAGGTATTTGCTCGTTTATCTTGCAAGACCTTAGCGAAATATGCTCAAGCATTTCAGTTATCTATCGCTCAATTAAATCCGTTAGAGTACCATAATGATGAATTTTGAGCAGTTACATCAACATACCGCACATTGTGAAACAGGGGTAATGTCAACCCTATTAAAAGCAAAAAATATTGAACTAAATGAAGCCATGGTTTTTGGTTTAGCCCATGCCTTGACTTTCGTTTATTTACCCTTGTTTAAAATTAGTGGAATGCCCTTAATTTCTTATCGTATGCCGCCACGCAGTATTATTAAAAATGTGAGTCAAGCTTTAAAACTTCCTTTAAAGCAACGTAAGTTTCGTGATCCTCTACAAGGGCAATTTGAGCTTGATCGATTATTGGCTGAAAATAAATTAGTAGGCTTACAAACGTCAGTATTTTGGTTACCTTATTTTCCCCCAGAAATGCGTTTTCATTTTAATGCGCATAATTTATTGGTTTATGCTAAAGAAAATGATGAATATCTTATTAGTGATCCCGTTTTTGAACATGTACAACGTTGTTCCCAGCAAGATTTACAACGAGCAAGATTTGCTAAAGGGGCGTTATCAGCAAAAGGATTATTATATTATCTTGATGAATTACCGCCATCGCCACTTGATAATTTTGCCATTTTGCTTAAAAAAGCAATGGTCAAAAATGCGAAACAAATGCTTGCTCCAGTGCCGTTTGTTGGGGTAAAAGGTATGCGTTATTTGGCTAATACTCTTGAGGGGGTTGCGCATTCTTCCCATACTGAACAATATAAAAAGTTATTTTTGGGGCATATTGTGCGTATGCAAGAAGAAATTGGGACAGGGGGAGCAGGTTTTCGTTATATTTATGCTTATTTTTTACAACAAGCCAGCGAGATTTGTCAAAATCCTTTGTTGGATTCACTTTCTCAGCAAATGACCGAAATTGGCGATCAATGGCGACAGTTTGCTAGTTTTTGTGTTAAACAATGTAGAAAAACACAGGTTGAGGGATACCAACAATTAGCGATAAAGTTACGAGATATTGCATCTCAAGAAGAACAATTATGGCGACAATTAAAAAGAATACGTTAGTGGATTATGATTGATATATCTCAGTTAAGCTATCGCTATCCCGATAGTCAAGATTTTGCTTTACAGCAAATTAATCTACATATTCCTCAAGGTAAAACAATAGGATTACTTGGCTCAAATGGAGCAGGCAAAACAACGTTAATGTCTTTGTTAGCGGGGTTGTTACCTATTCAGCAAGGGCAAATTTACTTGGAGAATATTGCTTTTGCTGACTTAACGAAGTTACAACGACAAAAAATTTCTTTAGTACCACAAGATTTTGCTTTTTATCCTCTTTTAACCGTATGGGAAAATCTTAAATTTTTCGCCGCACTTTATTCTGTAAAAAATGCACATTATTTATCTTCTTTACTTGAAATGACAGGATTAACGCCACAACGTGATAAGTTGGCTAAGCAATTATCGGGAGGAATGAAACGCCGATTAAATTTTATTATCGGTTTAATTAATCAACCTAAAATCATTTTCTTAGATGAAATTACGGTGGGGGTTGATCCACTTTCTCGCCAGTTTATTTTGTCTATGGTAAAACAATTACATGAGCAAGGCATAACCATTATTTATACTTCCCATTATTTGCAGGAAATTGAGCAGTTATGCCAAGAAATTGTTTTATTGCAACAGGGAACAATGGTTTACCAAGGCGATATGGCACAAATTCTTGCACAAAATGATTGTCATTCTTTAGAGCAGTTTTATCTTAATTTTTTGGCTAAACAGGCGGATAACCATGTTAATTAGTGCCATTAATAAAGAAATGCGTTTATTATGCCGAGATTTACATGGTGTTGCGGTATTATTTATGATGCCTGTGCTATTTATGTTTATTATGTCAGCCGCATTAAGCGATGATAATCAGATTAATCAACAGGCAAAAATGGTGTTATTAGGGCAACAAAATGATGATTTTAATCAACAATTTAGCCAAGTCCTCAAGCAACAACATTTTCTGATAACATTAGACAATATTGACGAACTAAAAAAATATCAGCGACAATTACAACAGAATCAAATTGATTTATTGATTGTCAATGTAAATCAACAAGATACCCCATTAGCAGATATTCAGCCATTACAACTTTGGATTAATCCTCGTTTCGATCCTGCTCGCTTATTAGCAATTAAAGGGGCGTTACAGCGTTATTATATACAACAACGTATTACGGATTATTTGCAAGATAACCATATTCAGTTAGCTAATAATCAACAAGAACAAATTAAACAAATAGAGCAACAGGTTAATCAACAGTTAATCCAAAAATTTAATCATATTACTTATTATTTGAGTAGCGAAGTATGGCAAGATATTTATCTTAATGCCCAAGGCGAGCAAATTCATAAACCTAATTCAGTCCAGCATAGTGTACCAGCTTGGTTAATTTTTGGTATGTTTTTTATTTTAATTCCTTTGTCTAATGTGATGACAATGGAGCGACAAACCAATACGATTACACGTTTAGCGATGGCACAAGCATCGGCTTGGCAATTAATTATGGCGAAATTTATTCCTTATTTTATGATTAACCAATGCCAGTTTATGGGTATGGTAGGCTTGGGTTATTTTGTGTTGCCTTTATTAGATATGCCTACCTTTTCTTTAGTAGGGAGTTTTAGGGATTATTTGTTGTTATCCAGTTGTATTAGTTTAGCGGCGTTAGGTTATGGGTTATTGATTAGTGTTATTGCTCGTACTACTGAACAAGCGGTAGTATTAGGTGGCGGTGGGATCATTATTATGGCGGCAATAGGAGGGATTATGGTGCCTACTTATATTATGCCTGAAATGATGCAGATGCTTGCCCATTTTTCGCCAATGGGCTGGGCATTAATAGCTTTTCAGGATTTATTATTAAATCAATATTCATTAGCCCAAATTCAGTTTTATTTATATTTACTAATGACTTTTGGTTTAGTTTGTTTAATGATTGCTGTCTTTATTTATCAATATCAATTAAAAACACAGGTAAGATTTTAATGACATATCGATTTACTTTAGCCACAGGCGAGTTGGAATTAGAGCTTAAAAAATTGATTATACAAGAAACGGAAAAAGAGACATTTGATCCCTTAGATATTACGGATGATGAATTATTATTTGGCGAACAAAGTCGCATACAATTAGATTCATTAGATGCTTTACAAATTGTAGTTGCCTTACAAGCGCATTTTGGTGTGCGTTTAAATGGCGATAGAATGGTAAGAAAATATATGATGTGCGTTAAAGATCTTGCCCAATTTATTCGGGATAGCCAACAATAATGGCAAGCTATTTATATGCGAGTACCTTATTATGTGCCAATAAACTAGGTAAAAAGCCCGCTTATTTGTTTGATACGCATAAAGTATTGCCCTATTTTTCGGTTTTTTCAGAGGATCGTTTAAGGTTATCGCAACTTTATCAATATATTGAGCAACAACTTGAAGATTGTCTTGAACAAGCACAATGGTCGTTACAGGAAATGAATAAAATTCCTATTTTCCTTGGTTCTACGGGGTATGTGATTACCGATTGTGAAGCAAGATATTGTGAGGATAAATCTTTACCTAATCCTCATCGCTTAACCCACATTAGTGATTATTTAGCACAAAAATATCAGACACAGGTATTTAATTTTGCAACCTCTTGTACTTCATCAGCTCAAGCAATCTATTATGCGAGTAAAATGTTAAAGCAAAATAATTGTCAACGAGCCATTGTGATCGGTTTTGAAAGTTTTAATCGACTTACTTTTGAACATTTTCACGCAATGGGATTATTAGCAGAGTCATTTGATTATCAGCCATTTAATTGTCAACAAGAGGGCATCATTTTAGGCGAAGGAATAGCCTGTATTGCGTTATCACAGCAACCTAATCCTCAATTTCGTTGTGAGTTACTTGCGGAGCAAAGCCTAACAGATAATGGTAGCTTGACTAATATTAACACACAATTTTTAGGGGAATTATTACAAAATATTTGCCATATAGGCGGTATAGAAAAAGCTCAATTAAATGCCATTAAGGTTCATGGTGTGGGTGGTATTTCTGATCAGACTGAGTTAGAAGTCCTACAACAATATTACCCTAATATCCCTTTATTATTGGCGAAACCTCAGTTAGGACATTGTTTAGGGGCAAGTGGAGCAATGGAAACAGCATGGCTGTTACAGGCTTTACAACAAAAGCAAAAAATATCTATGTTAAAAAATAGTCAAAATCTGACCGCACTTGAAACGAGATTAGCCAATGGATATTACTTAACTTATTTTTTAGGTTTTGGTGGGAGTAATCTAGGTTGGTTACTAGATTGGGAAGATTAATATGCAACAACATTATTATTTGCGAGCAAAATCTGCTTTTATTACGCAACAAGATACAGAGCAAACTTTGCGTTTAAAATTAAAAGACTATGGTATTGATGGACGGCGTTTAAGTGTTTTTAGTCAACTTGCTTTATTAGCAGCATTGCCATTAAAACAAGATATATCAGTAGAGACGAATATTTATCTTGCCTCGCCTTTTAATTCGCCCACAAAATTTAATAAAATGTTTGTGCCATTAATGGAGCAAAATATTCCCAGTCCTTTAGATTTTATGGCAAATCTAAATAATGCGACTACTTTCCAACTTTCTCAGCTTTTTCAAACAAAAGGCAATACGCTATTTTTAGCGGTTAATCAACATAATTATTTACAACCTTTTCAGCTGGCACAGTTAGATTTGCAAATGGGACAAATTCGTCAAGCGTTAGTCGGTTTTACCTATGAATCTAACCAAGTTGAGAAAAAACAAGGGGCTTATTGGTGGCTATTAACAAGTGCTTCACAAGCCAAGCAAATAGTAAACCAAAGCGAAATTACTACTTGTTTTATGGATTTAATTGTAGCCTGAGAAAGCTATATAATAAAAAAGCACCTTATTTCAAGGTGCTTAAAAAATCTGGTTGCGGGGGCTGGATTTGAACCAACGACCTTCGGGTTATGAGCCCGACGAGCTACCAAGCTGCTCCACCCCGCGTCAACAGGTGTGCAATATACGCTTTTAAAAATTTATTGCAATCATTAATTAAGATTTTATGTGTTGTTTGCTAAAAAAATAGTCTATATGTTGATTTAATCCACAAAATTGTGCCGATATAGTCGTTCTACTTTAAAATAATACAGTGTTTTTAAAATAATACAGTGTTGCTACGCCTAGCCGTACTTGTTGTACTGTATTCGGCGTACCGCCTTGTCTCATTTTAAATTGAAACGATTATAAATTTTTAAAATAGGCTATTTATTTTTCATTTTTTTTGGTAGTTTATAGCCTTTGTTTTATAGAGCTATTTGTTGGAATATTTATGCTATTTTTTAACCAAATTTATGCTTTCTCACGTTTAATTCTTGTTTGTTTATTGGGGTTATTGCTCGTTCATTGTAGTTCAAATAAAACGCAATCAGTTTCGCCTTGGGCTGAATATAAAGAACTTGGAGCAAAATATACAGGACGTAATTATCTTTCTTTGCCATTAACCCAAGTGGCACAAGTTGAAAACCAAACAGGCGTGGTAAATCAGGGCGATTTTTTAACGCAATTATCTAAGGTAAGAAATTATTCACCAAGTTTAAATTCAAGCCATGCACATACTTATGCCAAGATTACTCGTTGGGTTGCGGCTGGGGGCAATGTTAAAGATCTTGCCACTTTTGATATTGGTATGCAACAAATGGCAGGATTTGATGGTTATCAAAATGTGTTAATGACTGGCTATTACATTCCTGTTTTTCAAGCAAGAAAGCAACCGCAAGGGGAATATCAACACCCTATTTATGCGTTACCCAAAAATAAACGCTTTACTCGTGCACAAATTTATGCAGGAGCATTGCGTGGACAAGGTTTGGAGCTAGGTTATACCACAATGTATAACGTTTTTGCCATGGGGGTACAGGGAAGTGGTTTTGCGGATTTTGGCGGTGGCAAATTAGCACATTTTGCTTATGGTGGACAAAATGGTTTTAGTTATACCAGTGTAGGACGCTTATTGGTGGAAGATGGCGAAGTTGAAAAAGAAAAAATGTCAATGCAAGCGATTAAGGAATGGGGTGAGCGTAATCCCGATCGTTTTCAGGGATTGTTAGAACGTAATCAATCTTATGTCTTTTTCAAACATGATCCCACTTTTGATGTAAAAGGGGCGGCTGGCGTGCCATTAGTGGGGCTTGCTTCAGTGGCAGTGGATCGCAATGTCATTCCATTAGGCAGTATTTTATTAGTGGAAATCCCTCAGCTTGATAAAAAAGGTAAATGGACAGGAGAGCATGTTTTGCATTTAGCCGTTGCTTTAGATGTGGGGGGGGCAATTAAAGGGCAACATTTAGATTTATATCAAGGAATTGGCGATGAAGCAGGTCATACCGCAGGCCTATTGAAACATTATGGGCGAGTTTGGGTGTTAAAATAATGGATAATGTGATCAACGAGGATTATCAACGCCGTTTTGGTGGTATTGCACGTTTGTATGGGGAACAAGCTCTAATACAATTACAGCAAGCACATATTTGCGTTATTGGTATTGGTGGGGTAGGTTCTTGGGTGGTTGAAGCCTTGGCGAGATCAGGTATTGGCGAGATAACCTTAATTGATATGGACGATATTTGTGTTACTAATATTAATCGGCAATTACCTGCTTTAACCCAAACCATTGGACAATTAAAAACGGAAGTGATGCAACAACGTGTACAACAAATTAATCCCCAATGCAAAGTACATATTATTGATGACTTTATTGGGCAAGATAATTTGGCTATCTATCTTAACCGCCATTTTTCTTATGTGATTGATGCTATTGATAATGTAAAAACCAAAGCAGCGTTATTGGCATATTGTAAACGGCATAAAATTAAAGTGATCAGCGTTGGTGGCGCAGGGGGGCAAACTGATCCTCGTCAAATTCAAATAGCAGATCTAAGCAAAACCATTCAAGATCCTTTATTAGCCAAAGTGCGGTCAGTTTTGCGTAAAGAATATGGCTTTAGTCAAAATCCTAAACGCAAGTTTGGTATTGATGCGGTTTTTTCTACGCAACCTTTAATTTTTCCTCAATTATCAACGGGTTGTGAAGTATCGGCAACTATGAATTGTGCTAATGGTTTTGGGGCGGCAACTATGGTTACCGCAACCTTTGGCTTTTTTGCGGTGGCAAGGGTAATTGAAAAGTTATTAGCGGTAAAATAACTTATTTTTTATTAAAAAAAAAGATAGCTATTTTATAAAAAACAGGGTAATCTAACCGCACTTTGCCATAGTTAGGGAGAAAATGATTTATGCGTTTAACCAATTCTTTATTTAAAAAAACCATCTTTGCCAGTGCATTAACCCTGTTTGCTACGCTATCAAATGCAACGGTATTAACCTCAATTAAGCCTCTTGGTTTTATTAGTGCGGCGATTGCTGATGGTGTTACGGATACGCAAGTGCTTGTTCCAGCAGGTGCATCGCCTCATGATTATAGTTTAAAACCTTCTGATATACAGAAAATCAAAAGTGCAGAACTGGTCGTATGGATTGGCGAAGATATTGATAGCTTTTTGAGTAAAAGTATTGAGGGAATTAATCGCAAAAATGTGCTGACAATTGCAGATATTAAGGGAATAGAGCCATTATTATCTGACCATGACCATAAACATAGCCATAATCATGGGCATTCTCATGATCATAGCTTAAATTGGCATATTTGGTTTTCCCCTGAAATTAGCCAGTTAGTGGCAATTAGCCTAGCAGAAAAACTCTCTGAGCAATATCCAGATAAAAAACAGCAAATTGCAGATAATCTTGCCACTTTTCAGCAACATTTAGCGGATAAAAATCAACAGATTATGCAACAGCTTGCCCCGGTGAAAGATAAAGGCTTTTATGTATTTCACGATGCCTATACTTACTTCAATGAAAATTATGGGCTAAATCAAGTGGGGTATTTTACGATTAATCCATTAGTTGCTCCGGGAGCAAGAACCTTAGCCACAATTAAACAACAAATTAATGAACATAAAGTCGCTTGTTTATTTGCTGAACCACAGTTTACGCCAAAAGTGATTGAGACTTTGAGCAAAGAAACCGGTGTTGCAGTAGGAAAATTAGATCCCATTGGCGAGGCTATTTCATTGAGTAAAACCAGTTATATGGATTTTTTACAACATATGGCTGATGATTATTACGCTTGTTTAAGTGGCAAGGTTTCGGGGTAATTTTTGTATAGTCATTTTAGTGGAAGTAGTCCATATTAGCTTTTATTGTTTTAAAGTAGGACGACTATATTTTCAAATTAAAATGATGATATTTGTCTAATTCATAATCAGGCATAGCGAGGCAAATTGAGCCGCTATGCTTTTTTTTATAGTCGTTCCACTTTAAACTGATACAGCGTTGGTACGCCTTGTCTCATTTTAAATTGAAACGACTATATCTTATGCTGGTTGATAGCGAATAAGCCCTTCTTGTTGTGTGGTGGCAATTAAACGTCCTTGTTGATCGAAAATTTGCCCTCGGCTTAATCCTCTTGCGCCACAGGCATTATTACTTTCTATGGCGTGTAATAACCAATGGTTAAGGTCAAAAGAACGATGAAACCAAATAGCATGGTCAATGGTTGCCACTTTCATACCTCTTTCCAAAAAGCCTTTACCATGGGGTTGTAATGCGGTTAGTAGACAATGAAAATCCGAAAAATAGGCGAGTAAACATTGTTGAATTTTTTGATCTAAAGGGACATTGCCATTAGCTTTGAACCAAGCAAATTGTTCTGGCGGCAATACTGTGCCTTTAAATGGGTTGTTTATATATTTGGTACGAATGTCAAAGGGACGCTCAGCGGTAAATTTTGAGCGAATTTGTTCAGGAATAAAAGGGGCTAATTGCTGTAATAAGGCATTTTCCGATGTCAAGGCTTCAGGCGGTTCTACATTGGGCAGAAGAGATTGATGTTCAAAGCCTGTTTCTTCGGTTTGAAATGAAGTCGTAATATGGCATATAGCTTGATGATGTTGAAGTGCTTTTACCCGTAAAGCAGTAAAATTATGCCCTTCTCGCAATGTTTCCACATTATAAATAATCGGATATTGGCTATCGCCCGGGGCGAGAAAATAGGCATGGCAAGAATGAAGTATTCTCTCTTGTGGGGCAACTTGCATTGCCGCAGATAAGGCTTGAGCAACTACTTGTCCACCAAATACTTGGCGTAGTCCTAAATCTTGGCTATTCCCTCTAAATAAAAAATCATCAATTTTTTCTAATTTTAGTAATGCAATCAGTTGGTCTAATACGACAGACATAAAATTTCCTCTTTATTTAGCCTTGTTTGAACAGAAGTGATTATAATTTATTTTTTACAGCATTTTACAGAGAAAAATCACAAATTTTTCTGTTATAAATAGGGATTTTTTGGTAAATTGTGTGCAAATTTTTGGCGTGAAAAAATACCAGTGATGACTGGTTAGATGATTTAATGTTAATAGGCTTATTATGTTTAAAAAAATTCGTGGTTTATTTTCTAATGATCTCTCTATTGATTTAGGGACAGCAAACACTTTAATTTATGTAAAAGGACAAGGAATTGTATTAGATGAACCCTCAGTGGTGGCAATTCGTCAAGATCGAGTCGGATCATTAAAGAGCATTGCCGCTGTGGGCAAGGAAGCTAAAATGATGTTAGGACGTACGCCGAAAAGCATTGTGGCAATTCGTCCTATGAAAGATGGGGTTATTGCAGATTTCTTTGTAACGGAAAAAATGTTGCAATATTTTATTAAGCAAGTGCATAGCAGTAATTTTATGCGTCCTAGTCCTCGTGTGTTAGTTTGTGTGCCAGCAGGGGCAACACAGGTAGAACGCCGAGCCATTAAAGAATCAGCTATTGGTGCAGGAGCAAGAGAGGTCTATTTAATTGAAGAACCTATGGCGGCAGCGATTGGGGCAAAATTGCCTGTTTCTACCGCAACAGGTTCTATGGTTATTGATATTGGTGGTGGAACAACAGAAGTGGCGGTAATTTCCTTAAATGGCGTGGTTTATTCATCTTCGGTACGTATTGGTGGCGACCGTTTTGATGAAGCCATTATTGCTTATGTTCGCCGTACCTTTGGTTCTTCTATTGGTGAAGCAACCGCAGAGCGAATTAAAAAAGAATTAGGTTCAGCTTATTTGCAAGATGATGATGAAATTCTTGAAATGGAAGTACATGGGCATAATTTATCGGAGGGGGCACCAAGAACCTTTAAATTAACTTCTCGTGATGTGTTAGAGGCGATTCAGCAACCGCTTAATGGTATAGTTACTGCAGTGCGTACCGCATTAGAGCAATGTCCACCTGAACTCGCTGCTGATATTTTTGAACGAGGTATGGTGCTGACAGGCGGTGGTGCTTTATTACGCAATATTGATATTTTATTGTCAAAAGAATCAGGTGTGCCAGTGATTATTGCTGAAGATCCATTAACTTGTGTAGCGCGTGGCGGTGGCGAAGCGTTAGAAATGATCGATATGCACGGCGGCGATATTTTTAGTGATGAATTATTATAATTTCCTGTAATAACTGAAAAAGTGCGGTAAAAATGACCGCACTTTTACACTTGCTATTGGATCTGCTATGAAACCGATTTTTGCCAAAGCACCACCATTAGGCATTCGCCTTGCTCTTGCGGTACTTGCTTCCATTGCCCTGATTATTTCAGATGGGCAAAATCATACTATGATTAAGGCGAGAACCATTATGGAAACGGCGGTTGAAGGTCTCTATTATTTAGCAAATTCTCCACGCTCGGTGCTTGATGAAGTATCGGATAACTTAGTAGATACTTCTAAATTGCAGATTGAAAACCGCATATTAAGACAACAATTGCGTGAAAAAAATGCAGAATTGTTGCTCTTGGATCAACTAAAAGTTGAAAACCAACGGTTACGCCTGTTACTCAATTCGCCATTACGGCAAGATGAATATAAAAAAATCGCAGAAGTATTAACTGCAGAAACTGATGTTTATCGTCAGCAAGTGGTCATTAATCAAGGCGAAAATGATGGTGTTTATGTGGGACAGCCTGTTATTGACGAAAAAGGGGTTGTGGGACAAGTCATTTCGGTTGGTGCAAATACTAGCCGAGTTTTGTTAGTTACTGATGTTACCCATGGTATTCCTTTGCAAGTTTTGCGAAATGATGTACGAGTTATTGCCACTGGTACAGGGCGTAATGATGAGTTAATGCTAGAAAATGTTCCGCGTAGTGTTGATATTCAAAAAGGTGATTTATTAGTCACCTCAGGTTTAGGTGGACGTTTCCCAGAGGGGTACCCTGTGGGCATAGTCAGTACCATTTCTCGCAGTGGGCAAAATTATTTCGCTACAGTAACAGTTAAGCCTCTTGCTTCCTTAGAGCGGTTGCGTTATGTGTTATTGTTATGGCCAACCAATGAAGATTTACGTAAAGCGAATGCCTTATCTCCAGAAGATGTGCGTAATGCTGTACGTCAACGTTTTTCTCAACAAAAAGAGAAAATTCAAGAAAATAATGAAATCAATCAGAATATTGAGCAAAATGTTGAGCCTGAGCGCAGTGGATTAGTTGAACCACCAGTGTTTGAAAATGCCCCAATTAATGTAGAAGAAAGTTCCCCTTCCGATATATTAAATGGTACAACAGGAGAGCAATGATGAAAGGAAATCTTATTCTACAATGGGTCATTTTACTCAGCATCTTTATTATTGCACTTACCTTGGAAATTATGCCTTGGCCAACCAATTTGCAAAGTTTTCGCCCAGCTTGGTTGATTATGGTATTGACTTATTGGGCAATGGCGATCCCGAATAAAATTAGCATTGGTAGTGCTTTTATTTTGGGTGTGTTATGGGATTTGATACTTGGCTCTAATTTAGGTGTTCACGCCTTGATTTTATCTGTATTTACTTACTTAATTAGTGCTAATCATTTGATTTTACGCAATCTTTCTCTTTGGCAACAAAGTTTATTAATGATCCTTTTTGTGATTGTTATTCGCTTTGGTATTTTCTTTATTGAGTTATTTTTACATACAGCTGTATTTAATTGGAAAGAAATTTTTGGGGCAATTTTTACGGGTTTATTGTGGCCTTGGTTATTTTTGTTATTGCGTCAAATTCGTAGGAAATTGCATATCAAATAAGAATAAAATTTGGCTAAAAGATACCGCACTTTTTGTGAAAGTGCGGTTATTTTTTATATAGTCGTTCCAGCTTAAAATAATACAGCGTTAGTACGCCTCGCCGTACCGCCTTATTTTAAATTGAAACGATTATAATTTAATAAAATTCTGCCGATAATACGCTAACTCTGCGATAGATTCACGAATATCATCAAGGGCTAAATGGCTATTTTTTTTACTAAAACCCGCAAGGATCTCAGGCTTCCAACGGCTTGCCAATTCTTTTAACGTGCTGACATCTAAATGACGATAATGAAAATAATCGGCTAAATCGGGCATATATTGGTAGAGAAAGCGTTTATCTTGGGCAACGCTGTTACCACAAATAGGGGAGCAACCTTTAGGTACCCATTTCTTTAAAAAATCAAGCGTTTGCAATTCAGCGGCTCGTTCATTGAGTTTACTTTGTTTAACTCGTTCAATTAATCCATTCGCACTATGGGTTTTTACGCACCATTCACTCATGGCATTCAGTAAGGTATCAGGTTGATGAATGGCAAGCACAGGGCCTTCCGCTAAAATATTAAGATCTTTATCGGTAACAATGGTGGCAATTTCAATGATCCGCTCTTTCTTGGGGTCAAGCCCTGTCATCTCGAGATCAATCCAGATTAGGTTTTGTTTATCTTGTAACATAGTGTATCCTTATAGCAATTTTGGACTATTTTAATCAAAAATACATAAAAAAACGACCGCTCTTTTAGGCTTTTTGCGGACGTTTTCCCAATAGAATAAATATTTTTACTATGGCAAAAGCGAAACTTACGAAAAACCAACAACGCCGTATTCGTTCTAATAAGGCGAAAGCATTACATCGTCATCAAGCAAATTGCGAGAAACAAGACATATGGCAAGATGATTTACTGGGCGAACCACAGCAAGGGCTTGTGATTACACGCTATTCTGCCCATGCTGATGTGGAAGATCAGCAAGGCAATATTTTTCGTTGTAATTTACGTCGAACCTTAGCCAATGTTGTGGTGGGAGATAGGGTAATATGGCGACAAGGACATCAACATTTACAGGGCATTAGTGGCGTTATTGAAGCGGTTGAGCCTCGCCAAACGGAGCTTTGTCGCCCTGATTATTATGACGGCTTAAAGGTGATTGCAGCAAATATTGATCGTATTATTATTGTTTCAGCGGTATTGCCCATCTTATCTTTGAATATTATTGATCGTTATTTGGTGGTATGTGAAACCGTACAAATTCCCCCAGTGATTGTGGTCAACAAAGCAGATCTATTAACCTCTCAACAACGTGAAGCGGTGGAGCAACAGTTAAAAATCTATCAAGATATTGGTTATCAAACCTTATTGATTTCTGCCAAAACAGGGGAAAATATGGCAAAACTGACCGCACTTTTATCGCAAGGTACAAGTATTTTTGTCGGGCAATCAGGTGTAGGGAAATCCAGTTTAGTGAATCATCTTTTACCTGAAGTGAATGCACAGACTAACGAAGTCAGTGAAACCTCAGGATTAGGACAACATACCACCACATCATCACGTTTATACCATTTACCACAAGGCGGTGAATTGATTGATTCCCCCGGGATTCGTGAATTTGGATTATGGCATTTGGAGCAGGAACAAATTGCTAAAGGTTATCGTGAGTTTCAGTATTTTCTAGGTACTTGTAAATTTAGGGATTGTAAACATCAAACAGATCCCGGTTGTGCATTAAAACAAGCGGTGGAACAAGGAAAAATTCACCCAATACGCTTTGAAAATTATCATCGTGTCGTCGCAAGTTTAACGGAAACAAAATCGCAACGTCATTTTGTCGCTGATACGCTGAATGATTGATTAAAATATAAGAAAAAAGCTGAATTTTGTTTAAAAAATATTCTATAATGGCTTTTTTTTGTGGACTAGCTCAAATTTTTATTGGATTATTGTTGATTATTTTATGGGAATAATCATACTAGGCAACGGATTTATTTTAATTCATAAAATAAATAGAAAATATAGCGATTTTCTTTGTATTTTGTAATCAGCTATCAGGCTATATTGTAAACGAATTTTAATTGACTATTTTTATAGAGGAAAACATTATGTATTCAAAAGATGTTGAAATTACTGCTCCAAACGGCTTACATACTCGCCCAGCAGCACAATTTGTAAAAGAAGCTAAGGCTTTTACTTCTGATGTTACCGTTACTTCAGGTGGAAAAAGTGCCAGTGCGAAAAGTTTGTTTAAATTACAAACATTAGGCTTAACACAAGATACAGTGATTACTATTTCCGCTGAGGGCGAAGATGAACAACAAGCGGTTGAACATCTTGTAGCACTTATTCCAACTTTAGAATAATGAAATTGCCACAAAATCATTTGTGGCATTATTCTGTTTAGTTAGCGTTAAGCTTTTTTATTTTTACTCATAAAAGGGTCATATAATGATTTCAGGAATTTTAGCTTCTCCGGGTATTGTATTTGGTAAAGCGTTAGTGCTTAAAGAAGAAAAAATCGTTCTTGATTTTCAAAAGATTACAGAAGATCAAATTGAGGCAGAAGTGGCACGTTTTTATGCGGGGCGTGATGCTGCGATTCAGCAATTAACGGCGATTAAAGAGCGTGCTCGTCAGACCTTAGGGGAAGAAAAAGAGGCCATCTTTGAAGGTCATTTAATGATTTTGGAAGATGAAGAGTTAGAAGAAGAAATTCTAGATTATTTGCGTAGCCATAAAGTCAATGCGGGCGTAGCAGCAAGTAAAGTGATTGATCAACAAGTAGCGATGTTGTCCGAAATTGATGATGAATACTTAAAAGAACGAGCGGGCGATATTCGTGATATTGGTAATCGCTTAATCAAAAATATTTTAGGTATGCACATTGTTGATTTAGGTGATATCAACGAAGAAGCTATTTTAGTGGCTTATGATTTAACCCCTTCTGAAACGGCTCAATTAAATCTTGATAAAGTCCTAGGCTTTATTACCGATATTGGTGGAAGAACTTCGCATACTTCCATTATGGCACGTTCTTTAGAATTACCTGCCATTGTGGGGACAAATAATGTTACTGCGTTAGTCAATTCTGGCGACTATTTAGTTTTAGATGCGATTAACAATGCGGTTTACGTTAATCCTTCACAGGAAGAAATTGATCGTTTACGAGCTTTAGAACAACAAATTAATGAAGAAAAAGCGGAGTTAGTTAAACTAAAAGATCTCCCTGCTCTGACCCTAGATGGACATCGTGTTGATGTTGTCGCTAACATTGGTACTATTCGTGATTGCGAAGGGGCACATCGTAATGGTGCGGAAGGGGTAGGATTATATCGTACCGAATTTTTATTTATGGATCGTGATCATCTCCCAACAGAAGAAGAGCAATTTATTGCTTATAAAGAAGTGGTTGAGGCGATGGACGGACGCTTAGTGATCTTGCGTACTATGGATATTGGCGGCGACAAAGATTTGCCTTATTTGGATTTACCAAAAGAAATGAATCCATTTTTAGGTTGGCGAGCAATCCGTATTGCTTTAGATCGCCGAGAAATTCTTAATGCTCAATTAAGAGCGGTATTGCGTGCTTCTGCTTTTGGTAAATTAGCGGTTATGTTCCCAATGATTATTTCAGTAGAAGAAATTCGTGAATTAAAATCGGTAATTGAAACCTTAAAACAAGAATTACGCAACGAAGGCAAAGCCTTTGATGAAGAAATTCAAATTGGTGTTATGGTTGAAACCCCAGCTGCGGCAATGAATGCTAAATTCTTAGCCAAAGAAGTGGATTTCTTTAGTATTGGTACGAATGATCTCACACAATATACCTTAGCGGTGGATCGTGGTAACGAAATGATTTCACATTTATATAACCCAATGAATCCTGCGGTACTTGCTTTAATTAAACAAGTGATTGAAGCATCTCATGCAGAAGGAAAATGGACAGGAATGTGTGGTGAATTAGCAGGCGATGAAAAAGCCACTATTTTGCTATTAGGTATGGGATTAGATGAATTTAGTATGAGTGCGATTTCTGTTCCTCGTATTAAAAAATTAATTCGTAATGTTGAATTTGCCGAAGCGAAAGCGCTTGCAGATAAAGCATTAACCCAACCAACAAGTGCCGATATTGAGCAATTAGTTGCGGATTTTTTGGCAGAAAAAGCATTAAATTAGATACAAATTGATTTTTTTGCGTTAAAATGCGAACAAATATCACTTGGTAGGAGATTAAATAATGGGATTATTTGATAAATTATTTGGTTCAAAAGAAAACAAAGCTGTTGACGTAGAAGTTTTTGCGCCGCTTTCTGGCGAAATTGTCAATATTGAAGATGTACCTGATGTTGTATTTTCAGAGAAAATTGTGGGTGATGGCGTTGCTATTCGTCCAACTGGTAACAAAATTGTTGCGCCAGTAGATGGTGTGATTGGTAAAATTTTTGAAACTAATCACGCTTTTTCAATG
The DNA here is from genome assembly GCF_029783845.1 of Volucribacter amazonae. Taxonomy (NCBI): domain Bacteria; kingdom Pseudomonadati; phylum Pseudomonadota; class Gammaproteobacteria; order Pasteurellales; family Pasteurellaceae; genus Volucribacter; species Volucribacter amazonae. The sequence goes on along the minus strand of NZ_LWID01000001.1, from coordinate 448,713 downwards.
GAATCTACAGACGGTATTGAATTATTTGTTCACTTTGGTATTGATACCGTGGAATTAAAGGGTGAAGGCTTTACCCGAGTTGCACAAGAAGGACAACAAGTTAAACGTGGCGAAACTATCATTGAATTTGATTTGCCATTATTAGAATCAAAAGCGAAATCCGTATTAACCCCAGTGGTTATTTCTAATATGGACGAAATTAGCCATATTGAAAAGAAATCTGGCGAAGTTGTTGCCGGTGAATCTGTGGTGTTAGTTCTGAAAAAATAATTATTTTTGTTAATGTTATTAAACCCTCTATATTAGGGGGTTTTTTTATAAATCTCTGCTCAAAAAATAGCAAAAAAATCATAAAATATTGGTGATGGATCACAATTTTGATGAATGCCCCATTGCAGTTATTTACAGAAAATAACAATCTGTTAAAATGCGTCTGCTCTAATAAGGAGTGTTTTTATTAAGGTTTTTTATTATGTTGTGGTTTCTATTTTGTGTCGGCTTATTGATTGCTGGCTATTTTTTTTATGGAACGTTGATGGAGAAAATTTTTAAAATTAATCCTGAACGTCTTACTCCCGCCCATTCTATGGCAGATGGTATTGACTATGTACCTATGTCTAAAAAGAAAATTTGGCTTATTCAGTTATTAAATATCGCAGGTACAGGTCCAATTTTTGGTCCGATTTTAGGGGCATTATATGGTCCAGTGGCGATGTTATGGATCGTATTCGGTTGTATTTTTGCCGGTGCGGTGCATGATTATTTCTGCGGTATGTTAAGTATTCGTAATAAAGGGGCGAATATTCCTTATTTGACCGGTAAATATATTGGTCAGCCGGCAAAACATTTTATGAATGTTTTTGCTATTATTTTATTATTGTTAGTTGGGGTAGTATTTGTGGCTAGTCCTGCTAATTTATTAAGCAGTATTACTTCCGAGCTATTAGGTTCAGGTAGTTTAAGTTCTAATGCGGTTAATGAAGAAGTAACTTCAGGTTCAGCGACTATTTTGGTTACTTGGACAGCAATAATTTTTATTTATTATATTATTGCTACTTTATTACCGATTGATAAAATCATTGGACGCATTTACCCATTATTTGGTGCATTATTGCTGTTTATGACGTTGGGTATGTTCTTTGGTTTTATTTTAAATGATATCCCATTCTTTAGAACCTTGTTCCCAGAAGTGGGCTTTTGGGGTGTTGAAGTGGGTATCGCCGATTTCTTTAAAAATATGAATACCTCAAACTTACCAATTTGGCCAATGCTATTTATTACCATTGCTTGTGGTGCGATTTCAGGTTTCCATGCAACCCAAACCCCATTAATGGCACGTTGTGCGAAAAATGAAAGTGAAGCTCGCTTTATTTTCTATGGTGCGATGATTGCGGAAGGGGTAATCGCTTTAATTTGGTGTATGGTTGGCTTAAGTTTCTATGAAAGTCCAGAGGCTATCAATGAAGCGATTAATGTAGGTACACCAGCTAAAGTGGTATATGATTCAGCCATTGGTATGTTAGGATTATTTGGTGGTATTCTTGCAGTATTAGGGGTGGTGGTATTGCCAATTACCTCTGGAGATACCGCATTCCGAGCGGCGCGTCTATTAATTGCGGATTTCTTTAAATTAGAGCAACGTACTTTCTCTAAACGTTTAATGATTGCTATTCCTCTATTTGTACTTGGCTTTATTATTTCTCGTGTGGACTTCCAAGTATTATGGCGTTATTTCGGTTGGGCGAACCAAACTACTGCAATGATTATGATGTGGACAGCAGCCGCTTATTTATATCGTTATCAAAAATTCCATTGGGTATGTAGTATACCAGCGATGTTTATGACGATGGTTTGTGCTACTTATATTGCTTATGCCCCTATCGGTTTACATTTAAGCTACGATGTTTCTGTGTGGGTCGCTTTTGCAACTACGGTTATCGTTACTTTTGCATTCTTTAAATTCCTTAAACCTTTAGATAAGGAACAAGAAGCCGAATTAGAAAATGCTAAGTAATTAGTAACAAATTGATAGGAAATCTGCTCTTTGGGGGCAGATTTTTTTTATGTTTTTAAAGTGGAATGACTATATTATGAAGTGCGGTCTATTTTGGCAGAATTTTTTATAACCAACCTATTTCTTTTTGTTAATATTATGTAAAATCTCAACGATTGTTGTTTTTTATTTATGCAAGGAGCGTTATGGCTTTAACGGCTTTTTTCTCTGGTTTTGCGTTAGGACTGTCTTTAATTCTTGCTATAGGGGCACAAAATGCCTTTGTGCTAAAGCAGGGCATAAAACGTCAATATGTTTTTACAGTTTGTTCCATTTGTGCCTTATCTGATGCTTTATTGATTTCATTAGGGGTATTTGGTTTTGGTGAGATAATCCAACAATATCCGTTGATTGTGGAAATAGCCCGTTATTTTGGGGCATTCTTTCTCTTTGTTTATGGATTAAAAAGTTTTCATTCTGCCATTAAACAACATAATAGCTTACAAGCACAGGGACAAGAACAGCAACAGTTAGTAAAAATTGTTTTAGTTTGTTTGGCATTTACTTGGCTTAATCCACACGTTTATTTAGATACGGTCATTTTAATTGGGGCAATTTCTACGCAATTTTCCGAAAAGTATTCCTTTGCTCTGGGGGCGATGTTCGCTTCATTTGTATTCTTTTTTAGCTTAGGTTATGGGGCTAAATTGCTACGTCCTTTGTTTGCCAATCCGAAATCTTGGAAGATATTAGATATATTGATTGGGATAATTATGTGGAGTATTGCTTGCTCGTTGTTATGGAATAATTAAGGTTATTTGAGGGTTTGGTGTAAGCAAGGCATAGGAAAAAACCTATGCCGAGTTTGTATATTAAAGTGATTTTAGATCAACTAAAGCGTCAGCGGTAATATCACTGATTTTTTGATTACTGGTTAAGGTCATCGCGACTTTCATTTCTTTATGGAAAATATCAAACATATTTTCTACCCCAGCTTGCCCTGCAGCCCCTAAGGCATAAACAAAAGCACGACCTAATAAGCAAGCATCAGCGCCTAAAGCGATCATACGCACCACATCAAGCCCATTACGAATACCCGAATCTGCAAGGATTTTAATATCGCCTTTTACTGCATCAGCAATGGCAGGTAAGGCTCTCGCACTAGATAACACGCCGTCTAATTGGCGACCACCATGGTTAGACACCACAATACCATCAGCCCCAAAACGCACTGCATCTTTGGCATCATCAGGATCAAGAATACCTTTAATTACCATTGGACCGTCCCAAAACTCACGAATCCATTCCAAATCTTTCCATGAAATAGAAGGATCGAAGTTTTGTGTGAGCCAACCGATATAATCGTCTAAACCAATTTGTTTTCCCATATAATGAGATACATTACCAAGGGTATGTGGTTTGCCTTTTATACCTACGTCCCAAGCCCAGAATGGGTGAAAAGTGGCTTGTAATATGCGGCGAATTTCTTTATAAGGACCGCTCATACCAGAGTGCATATCACGGTATCTCGCCCCGGGTGTAGGCATATCAACGGTAAAAACAAGGGTAGAACAACCTGCCGCTTTTGCCCGTTGCAACGCATCTTTCATAAAGCCACGATCACGCAAAACATATAATTGAAACCACATTGGACGCTTAATTACAGGTGCGACTTCTTCAATAGGGCAAATGGATACCGTAGAAAGGGTAAAAGGTACACCTTTATTATCCGCTGCTTTTGCGGCTTGTACTTCGCCACGTCTGGCATACATACCTAAAGCACCCACTGGGGCAAGGGCAACAGGCATAGATAATTTTTCGCCAAATAATTCTATTTCGGTATTAAGCTCCGACATATCTTTTAGTACACGTTGACGTAATGCAATATTGGCAAGATCGCTGACATTACGTTGTAGTGTTTGTTCTGCATAAGAGCCACCGTCTGCATAATGAAACATAAATGGAGGAACACGGCGACGTGCTGCTTTACGATAATCATTGGCTGATGAAATAATCATTATATGAACCTCTTATCTAAGATAATGAATAAAACAATGTAGGATAAATCAATGTTTCATTCCCTAAGATTAGCCTTAGTGCAATTCTGTGAGGGGGATAATCATTGTAATCTACATTTTGATAACAGGGAAATAACAATAATAGAAATAGTTATTATTTGCAAATAATTAAGTGGAAAAATTGCGCAAGAAGTGAGAGTTTTAATAAAAAATGAGAATTAGATCACAAATCATTTTATTAGTAAAAGATTGATGCAGTTTAAGGAAAAAACTGTTATTGTTCTTTCACTTTAAAATCATACGGCATTGGTATTCCCTGTCTCATTTTAAAGTGGAATGACTATAAATTGGAATGGCTATCATAATGACATAAAAAAAGCACCTCTGTTGTGGGGGAAGAGGTGCTGAAATGTTGGAGTGATTATCTATTTATGTTTGTTGTTATGTGTTAATGATAATTATTATCATTAATTTAAGCAATATTATTTACAAATGTTTACAAACGTGTGCTAGATTATCACAGGAACATTATGGCTTAGTTTTAATCCACAAGGAATTTGTTGTTGGAATTCAAATTCACCAGCATAGCAATAAACTTCAACCCCAAGTTTGACAGCTTGTTGCAATAACTGGTTATATTCAGGATCAATATCTTCAGCGACACGAAAACGATCAAAACCATTGTGTAATCCTGCGAAAAAAATTACCGCTCTTTTACCTTGTTGTTTGATTTCCATAAGTTCACGTAAGTGTTTTTGTCCTCTTGTTGTTACCGCATCAGGAAATTGCCCAAGTCCATTGCGGACTAAGGTAACTGATTTGACTTCCACATAGCAATCTACCAATCCTTCTCCTTTTAGTAAGAAATCAATACGGCTATTTTCTTTGCCATATTTGACTTCAGGGTAAATCTCGTCATATTCCGCCAGTTGGCTAATTTGTTTGTTTTGTAATGCTTCTAAGGTAAGTTGATTAGAACGATGAGTATTAATACAAACAAATTGTTGTTGGTTAAGTTGAGTGAGTTCCCAAGAAAAAGGGTATTTGCGAGTAAGGCTTTTGGAATCAGAATACCAAATAGTATCGCCAGCACTGCCACAGCCTAACATTGTGCCTGTATTTGCACAGTGAATAGTAGTCGTTTCGCCATTAGCTAATTCAATATCTGCCATAAAGCGTTTATAACGGCGAATTAGTTTGGCTGGTTGTAAAGGAGGAAATTGCATAATAATAGTCCTAAATTAGTGTGAATACGCTTTATTGAAAGGGGCATTTTAGCGGTAAATTTGTCCGAATAAAACTAATTGTTGTAAGCTGTCAAATTAATTGAAAAAAGTCTTTGTTATTTGGCTAAGTTTAGTGGTAAATTGAGCTGATAGTTAAAATCATTTAGTTTTCTTGTGGAGAAAGGAATTGAATTTAACTATGGTTTAATAATCGCGAATGTTGATATTCGCTTATTTATAGTCGTTCCATTTTAAAATAATACGGCGTTGCTCGCCTTGCGATATGCTTTGTACTGTTTGCGGTGTGCCGTTTTGTCTTATTTCAAATTAAAACGACTATAATTTGATTATGGGCGGGAAGTTTTCCTAAGTTATTGATTAACCAATTATAAGGAATAAATAATTATGCTAATTGGTGTACCTAGAGAACTGCTTGACAATGAATGTCGTGTAGCGGCAACGCCGAAAACTGTACAGCAGATCTTAAAACTTGGTTTTGATGTGATTGTTGAACACGACGCAGGTTTTAAAGCAAGTTTTGAAGATCAGGCTTTTGTTGAGGCAGGCGCTAAAATTGGTTCAGCACAAGATGTATGGCAAGCAGATATTATTTTTAAAGTTAATGCACCTACTGATCAGGAAGTGGAATTGATTAAGGACGGAGCGACCTTAGTCAGTTTTATTTGGCCAGCACAAAATCCACAGTTAATGGAAAAATTGTCAGCCAAAAATATTAATGTATTAGCTATGGACGCGGTACCGCGAATCTCAAGAGCACAATCCCTTGATGCGTTAAGCTCAATGGCAAATATTGCAGGTTATCGTGCGGTGGTTGAAGCGGCACATGAATTTGGTAGCTTTTTTACTGGGCAGATTACTGCGGCAGGTAAAGTGCCGCCAGCGAAAGTGTTAGTTATTGGTGCTGGGGTAGCTGGTCTTGCTGCTATTGGTGCAGCGAATAGTTTAGGTGCTATCGTTCGTGCGTTTGATTCCCGTCCAGAAGTAAAAGAACAAGTGGAATCTATGGGGGCGAGTTTCCTTGAGATTGATTTTAAAGAAGAAGGTGGCTCAGGCGATGGTTATGCCAAAGTGATGTCTGAAGAATTTAACCGCCGAGCTTTAGAATTATATGCGGAACAAGCGAAAGAAGTGGATATTATTATTACCACCGCATTAATTCCGGGCAAACCAGCACCACGTTTAATTACCAAAGAAATGGTTGACTCAATGAAGCCTGGATCGGTGATTGTGGATTTAGCAGCAGCCACTGGCGGTAACTGTGAGTTATCAAAAGCGGGCGAAGTGGTTACCACTGAAAATCAGGTAAAAATTATTGGTTATACCGATTTACCAAGCCGTTTACCAACCCAGTCATCACAACTTTACGGCACTAACTTAGTGAATTTACTTAAATTATTATGTAAAGAAAAAGATGGCAATATCAATATTGATTTTGATGATGTAGTACTTCGTGGGGTTACTGTCATTAAAAATGGTGAAGTGACTTGGCCAGCCCCTCCAATTCAAGTTTCTGCTCAACCTAAAGCGAAACCAGCGGTAGAGGCAGTTAAAGCAGAAGAAAAACCAACAGATCCTAAAGTGAAATATGGCATTATGGCAGTTGTTGCCTTGTTATATTTATGGGTAGCCTCTGTTACTCCAACCTCTTTCCTTTCTCATTTTACCGTCTTTGTTTTAGCCTGTGTGGTGGGATATTATGTGGTATGGAATGTAAGCCATGCGTTACATACCCCATTAATGGCGGTAACTAATGCGATTTCTGGCATTATTATTGTCGGTGCATTATTACAAATTGGGCAGGGCAGTTTCTTTATCAGTTTACTTGCCTTTATTGCGATTTTAGTCGCCAGTATTAATATCTTTGGGGGCTTTAAAGTTACCCAACGTATGCTTTCTATGTTTAGAAAAGGTTAAGGAGGAAAGCAATGTCTGAAGGTTTAGTTCAAGCAGCTTATATTGTTGCGGCACTGCTTTTTATTATGAGTTTAGCAGGGCTTTCTAAGCACGAAACAGCCAAAGCGGGTTGTTGGTATGGTATCGTGGGTATGGCGATCGCTTTAGTTGCTACCATTTTTGGTCCTGCGGTAAAAGGGCAATTTTGGATCTTATTATCAATGGCGATTGGGGCAGGGATTGGTATTCGTCAAGCCTTAAAAGTTGAAATGACTGAAATGCCTGAATTGGTCGCAATTTTGCATAGTTTTGTGGGCTTAGCGGCGGTATTAGTCGGCTTTAACAGTTATGGCTTGCATCATGCAGCGGAAGTACCTGCTTATTTAGATGAAGCTGGTAAAGTCGCTTTCTTAGCGGAGCAAGCGGTTTTAGCTAATATCCATAATGTGGAAGTTTTCTTAGGGATTTTCATCGGTGCAGTAACCTTTACAGGTTCTGTGGTTGCCTTTGGTAAATTGCGTGGAATTATTAATTCTAAAGCCCTAATGTTACCTCACCGTCATAAACTTAATTTAGCGGCTTTAGTGGTTTCAGCTTTATTGATGATCGCTTTCTTAAATTCACCAGAAAATATTTTCCCAGTGTTATTAATGACCGCCATTGCTCTTGCTTTCGGTTGGCATTTAGTGGCTTCAATTGGTGGAGCGGATATGCCTGTTGTGGTGTCTATGCTTAACTCTTATTCTGGTTGGGCAGCGGCAGCGGCAGGCTTTATGTTGAGTAATGATTTATTAATCGTTACAGGGGCATTAGTGGGGTCATCAGGTGCGATTTTATCTTACATTATGTGTAAAGCTATGAATCGTTCATTTATTAGCGTCATTGCGGGTGGTTTTGGTAATGATGTGCAATCCTCAGATGATCAGGATTATGGTGAGCATCGTGAAACCAGTGCTGAAGAAGTAGCAGAAATGTTAAAAAATGCTAGCTCTGTTATTATTACCCCCGGATATGGTATGGCAGTAGCGCAGGCACAATATCCAGTGGCTGAAATTACCCAAAAATTGCGTGAGCGTGGGGTTAATGTACGCTTTGGTATTCACCCTGTTGCTGGACGTTTACCGGGACATATGAATGTATTATTAGCCGAAGCCAAAGTGCCTTATGACGTGGTGTTAGAAATGGACGAAATTAACGAAGATTTCCCAGACACCGATGTGGTTTTAGTGATTGGTGCGAATGATACGGTAAACCCAGCAGCAATGGACGATCCGTCTAGCCCAATTGCAGGTATGCCGGTATTAGAAGTGTGGAAAGCACAAAATGTGATTGTATTTAAACGTTCTATGGGGGTTGGTTACGCTGGAGTACAAAATCCATTGTTCTTTAAAGACAATACACAAATGTTACTGGGCGATGCAAAAGAAAGCGTTGATGCGATTTTGCGTGCGTTGTAATCGTTTAATAATAAAATAAGTCTAAATTAAACCGCACTTTTTGAAGTGCGGTTATTTTTTACAAAATTTTAAATTTGCGAGAAAGATCAAAGAAAGTTACCCTAATTTATGTTTATATACCTCTTATTGTTTAACTAAATAAGGGGATTTTATGGCTGACTCACTTTATTCCTCACTAAAAAAACTCACTCGTTATCCTTTAGCGCTTGCTCGCAAAAGAAAAGTATTTTATTTCCTGTTGTCTTTTGTGATTGGCTGGTTATTGATGTTGCTGGTGTCCGATCCCGCCTTTACTCAAACGCAAAATTATGTGTTATTTTTATTATTTTTTGCCATTTCATTATGGGTAACTGAGGCGATTCCACCATTTTCCGTAGGCATTTTGATTATTGGTTTTTTAGTGTTAATTATGGGACAACAGGATGCTGAGAATGCAATCCAATATTTACAAACTTGGTCGGATAGTGTGATTTGGTTGTTTTTAGGGGGCTTTTTCTTAGCCGAAGCTATGAAAAAAACGGAACTTGATGTGGCATTATTAAAAACAATGTTACCGAAATTTGGTACTAATCCTAAATATGTATTATGGGGCGTTATGCTAATTACAGGGGCAATTTCTATGTTAATGAGCAATACCGCAACTACAGCGATGATGATTGCGACATTTGCTCCTCTCTTTGCCACGCTGGATAAAAAATCTAACTTATCACGAGCATTATTACTCGGTATTCCTGCTGCGGCTTCTATTGGCGGAATAGGGACAATCATTGGTTCTGCCCCTAATGCTATTGCGGTAGGTGCATTGGAAAATATGGGATATTCCATTTCTTTTTTAGAGTGGATGCTAGTGGGAACACCTTTGGCTTTTGTACTACTGTTTGTGTTTTGGCGAGTATTATTGGTACGTTATCGCCTTAATAAACAAGCTAGTTTAGATTTTTCCTTTTTACAGCAACAACCGAAAATCATTAGCGTAGAACAAAAAACACAAAAAAGTATTGTATTAGTGATTTTAGCTTTGACCTTGTTCTTTTGGCTAACCGCTAAATGGTTTGGTATTCCTGTGGCAGCGGCATCAGGTATTCCGATTGTTGGTTTAACTATGTTAGGGATTATTGATGCGGAAGATGTACGTAAGTTGCCTTGGGATACCTTAATGTTAGTGGCAGGGGGATTGGCATTAGGCTTAGCCATAGAAGAACAACAAATTGCTAGCCATTTTGTCCAACAATTAAGCCATATTAATATTAGTTTTATGGCATTATTGATTATGTTCAGTTTTATTACCGTGTTATTATCCAATTTTATGAGCAATACGGCGGCAACAACGATCCTTATTCCCGTTGCTTTATCGCTATTAAAAATGTTCGGTGGCGAAGTTAATCCGATTATTTTACCTTTGGTGATTGGTATTTGTGCCTCTTGTGCCTTATTTTTACCTGTATCTACTCCGCCAAATGCCATTGCTTTCAGTACAGGACTGATTAAGCAATCCGAATTTCGTTTAGGGGGTGTTGTTATTGGTTTACTTGGACCTATTTTGACCATGCTTTGGGTATTGTTGATTGTGTCTGTGTTGTATTAAAGTATGGCAAGGCGTGGCAACGTTTAAAGTGCGGTGGTTTTTATCAAAATTTTGCTTTTAAGCTATGTGCAATATGATTAAGAGGGTGTTATGCAACAACTCAACGTAACCTTACAACGTCCAATTATCGATAATTTTACCGATATTATTTATCATCAAGTGGTACAAGCCCGTTTAGTGCGACAATTACGTTTATCATTATTAGTCCCAAGAACGGTAAATGTGAAACCTGTGATTATCTATTTCCCCGGTGGTGGATTTCTCTCGGCGGAATATAACAAATTTATCCAAATGCGAATGGCATTAGCCGAGCGAGGATTTGTGGTGGCTTGTGCGGAATATCGGGTTATTCCTGATACCTTTCCTGCTCCTGTACAAGACGGTAAAGCCGCCATTCGTTATTTACGCGCCTTTGCCGACCAATATGGTATCAATCCGCAACAAATAGGGGTATTAGGCGATTCAGCAGGTGGTTGGCTGGCACAAATGTTGGCATTAACCGATGACGAAACTGACTTTCAACAGGGGCAATATTTAAACCAATCCGCACAAGTACAAGCGGCAGTATCTTTATATGGTTTATCTAATCTCCTTAATATTGGTGAGGGCTTAGGGATAACAATAGAAGCTGTACATCAATCTCCAGCAGTAACCGAGGCATTGCTGGTTAATGGCGTTGCCTTTAATCAATTTGCCGGGGCAAATATTGATAGCGATCCTGCTAAAGCCTTATATGCCAGCCCAATGGGGCATCTACAAGGCAATAAGCCCCCTTTATTATTAATGCATGGTGAACAAGATAGATTGGTATCGCCTAAGCAAAGCGAACAGCTTTATCACGCCTTACTCGCTAATCATCAGCCTGTTCAACTGACTACTATACCCCAAGCACAACATGGTGATGAATATTGGTATCAACAAAGCGTTATAGACTATGTTTGCCAATGGTTTATCCAACAATTCGGACTACCTAAACAGCAATGGATTGAGCAAGAGGGGTTGCAAGGAAGGTTATAATTTAAATAAAAGCGTGGGGAAATAATTATCTCCACGCTTTTTATTGATTATTGAGTAATAATTATTTCAAACTACCCACCATATCTTCAGGGCGTACCCATTGGTCAAATTGTTCAGCGGTAACTAAACCTAAATTAATGGCTTCTTCTTTTAAGGTTGTGCCATTTTTATGAGCAGTTTTAGCAATTTTGGCGGCATTTTCATAACCGATATGGGTATTTAATGCGGTAACTAACATCAAAGATTGTTCTAATTGGTGTTTGATTCTTGGATAGTTTGGCTCAATGCCACTAGCACAATGTTCATCAAAAGAAACACAGGCATCAGCTAAAAGTTGAGCAGATTGTAAGAAATTGGCTGCCATGACAGGCTTAAATACATTTAATTGAAAATGCCCTTGTGAACCAGCAAAAGAAATGGTGGTGTCATTACCTAATACTTGTGCACAAACCATAGTTAAGGCTTCACATTGGGTTGGATTGACTTTACCCGGCATAATTGATGAACCCGGTTCATTTTCAGGTATTAGAATTTCGCCAATACCAGAACGTGGACCAGAGGCTAATAAGCGAATATCATTAGCGATTTTAAATAAAGAAACCGCTAATTGTTTTAATGCCCCATGGGTTTCTACCACCGCATCGTGAGTCGCTAATGCCTCAAATTTATTTTCCGCAGTAATAAAAGGTAAGCCAGTAAATTTGGCAATATAATCCGCCACTTTTACATCATAACCTTTCGGGGTATTTAATCCTGTTCCTACCGCTGTTCCGCCTAGGGCTAATTGGCTTAAATGAGGTAAGGTATTTTTTAAGGCACGCAAGCCAAAATCAAGTTGAGCAGCATAGGCTGAAAACTCTTGTCCTAAGGTTAATGGCGTTGCGTCCATTAAATGGGTACGCCCAATTTTTACTACATCTTTAAAGGTTTCTGCTTTACTTGCAAAGGTTTTTTGTAAACGTTCAATACAAGGAATGGTTACTTCCACCACTTTTTTATAAGCGGCAATGTGCATCGCTGTTGGGTAGGTGTCGTTTGATGATTGAGATTTATTTACATCATCATTAGGGTGAATAATGGATTTTTCGCCTAATTTACCGCCGTTAAGCACATGAGCTCGGTTAGCGATGACTTCATTTAGGTTCATATTGGATTGTGTCCCCGAACCTGTTTGCCAAATGACTAAAGGAAATTGATCATCAAGTTGATGAGCTAGAATTTCATCGCAGGCTTGTGCAATGAGATCACGTTTTTCCGCAGGTAATACCCCAAGATCCGTATTGGCATAAGCTGCGGCTTTTTTTAAATAAGCAAAGGCTTCAATAATTTCCTGCGGCATAGAGGCTTCAGGACCGATTTTAAAATTATTGCGTGAACGCTCAGTTTGAGCTGCCCAGTATTTGTCGGCAGGCACTTTAACTTCGCCCATGGTGTCTTTTTCAATACGAAATGTCATAATATTTCCTCTAGGTAAATGAAAAAATCTGATAAAATTCTAACACCTATGAGTTAGAAATAAAATGTAAGAGATAAGGTTTTGTGATTTAGATCATATAAGATAAAGTCGTGCCTCTTTAAAATAATACAGTATTGGTATGCCTAGCCTTATTTTAAATGACGACCGCCATTAACCGCTAAACAAGTGCCAGTAACATAATCACTTTGCATTAAATATTCCACCGCTAAAATCATTTCTTGATAACCACCGCACTTTTGCATTAAGGATTTTTGTTGGGCTTTTTGTTGATAGGCTAGATCGTCATCGGGATTAAAGGCGATCAAGGCAGGGGCGATACTGTTTACTTTGATATGCGGGGCGTATTTTTGGGCAAAACTTTGGGTTAGATTTTCCATGGCAGCTTTGCTTGCGGCATAGGCAATATGCTTGGCACTGCCTTTATGGGCGACATAATCGCTGATATGAATAATATTACTAGTGGATTTTGTCCGTTGTAATAATGGGGCAAGTAGTTGATTGAGTAAATAAGGGGCTTTAACGTGAACTTGTAGCATTTCGTCCATTAATTGACCGAGTTGGTTCATAGGCTGATCCTGTTCCGCTTGCCAGCTAGAGGCGTTATGAATTAAACAGTCTATTTGAGGGCATTGTTGTTGCACTTGCTCGGCAAATTGTATAATGCCTTGTTCAGTGGCAAAGTCGGCTTGTAGGCTGACAACGTTTAAGGCGTGTAATTGTGCCAGTTGTGGATAAAAAGTGCGGTAGGAAATCAGCACATTTTTTCCTTGTTGAGCAAAATGTTGAGCAAGGGCAAAACCAATGCGTTTAGCACCGCCAGTAATCACGATCCAAGATGAATTTAGTTTGGTTGGCATAGTTTTAACTCAGTTAAAAAATCAATAAAAGCACGCACTTTGGCGGGTAAATAACGGCGATGAGGGTACACAACATGAATATCTACGGTGTTTTGTTGATAATCAGGAAGAAGTTCTACCAATTCGCCAGAAGCAAGTTCTTGTTCAATAAGAAAACGTGGTATGTTAATAATACCTAAGCCTGTTTTTGCCATTTCAACTAACACTAAGCCGTTGTTACTAACAAATTTAGAATTTACTTTGGCTTGATAATGTTTTTTGTCTTTTTGCAATTCCCAAATTAGGCTGTAATTAAATTTATAGATAAGACAATCGTGTTGGCTTATTTCATCAGGTGTTGTTGGTGAACCTTTTTGAGCGAGATAGCTTGGCGAGGCAACAATGTGCATGGTAGATGAAGCAATTTTTTTGGCAACCAAGGTATTTTCTGCCAGTTGACCAATGCGTAGAGCAAGATCATAGCCTTCGCCAATTAAATCTACTTTACGATCGGTATATTCAATATTCACATGTAAATTGGGGTGAGCATAGAGAAATTTTGCCAGATTAGGGGTAATAAAACGAACGCCAAATTCTCTCGGTACAGAAATAGATAAATTCCCCTGTAAAGCGGAATTATGATTGGCAATACTGGCGTCCGCTTCTTCTAATTCCATTAAAACAGATAAACAACGTTGATAGTAAATTTGTCCTGCCTCGGTAGGGGTGATCTTGCGAGTGGTACGTTGCAATAAACGGGTTTTAAGTTGTTCCTCAAGTTGAGAAATCAATTTACTGACCATTGCTACGGAAATATTCATTTGTTGTGCCACTTGAGTAAAACTTTGGCTTTCAATGACACGACAAAATACTGAAATCGCATTTAGTTTATCCATTTTATTGCCTTTGGGTTGTAATTATAATTAATCCTTGCTATTGTTGCGCCCAAATCAATTAAATTTTGGCGATATGAGAATTTTGGATAAAAACAGATAAAAATGCAAATAAAACTCTTCATATCTTTTCTTATTATTATCATTAGGAATAAAAATGAGCAAATCATTGGTGATTGTGGAATCTCCAGCTAAAGCGAAGACGATTAATAAATATTTAGGTAAAGATTATATTGTCAAATCAAGTGTGGGGCATATTCGTGATTTACCCACAGCGGGATCTTCTACAGGGGAAAAAGCGAAACCTATTTCCACAAAAGGTTTAAGTGCGGAACAAAAGCAGAAAATTAAGCAGGAAAAAGAGCGTAACGCCTTAGTAAAACGTATGGGGATTGATCCTTATCATGATTGGCAGGCAAATTATCAGATTTTGCCGGGCAAGGAAAAAGTGGTTAGTGAACTTAAAAGCCTTGCTAAAAAAGCGGATCATATTTATTTGGCTACCGATTTGGATAGAGAAGGGGAAGCAATAGCTTGGCATTTAAGAGAAGTGATTGGTGGTGAAGAACAACGTTTTAGTCGTGTGGTGTTCAATGAAATTACCAAAAATGCCATTCAACAAGCCTTTGATAAGCCAGAGCAATTAAATATGGATCGGGTTAATGCTCAACAAACTCGCCGTTTTCTTGATCGAGTGGTGGGTTTTATGGTGTCGCCGTTGTTATGGAAAAAAGTCGCAAGAGGATTATCCGCAGGGCGTGTACAATCCGTTGCGGTAAAATTGTTGGTGGAACGTGAGCGAGAAATTAAAGCCTTTAATCCTGAGGAATATTGGCAAATTTCAGTACAAACACAGACAAGCCAACATCAATTGCTTAATCTTGATGTGGTTGAATATCAAGGTAAAAAATTTGAGGCTAAAAATGAACAACAGGCTCAAACGGCAACAGATTTTCTTGCTCGGGCAGATTATGTGGTTACCTCGTTGGAAACCAAACCCACTAGCTCTCGTCCAAAAGCGCCGTTTATAACCTCAACCTTGCAACAAACCGCTAGCACGAGATTGGGTTTTGGCGTAAAAAAAACCATGATGTTAGCACAACGTTTGTATGAAGCGGGTTATATTACTTATATGCGTACTGACTCCACTAATTTAAGTCAAGACGCATTAACTATGGCAAGAAATTATATCCAAAACCAATTTGGCGAAAATTATTTGCCAGAAAAACCGCACTTTTATTCCAGTAAAGAAAATGCCCAAGAAGCACACGAGGCAATTCGCCCTTCTGATGTGAATACGTTAGCAGAACATTTAAAAGAGATGGATAAAGATGCGGTACGTTTATATGATTTAATTTGGCGGCAGTTTTTGGCTTGTCAAATGCCTGCGGCACAATATGATAGTAGCACTGTTACCGTAATGGCAGGGGAGTATGAACTAAGAACCAAAGGACGGATTTTACGCTTTGACGGTTGGACAAAGGTATTGCCTGCCTTGAATAAATCGGCAGAGGATAAAGAACTTCCAGCTTTAACCATTAACGAGAAATTGCAGCTCAAGGTCGTTCAACCTGAGCAATTATTTACTAAACCGCCAGCTAGATTTACTGAGGCATCTTTAGTAAAAGAACTTGAAAAACGCGGAATTGGTCGCCCTTCTACTTATGCCACCATTATTTCTACTATTCAAGAACGTGGTTATGTGCGTAGTGAGAACCGCCGTTTTTATGCGGAAAAAATGGGCGAGATTGTTACCGATCGCCTTAATCAATCCTTTGCTGAATTGATGAATTATGATTTCACTGCCAATATGGAAGATGTATTGGATCAAATTGCCAAGGGAAATAAAAATTGGAAAACAGAATTAAATCAATTCTTTAAAGATTTTTCCTCGCAATTAAGCCAAGCGGAGCTTGATGAACTTGAAGGTGGAATGAAACCTAATAGCCTTGTGCCAACAGAAATTAGTTGCCCAACTTGTGGACGACCTATGGCAATTCGTACCGCCAGCACAGGGGTATTTTTAGGCTGTACAGGTTATGCTCTGCCAGTAAAAGAGCGGTGTAAAACCACGATGAATTTAATTCCTGAGGCAGAGTTGCTGAATGTGCTTGATGATGCTAGCGAAACCAAAGCCCTAATGGCACGCAAACGTTGTCCTAAATGTGGTTCGGCAATGGATAGTTACCTTATTGATGGACAACGTAAATTGCACATTTGTGGTAATAATCCGAATTGTGATGGTTATATCGTTGAACAAGGTAGCTTTAAAATCAAAGGCTATGACGGTCCAGTGGTGGAATGTGATAAATGTGGTGCGGATATGCACTTAAAATTAGGGCGTTTTGGCAAGTATATGGCTTGCACAAACTGCGATAATACACGCAAAATCCTAAAAAATGGCGAGGTTGCACCACCAAAAGAAGATCCAATTCCATTCCCTGAATTGAAATGTGAAAAATCTGATGCGTATTTTGTGTTGCGTGATGGGGCAAGTGGGGTGTTTATGTCGGCACATAACTTCCCTAAATCTCGTGAAACCCGGGCGGCAAAAGTGGCAGAGTTAGCACAATATGCTGAGCGTTTACCTGAAAAATTAGCCTATCTTGCTCAAGCTCCACAACAAGATCCCGAGGGAAATGCGGCAATAATTCGTTTTAGTCGTAAAGAAAAACGTCAATATGTTACTTCGGAAAAAGAGGGTAAAGCCACCAAATGGCGTGTAGATTATATTGATGGAAAATGGGTTGAAATAGCAAAATAAATGTTGATTGCATAAATGTTTAAGGCATTATACTTCTACCAGTATAATGCCTTTTGTTTATATAGTCGTCCCACTTTAAAATGATACAGCGTTGGTACGTCTCGCCGTACTACTTGTACTGTCTTTGACGTACCGCCTTGTCTCATTTTAAATTGAAACGACTATAGCTTATTGTTGCCAATAAGCACGTTTGGCTTTTTGTAGTTTTTCATAAGCGGCGAGCAGTTTTTGATGGGCGGTAAATTGTTGCAAATGTTCATCATCGGCTAGTAAATCATAGAATGGACTTGCTTTACCTTGAATAGCTTGCCAAGCGGCAGTAACAGCGTTTTCCCCATACATTTTTTCAAATACGCTACGGTATTGTTGTGGGTCTCGCTGGTTATCAAGATAAAGTTCAAGAGATTGGATTAGACAACGATAATAATTGGCTCGTTCTGGGGTAAACACCGAGCTATTCATACTGATTGTCCAATTTGCCCAATCAAGTGCTTCATCAAGTTGCCCTAAGGCAAGGTGTAACATTGATTTTAGTTCGCCAATGCGTAAGGTTACCCAGCCTGATTTAGGTGGCGGAACAATACCAATAAATTCACGCACTCGGGTAGCATCATCAATACCTTGTTCATCAAGTTCATCAAGCAATTCTTGGTAAGTGGCTTTATCGTGGTGGAAATGTGGTAGATCAAGTAAAATTTCTCGCCACGCCATACCCATATTATTATTGGCATAAATCAAATCATCTTGCGGATAAATATCCGACATACTTGGCACGATAATACGGCAAGCATAAACACCAAGGTGGTTATAATCCATAATATAGACTTCTTTGCCTAGTTGATTAAATATCCGCATAAGGTTTTGATATTCTTGTTCAGTCGTGCCAGAAAAATCCCAATCCACAAAGGCAAAATCAGGAGTTTGTTTAAACAGATCCCAAGAAATAAGCCCACTTGAGTCAATAAAATGGGTTTCAAGGTTAGCATGTTCCGCCACATCATCATTATCAAATGAAGGAGCAGTAAAGACATCAAGATCTTTTAAGCTACGCCCTTGTAATAATTCGGTAACCGTACGTTCTAAAGCTACTTGGAAATTTGGGTGAGCCCCAAAAGAGGCAAAACAAGTACCATTTTGCGGATTTAACAAAATCACACAAATAACAGGATATTTACCGCCTAATGACGCATCATAAGCCAAAATCGGAAATCCCTCTTGTTCAAGTTTAGCGATAGAGGCTTGAATAGAGGGATAACGAGCCATAACCTCCGCAGGAATTTCGGGTAGGCTAATGGCTTCGGCGATAATTTTGTTTTTCACATAACGCTCAAATACCTCAGATAAACCTTGTACACGGGCTTCATACTGTGTATTACCCGCTGACATACCATTGGACACATAAAGATTAGCGATAATACTTTGTGGAATATACACCACTTGCTCATCGCTTTGGCGAACATAAGGCAAGGCAACAATTCCTCGTTGTTCATTGCCTGATTGTAAATCAATTAATAAATCAGGGGTTAATGCCTCTTCAGGATCGTAATAAGCACGCAGATAATCGTCCAAAATGCCTGCTGGAAGTTGCTCTGGATCATCAATAGCAAACCATTTTTCGTTGGGATAATGGACAAACTCGCCCTGAGCAATATCTTGCCCTAAATAATAATCAGCAAAGAAATAATTGGTGGATAAACGTTCAAAATATTCCCCCAAGGCAGAGGCTAACGCCGATTTTTGGCTTGCCCCTTTGCCATTGGAAAAACATTGCGGACAATCAGCATCACGTAAATGCACTGACCATACATTAGGCACTGGATTAAGCCAAGAGGCTTGCTCAATATTAAAACCAAGTGCGGTCAGTTTTTGCTGAAATTTTTCAATACTTTCTTCAAGGGCGGCATCTTTGCCAGGGATAAAGGTTTGTTCTGTCATCTGATTAAGATCCTTTTTTATGGTATAAGTGAGGCATAATAGAGAATTTTGCTTAGGACTTCAAGGGGATTTATTGGTTAATCAAATGGTTAGGGGAATGTGATGTGAGATTAATTATTTTGCTCTTTATTTAAAGGGCGGTAAGGGATTATTTTTCTCTGATCTCATTGATGGTTTTCGTTATTAGGGTTTTTCTCTACTTTCAGAAAATAGGGGGGAGGATGATATAGGGTTGAATAATTGAAAGGGATGATTAAGTAATATGTAAAACTAACACAGACCTTAATTATCTGTTTTCTATTCCCTATGTTTTCATTAAAATTTTTACTAAAACACCATTCCCAAAATCGTTGTTATCCTGTATAATCCCGCCGCAATATTTTTTAACATTAACCTTCCATAAAGAGAGATATTGCAATGCTTAGAGTAGTCAAAGAAGCCTTAACATTTGATGATGTTTTGCTCGTTCCAGCCCATTCAACGGTGCTTCCTAATACCGCTGATTTATCCACTCAACTGACTAAAACCATTCGTTTAAATATTCCAATGTTATCCGCTGCTATGGATACCGTTACCGAGGCTCGTTTAGCCATTTCATTGGCTCAAGAGGGCGGTATTGGTTTTATTCATAAAAATATGTCTATTGAACGCCAAGCGGATCGTGTGCGTAAAGTGAAAAAATTTGAAAGTGGTATTGTCAGCGATCCTGTTACTGTTCGTCCAGATATGACGTTAAAACAAGTGGCTGAATTAGTTGAAAAAAATAAATTCGCAGGTTATCCCGTTACCTTAGCAAATGGTGATTTGGTGGGGATTGTTACAGGGCGTGATACCCGTTTTGTGTCGGATTTAACTTTACCTGTGAGTGCGGTAATGACGCCGAAAGAACGTTTAGTGACTATTCGTGAAAATGCCCCTCGTGAACAAATTTTTGAATTAATGCATAAACACCGCATTGAAAAAGTATTAGTGGTTGATGAGCAATTTAAATTAAAAGGTATGGTTACCTTAAAAGATTTCCAAAAATCGGAACAAAAACCTAATGCTTGTAAAGATGAATTTGGTCGTTTGCGTGTTGGTGCGGCAGTGGGCGCTGGGGCTGGTAACGAAGAGCGGATTGAGGCATTAGTGCAAGCGGGCGTTGATGTGTTATTGATTGACTCTTCGCACGGTCATTCTGAGGGGGTATTACAGCGTGTGCGTGAAACGCGGGCGAAATACCCTGATTTGCCAATTATTGCAGGCAATGTGGCAACAGCAGAGGGAGCGATTGCTTTGGCAGATGCGGGGGCAAGTGCGGTCAAAGTGGGAATTGGTCCGGGATCAATTTGTACTACGCGTATTGTTACTGGGGTGGGCGTGCCACAAATTACTGCCATTGCGGATGCGGCGGCTGCCCTAAAAGAACGTGGTATTCCTGTGATTGCTGACGGCGGTATTCGTTTCTCTGGTGATATTGCTAAAGCCATTGCGGCAGGGGCATCTTGCGTGATGGTGGGGTCAATGTTTGCAGGAACAGAAGAAGCGCCAGGAGAGATTGAACTTTACCAAGGACGTGCCTTCAAATCTTATCGTGGAATGGGATCACTGGGGGCAATGGCAAAAGGCTCTTCCGATCGCTATTTCCAAACCGATAATGCTGCTGATAAGTTAGTGCCTGAGGGCATTGAGGGGCGTATTGCCTATAAAGGTTATTTAAAAGAAATTATTCATCAACAAATGGGTGGTTTACGCTCTTGTATGGGCTTAACGGGCTGTGCTACTATTGACGAATTGCGTACCAAAGCACAATTTGTTCGTATCAGCGGTGCGGGTATTAAAGAAAGCCATGTACATGATGTGGCAATTACCAAAGAAGCACCGAATTATAGAATGGGCTAATTTTTAATTAAGTGGGCAATGATGCCCACTTTACTGTTTTAGAGAGAAACAAAATGAGCAGAACATTTTATATTGAAAATAAAAAAAGGTTATTCAGAAAAAGAACAGTTATGACGCCCGCTCAAGTTCTACCCTTAGTAGAAAACTTATCTGTTTATGATTTTCCGCTTGATGAAGAAGAATATCAACAATTATTGGCTGCACCTTTAAGCCAATTTGTTGCTTTACAACTTGGGGTTGAAGGAAAAAGTAGTCGTTGTTTTGAATTAGCTTATGATGATGAAACGGCAAATTACTCAGTGAGAGTATTAACACCCAGTACCAAATCTGATTGGCAAATTGCTTTACATTTTACTGAACAGTTAGCAAAACAGTTGAAAAGTCCAATTATTGATGAAGATGGAAATATTTATCATGCTCATATTAGTTATGATTATGAAAAAGATATTTTATTTGGTTTAAATGTCTTAATGAATGACAAAAATGATCGTCCTATTTTGCAAGGTATTCATCATCCAATCTGTTTTTCAGCCGAAATGATAGAAAATATTAATAATGCCGATGATAAACTTGTAGAGTTTGAGAAAGTTTTTTATGAAAATCAATATGTTGATGGCTATTTTGCTAAACAACGATTTTATAATAATGAAGATAAAGTAATTGGTGCATATTCTCTTACACAAGAGAATAAAACTATTTTACCCTTTAAACCAGAAATAGAATGGCAATATTTAAATGAAATATCAGAGGATGATATTGATAAATGGATAATTACATTAGTGTCATTTGAAGACGAAAATGATGGTAGTACATATTATGTACTTGGCAAATTGGATTATCATCAATTTATACAAAAATTACCGAACGATAAGTATCGTTATATTGATGGTAAATATATTTTAATTGAGCCTCTTTCTCAAACGGAATTACAAAATTTTATTACTGAATAGAGATATAAAATGAATAACATACACAATCATAAAATTTTAATTTTAGACTTTGGTTCTCAATATACCCAACTAATTGCTCGCCGAGTGCGGGAAATTGGCATATATTGTGAATTGTGGGCGTGGGACGTCAGCGAACAGGATATTCGTGATTTCAATCCTAACGGTATTATCTTATCGGGCGGGCCTGAAAGCACCACCGCTGAAAATAGCCCCCGAGCTCCTGAATATGTGTTTAACGCTGGTGTGCCTGTGTTAGGTATTTGTTATGGTATGCAAACCATGGCAATGCAATTAGGCGGTTTAACTGAAAACTCTGAGCATCGTGAATTTGGCTATGCGGCAGTTTCGTTGCAAAATCCAACCGCACTTTTTGCTGGTTTAGATGACGGTGAGCATCAATTAGATGTTTGGATGAGCCATGGCGATAAAGTTACGCAATTACCACCGCACTTTCAAATTACAGGTATCACGCCAACTTGCCCGATTGCGGCAATGTCCGATGAAAATCGTCATTTCTACGGCGTACAATTTCACCCCGAAGTTACCCATACCAAGAGCGGTCTAAAATTGCTACAAAATTTTGTGGTAAACATTTGTGGTTGTGCGACTAATTGGACTGCAGAAAATATTATTGAAGATGCTGTTGCTCGCATTAAAGCTCAAGTAGGCGATGACGAAGTCATTTTAGGCTTATCTGGTGGCGTGGATTCTTCGGTTACCGCATTATTATTACACCGTGCTATCGGCAAAAATTTACACTGCGTTTTCGTGGATAACGGCTTATTACGCCTAAATGAAGCGGATCAAGTGATGGCAATGTTTGGCGATAAGTTTGGTTTAAACATTATTCGTGTTGATGCGGAACAACGTTTCTTAGATGCCCTAGCAGGGATTGATGAACCTGAAGCAAAACGCAAAACCATAGGTAAAGTCTTTGTTGATGTGTTTGATGATGAAGCCAAAAAACTGAGTAAGGTCAAATGGCTGGCTCAAGGTACGATTTACCCTGATGTAATAGAATCAGCCGCCAGCAAAACAGGCAAAGCTCACGTGATCAAATCTCATCATAATGTCGGCGGTTTACCTGATTATATGAAATTAGGCTTGGTTGAGCCATTGCGTGAGTTATTTAAAGATGAAGTGCGTAAAATTGGTTTAGCCCTTGGTTTACCAGCGGAAATGCTCAATCGCCACCCATTCCCTGGTCCAGGTTTAGGCGTGCGTGTGCTGGGCGAAATCAAAAAAGAATATTGCGATTTATTACGCAAAGCCGATGCGATTTTCATTGAAGAGCTTTACAAAGCGGATTGGTACTACAAAGTAAGCCAAGCCTTTACCGTCTTCCTACCCGTTAAATCCGTAGGGGTAATGGGCGATGGACGTAAATACGACTGGGTAGTATCATTGCGTGCAGTAGAAACCATTGATTTTATGACCGCCCATTGGGCACACTTGCCTTATGACTTGCTCGGCAAAATCTCTAACCGCATTATTAACGAAGTTGATGGCATTTCTCGTGTGGTTTATGATATATCAGGTAAGCCACCAGCGACTATTGAGTGGGAATAAAACATACGCATTTCAATGATATTCAATTCATTTCAAAAATAGCTAAAAGCCTTGTTGCCACAAGGCTTTTCTATTTCTTCCTATTTCACTCTATTTCATATTATTTTAATTTTTTGTCGGTTATTTTGACGGTAAAGGCTTGCGCTATTCAAGAAAAAGATCAAAAATACCGTCAAATATATGACGGTAAAAATGACAGAAAATGCTAACAGATACAAAAATCAAATCTTTAAAACCCAAAGATAAAGTTTACAAAGTTTCAGATCGTGATGGGCTTTATGTTACGGTGTCCGTTGCTGGCACTATCACTTTTCGCTACGACTATCGCATAAACGGTAGGCGAGAAACGCTAACTATTGGTCGTTATGGTGCTGATGGTATTAATCTTGCTGAAGCTCGTGAACGTTTAATGATTGCACGTAAACAGGTAAGCGAGGGGATTTCTCCAGCAGGAAAAAAACGTGCGGAACGCAATCAAATTCGTAATGCAGATCGCTTTTATGTATTTGCAGAAAAGTATCTGGCAGAAGTGCAGTTAGCTGAAAGTACAAAGGCTTTACGGATAGCAACATATGAGAGGGATATTAAAAATACCTTTGGAAATCGTTTGATGACCGAAATTACAATGGATGAGATTCGTCGCCATTGTGAGCAAATTAAAGAGCGTGGAGCTCCCTCTACGGCAATTTTAGTGCGTGATTTAATTGCAAATATTTATCGATATGCTATTCAAAGGGGTCATAAGTTTATTAACCCTGCTGACGACATTTCTAATTCATCAATTGTAACATTTAAGAAACGTGAACGAACATTAAGCCCAAGAGAAATTCATTTATTTTTTACTGCTCTTGAGAAAACTCAGTCTGATTTTGCTTTAAAAAAGGCTTTGAAGTTTATTTTGTTAACGCTAGTAAGGAAAAGTGAGCTAATTAATGCTACTTGGGATGAAATTAATTTTAAACATAAAGTTTGGACTATTCCTGCTAATATAGTAAAATCTAATTAAATACGCTACAATATTCACATGGCATACTCAAAAGACCACCGACAAATGATATTAGCCAAACTCAAAGGTGGCGCAAGCTTTCGAGAATTGGCACAAGCGTTTCAGCTCAGTACCAATACCATCCAGAGATGGAAGAAAAAACCTGAACGAAAGAAACGTATTGTTAAACCTTATAAGATTGATAATGACCTCCTCAAAGCGGATGTTGAGGCTTATCCCGATGATTATCAATGGCAGCGAGCACAGCGTTTAGGTTGTAGCCAAAATGCCATTTGTACGGCTTTGAAAAGGCTAGGAATAACGCGTAAAAAAAGACGTTAGCGCATTCTCAAGCAGATACTGAAAAACGAAAGTCTTTTCTTAATGCGCTAAAAGCATTTAAAAAAGCGGGAAGAAAAATCATTTATTTAGATGAGAGCGGCTTTAAAATGCATGACAACAGACTGCATGGGTATGCTCAAAGAGGTAAGCCTTGTCTTAGCCAGTATAACTGGCAACTTAAAAACCAGAGTAATGTCATCGGTGCTGTACTTAATCAACAGCTGTTTGCTGTGGGGCTGTATGATTGTAGTATTAATAGCGATGTTTTTCATGGTTGGGTCGAGCAGTTATTACTTCCGCAACTTCCTGATAACAGTGTTATTGTGATGGATAATGCCGCTTTTCATAAAGGTTCAGACACAAAAGCATTGATAGAAGCCGCGGGGCACACCATTCTCTGGCTCCCACCTTACAGTCCTGACCTTAATCCAATTGAACGTACTTGGGCTTGGATAAAGCAAAAACGCAAAGAATGGCAGTTAAATTGCATCGACCGTTTATTCTTTTATTTTATGTGGTTGTGTGGCGATTTTTAATGGGTTTTACTATATACACCACAACTATTCATTTTGATTAAATCACTATATTTCATAAGGTTTTCCTTCTTTGTTGATTAAACATTCTCAATAAAATCTTTACTAAATCTTGATCTTATGATTCTGATGCGTGTTTCTTTCGCCTTATCTATGGCAACCTGCCACATCTGCAACGCCGCCCCAATATCATCACAATCCAGCATTTCTAAGCAGTCCATCATTAAATTAATACTGATATTAATCTGCTCTTTTAAATCCAACTTGCTATTAACGTCCATTCTCCACTCCTTTCCAATGTAAGCAAAACGCCATACGGTTTAAGCAATAGTCTTGATTTTGCGGATTTTGGGCTAAACTTGCCGATTTTCGCCATAATTCTGCGGCATAACTCAAGTCGCCAGCCTTTTCTACTTCTGCCGCCAGTTGGCTTAATTGTTTAAAGTCGTGTTTCATCTTTTCTCCTTATTTGCGTGGTTAAAACACATTCCAAACGCCTCTTAACAGAGCTTTAAAAGGCGTTTAAATGGGCTTTAAACTATTTATCCTATGAAGTTAAGAATACATATAATGCATATACAACCTAAACCAAATGCAAGAGGAATTAAAAATGCTCCCATAACAATGTAAAGTAAGATTTCCATTTACACCCCCGCCATATCTAAACTCACTGGCTGATATTTACCTTGCTCATCGCGCTCATAAAAGCGGATATAATCTTTACTGCTGACCACCTGCATACTGTCCGAAATAGCTTGCATGGCTTTTAGCCAACGCTCATCTTGAATATCCACCTTTCTTAATGAGAAAATGCGAGCAGTGCTTAAGTTACCTTCTTTATCCACTTGGAAAGCGTTATCAATTAAGGAGCGCAGCTCGGGACGGGCTTCAACTGACCATTCGTGCAAACATTCATCAATCAAGGTTTTGGCGGCGTGAATACGCTCATCAAACCGAATATGGTCAGATACCGCCACCTGTAATTTATATTTACCGTCATAGGTAAAGAGGGTTAAATTCCCTTTACGCCCGCCCATTTTTACCCCGTATTTTTCGGAAGACAGGTCAACAAATGCCCCAACATCATTGAAAACTTGTTGCTTAAAGGCTTTCATTGCCTGTTGTACATTCATTGCCTTTTCAACAAAATCACGCACTAGGGCATCACGCGCTTTATCTATTTCCCTCACTAACTTCATCGGGGGTTAAATGCCCTTTCGCATCTTTCCAGTAAGTTTTGCCTTCAATTACAGTTTTGCTCATAATGTCTCCTTGTTTTTATTTAAAATTGCTACAACTTTTATTGCTCTAAAACTTCAAAATGACTAATCCCATGTACCAGCACATCAATAAGTTGATTAGGGTTGTTGTGGTTTTCTTCTCCCCATAAAACACAATATTTAACAAATAAAGGGTCTTTTCGAGTAATCAGATATATTTTTCCTATTTCCAGCACGTTTTATTCTCCTATGTCGTTATAAAAATCCGTATTCGAGTAATGCTTAATCAGCCAGTCTTGGATATATTTTTCCTGCTCTGGCGTTAAATTTGGCTGAAATTCGCCATATTCTTGTTTCCATTCTTGCCTTGCCTTTTCTTGCCAGCAAGATTGATCGCAGATGTCTTGTTCCGCTTGCTGACAGGCTGATAACAGTAGCGGTATGATTAGGGTTACATATTTTTTCATCTTAAACCCCTCGCATTTGAGCTTGTGCCTGTAACACCAAATCTAAAGTAATCAGCGTGCCGTTGCCCTTGGCGGCAATACCTGCTAAACGTAAATACTGAGTTAAGGCTCGTAAACCGCCTGCCTCTTTACCGATTTCATATAAAACGGTCATCAATTCTTTAGGATCTGTATTAGATTAGCAGTTATGATAGACTGCAAAAATGAAGATAACTCATTGTAAATTAAAAAGAAAAATGCAGCTAAAACTCCTTGAGTTTTTTGTTCTTGAAGTAACGGCAAGAGCAGCGGCTGATCTATTAGGAATAAATCCTAATTCTTCAGCACTTTTTACCGTAAAATTCGCCAAGTGATTGGCTATCATCTTGCCCTGCAAGCTCACGAAGTTTTTGAAGGGGAAGTTGAACTTGATGAAAGTTATTTTGGTGGTGTTAGGAAAGGAAAACGAGGACGTGGAGCGGCAGGAAAAATCGCTGTTTTCGGTATGCTAAAACACCAAGGTAAGGTTTATACCATTGTAGTTGAAAATACACAGACGAAAACTTGACTTCCTGTTATTAAAAGAAAAATTCAACCAGATAGCATTGTATATACGGACTATTACCGCAGTGATGATGTTCTTGATGTGAGTGAGTTTAAACATTATCGGATTAATCATCAAAGCCATTTTGCGGTAAAGAAAAATCACATCAATGGCATTGAAAATTTCTGGAATCAAGCCAAACGCATATTAAGAAAATATAATGGTATTGACCGAAAATCCTTTCCTTTATCCTTGAAAGAATACGAGTTTCGGTTTAACTTTGAGACACCTTCTCAGCAACTTAAAATCTTGCGAAAATGGTGTGGAATTTAGGGCTAATCTAATACAGCCCCTTAGTTTATTTAGACTTTGTGATAAACAGAAAAAAATGTTTTAATATCAACAGCGGAAGATTTTGTTATTAAAACCTTAAGTAATCAAAAAGAGAACTCCGAGCCACTTGCGGATTATAAAGTAGCCTAAGCCTTTAAAAGGCAATACTTATCTAAGGGGCGTTTTTCCTTAAATCGTCCCATTGGCACGGAATCATAATACAGAGAACAGGTAATTTTAATCAACGCAAGAATATTAATTTTGTGGTACATCTCACATTATTTAAAGGCGTTTACACATAATTTAAACACGATTTAAACGCTATTTCTTGTTTCTAAAACTGAATGAAAATAAACAAGACTTTTAACCCCAATTCCAGATTTTTCTAAAACTACATATTACCCAATAAAAAAAGGGCTGATTTTCCTCTCAACTCTTGATTTTATTGATATTGTTCCACTTAATTCCGTTTATTCCCACATAATTCCTAATTTCTAATACTGGGTGATGTTTAACATCCATTACACCAACTTTAATAAAAAAACTCCTCAATATTGAGGAGTTTTTTTAGATTATTTTGCCGCTTTTAACTGTTGATAGTAGTTTTCATAGATTTCAACGGCATCACTAACATCATCTTGCCAGTAGCTGTTGTTTAGCACTTCAGCTGTTGGATAAATAGCAGGATCTTGGGTAATTTCTGTAGGTAATAATGCTAGCGCCTCTTTGTTAGAGGTAGGATAACCGATTTCTAGGGTTAGTTTTGCTGCAGTATCTTTACCAAGCATATAGTTAATAAGTTTATGAGCACCATCTGGGTTTTTAGAGGTTGCTGGAATAGCTAGCGTATCTACCCATAATACTGGACCTTCTTTTGGGAACACCATATTAATTGGGGCATGTTCTTTTTTCGCAATACGCACAGAACCATTCCATAATTGACCAATGTCAGTTTCGCCAGAAATAAAGGTATTAGCAGGATTATCTGAAGTGAAAGATAAAATATTTGGGCGAAGTTTTAGCAATTCTTCATAAGCTTGTTTGATTACTTCAGGATCTTTAGTATTTGGATCTTGACCTAATTTTAATAACGCAATGTTAAAGACTTCACGTGCGTCATCTAATAATTGAATTTTGCCTGCAAACTCAGGTTTCCAGAAATCTCCCCATGAAGTAAATTCGCTACCATCACCATAAACATCAGTATTAAATGCAATACCTGGTGCACCTAATAATTGTGGTAAAGAATATTTGTTACCTTTATCATAAGGTTTATCCAACATATTTGGATCAAGTTCTGCAATAACGGGTAGTTTGCTATGATCCAATTCCATTAGCATGCCTTCACGAGCCATTTTAGATACGAAATAATTTGATGGAGCAATAACATCATAACCACCGTTCGCCCCTTGGGTTTTTAATTTCGCATACATGGTTTCGTTTGATTCTAAACTTGAAACGATAACTTTGATACCTGTTTCTTTAGTAAATTCTTCAAGTAAACCTTCTGGTACATATTCAGTCCAAGTATAGAGATACACAGTATCATTTGCTGGAGCCGGTGCTGAATTTTCAGCGGTTTTTGTGTCTTTGTCGTTACAACCAGTGACGGCAACAGCCACAAGGCTTGCTGCAAAAAGACCTGCTAATTTTTTCATTCTATCATCTCCTGTTAGGGGGAAAAATTACCTTTTCTACTACTAGAAAAGAACAAAAAAACGCCTTGACAGCGTCAAGGCGTATTGTATGTGGTATTCAATCATTTGTGAAGTAATTATTTACCTTTTCTTGCAACAAGTTGACTGAGGATAACTAAAATTAATGAGGCGACAATCATAATTGTTGCTAAAGCATTGACTTCAGGCGTTACCCCTGTTTTCACTAATGAGAATATTTTGAGTGGTAAAATTTCATAACTTACGCCCGTTACAAAAGAAGAAACCACAACATCATCAAGGGAAACGGTAAAGCTAAGTAGCCAACCTGATACGACCGCAGGTAAGGCGAGAGGTAGAATGATTTTACGTAAAATAGTAAATTCGCCTGCACCAAGATCTTTAGCTGCCTCAAGCATTTTTACATCAAAGCCTTGTAAACGGGAGAATACAGCCACAACCACATAAGGCAAGCAGAAAGTAACATGGGCAAATAGTAATGACCAAAAGCCCAATGAAATGCCTACGAGCATAAATAAAGCAAGTAAAGATACCGCCATAACAATATCAGGCGACATCATTACAATAAATAACATTCCACCTACCGCTTGTTTGCCACGAAAACGGTAGCGATAAAGCGCAATAGCAGTTAAACCACCGATGATGGTTGCTAAAGTGGCGGCAAAAAAGGCAATGGTTACCGAGTGAATAGCCGATTGGATTAAGGTATCGTTATTAAATAAACGTT
Source organism: Volucribacter amazonae (assembly GCF_029783845.1). NCBI lineage: Bacteria > Pseudomonadati > Pseudomonadota > Gammaproteobacteria > Pasteurellales > Pasteurellaceae > Volucribacter > Volucribacter amazonae. Next base: position 418,392 of record NZ_LWID01000001.1, on the reverse strand, counting down.
CATACCAATTCCAGCTAAAACCTTTCCAAGTTAAACCATAACGATCTGAATTGAAAGAATTCACCACCAAAATAATGATTGGGATATATAAATAGGCATATACCACAAACATAAAAATATTGCGTAGTAAACGACCTATCATCTATTCTAACTCCATTTTTTTGTTTAACAATTTGTTGGCACGATAGTAGATAAAAATCAATAATGCCATTAACAAGGTTAATGCAATACTAATCGCTGAGCCAAATGGCCAGTTACGAGAAATCAAGAATTCGCTCTTAATGACATTCCCTACTAACAAGACTTTGGCACCCCCAAGTAAATCCGCAACATAGAACATACCCATTGCAGGCAATAACACCAATAAGCAACCAGCGACAATACCGGGCATTGTTAAAGGAATGATTACATGAATAAAGCGTTGTATTGCATTTGCACCTAAGTCTTTTGCCGCTTCTAATAGGCGTAAATCAAGTTTTTCAATGGTGGCATATAATGGCAAAATCATAAAAGGTAATAGGATATAAACTAAGCCAATGATTACCGCAATTTCTGTATTTAAGATACGAATAGGTTCATCAATAATCCCTAGAGCAATCAAGCTATTATTTAAAATCCCCTTAACACCAAGAAAGATTTTCATACCGTAAATACGAATTAATGAATTTGTCCAAAAAGGGAGAATAACCAAGAATAACAAAAACGGACGATATTTACGATTGATTTTGCTAATCATAAACGCAAAGGGATAACCAATAATCAAACAGATTATTGTGGCTATACCTGACATATAGAGCGAATTCCACATTACTTTAGCGTATAAAGGTTCAAATAAACGTTTATAGCTATCTAGTGAAAAAGTAAACTCAATAAAATTGCTACTATCTCGGGTTAAAAAGCTCGTGATAAGTACGAGCAAATTGGGTATTAATACAAAGAAAATTAACCAAGCGAAAATAATAGCAACGGTAATATTCTGAAATTTACGCGTTGTCATTTTCATCTTTTAGTACCACTTCCCATTTATCAATCCAAGTTACCCCTACTTTTTGATCTAATGAATGATCAATATTTGGGTCATCTTCGTTAAAGAATTCGCTAACTAACACAGTTTTACCATTATTATCCAATTCTACGGTGGATTCTAAAGTCATACCTTTATAGTTACGTTCACGAATATGTCCAATAAAACCATTTGGCGATTGCTCGTTTTCATCAAGCTCTTCTAATAAAATATCTTCTGGACGGAGTAAGACATGAATTTTATCGCCTGCATTGAGTGCAAGATTGGAGTAAATTTCGCAAATGCGTCCTTCAATATCAGCACGAATACGTTCTTCATCAATACGCTCAAGCATCGTACCATTGAAAATGTTGATTTCACCAATGAATTTTGCCACAAATAAGTTTTTTGGCTCTTCATAGATTTCTCGAGGTGAACCATCTTGTTGAATATTACCACCACGCAATACAATAATACGATCGGACATGGTTAATGCCTCTTCCTGATCGTGGGTTACAAAAATAAAGGTAATACCGAGTTGGCGTTGCAAGGCTTTTAGTTCATTTTGCATTTGCTTACGTAATTTATAATCCAACGCCGAGAGAGATTCATCAAGCAATAAGACTTTAGGTTTATTAACCACCGCTCGAGCAATAGCAATACGCTGTTGTTGTCCACCAGATAACTGAGCAGGTTTACTATCGGCATATTCCTCAAGTTGTACCATACGTAATGCTTCCATTACACGAGGCTTAATTTCAGCATTGGGTACTTTTTGCATACGCAAACCAAAAGCCACATTATCAAAAATCGTCATATGTGGAAAAAGTGCGTAGCTTTGGAACACCGTATTGACATGGCGTTGTTCAGCAGGAATATCGGTAACATCTTCACCATCAAGGATAATTTGACCGCCGTCTAATTCTTCAAAACCAGCAATTAAACGCAAAATGGTTGTTTTACCACAACCAGAAGGCCCTAGAATGGTTAAAAACTCTCCATGATTAATGGTTAAATCAATATTATTCACTACTGTTTTATTGCCATAAGTTTTCTTTATGGAACGAAGCTCAATAATTGGCTTGTTTTGAACTAAATTTTCCACTAGCTTTGGTTTTCTCCCTCAGTTATCACAGTACTGTGATTAAGATCAACAAAATGCAAATAAATAGCGAAAAGTCTTATTTGCTACCTAAAATTTCAAATGTTAAATGATATAGTGATTAGCACATAATGAAAAGGGATTAATCGCATTTTTTCTGAAAAAGTGATAGGATTTTTAACAAACGGCGTAAAATTGAGAATACCTTATGCAACTCCAACAACAAAAACAATTATTGCTAGAACGTTTTTTAAACTATGTCAGCATTGATACCCAATCTAAAGTAGGGGCAAAACAATCGCCAAGTAGTCAAGGACAAATAAAATTAGCCAAATATTTAATGCAAGAATTGACCGCACTTGGGTTACAGCAAGTAAATATGACAGAACATGGCATTGTAACCGCTTATTTACCTTCCAACCAAAAACGAGCACCGACTATTGGTTTATTCGCTCATTTAGATACTTCGCCACAAATGACAGGCAAAAACGTCAAACCTGAAATTATTGAAAATTATCGTGGTGGTGATATTGCATTAGGGATCGGCGATGAATTTATTAGTCCCGTTTATTTTCCTTTTTTACAAGGTTTGGTGGGAAAAACCCTAATTGTTACTGATGGAACAACCTTATTAGGCGCTGATAATAAAGCAGGAATTGCGGAAATTATGACCGCACTTTCTTACCTAGTTAGCACAAATAAACCACGTGCAAACTTACGCATCGCTTTTACACCTGATGAAGAAATTGGCTTAGGTATGAATTTTTTTCCTATTCAACAATTTCCTTGTGATTTTGCTTATACCATTGATGGTGGCGAAGTTGGCAGTTTAGAATATGAAAATTTCTATGCAGCACAAGCGGTTATTACCATTTATGGACGAGCGATCCATACAGGTTACGCCAAAGGGAAATTAATTAATGCACTTGCTTTAGCATGTGAATTACAACAAGCCTTTCCGCAAGCTGAAACCCCAGAAAATACCGAAGAAAAACAAGGTTTTTTTCATTTAGATCAATTTGTTGGCGATATTGAAAAAGTTGAATTGCATTACCTTATCAGAGATTTTGATAAAACAAACTTTACCGCAAGAAAACACTATATACAACAACTTGTTGCACAATTTAATCAACAAAAACAACTCCCACAACCGATCCAAGTAGAGATTGAAGATAATTACATCAATATGTACGAAAAAGTACAAACTGTACCACAAGCCATTCAATTAGCAGATCAAGCAATGCGTTATTGTGGTATTACCCCATTACATAAACCGATCAGAGGGGGGACAGATGGAGCAAAATTAGCCGAGCTTGGCATTGCCTGTCCAAACTTATTTACTGGTGGCTACAATTTTCATAGCAAGCATGAGTTAATTACACTAGAAGGAATGTTAAGTGCTGTTGAGGTAATCGTAACGATTGCAGAATTGGCGGGGGAAAATTTTTAGTAACATTTGGTCAAGGATAAGACGCTAGGGAGTCGTTATGAATAATCGCCATAAAATTATTTTAGCATTATTAAATGATTTAAAAAAATTATCGGTACATCAATTAGCTGAACGATTAAATGTTTCTCTTGAAACGATACGACGAGATTTAGCTTTGCTTTCACAAGCTGGATTGATTTATCGTACTCATGGTGGTGCAGTTAATAAAGAAACGAAAGATATAGGTGCACCATTCCAGATTCGGCAACGAACACGAGCTGAACAGAAAAAATATATTGCATCATTAGTTGCTGATTATTTTTTTGAAGATATGGTATTAGGACTTGATGCCAGTTCTACCAGTTGGTATGTTGCACAACTTATTCCAGATATGCCTTGCACAGTAGTGACGAATTCAATGCATAATATTAATGCACTGGCGAGTAAAACCAAGATTAGAACTATTGCCACAGGGGGGATTTACTCTGCTAAATACCACGCTTTTTATGGTCCGTTATCTGAACGTTTATTATCAAGATTGCATATTAATATTTCTATTTTTTCTTGTGTAGGATTAGATGATACTGGGGCAATTTGGGAATCAAATGAACTTAATGTTTCAATTAAAAATAAGTTTATAGAAACATCTGAGCAAAATTTTCTTGTGATTGATGCCTCTAAATTTAATAAAAGAAATTTAATTAAGTTAGCAGATCTATCCGAATTTGATATTCTATTTAGCGAAAAGAACTTGCCTGAATCAATAATAAAATATTGTGATAAGCATAATGTTATGATTGTCCAATAGAGATTCTCAATTTCATTTCTTTAGCCTGACTGTTTTGGCTGATTTGACTGTTTATGATTAAATCACAATATTTCAGTCAAAAATGATTTCCTATTTTTATCTTAATAACCTATTTTTTGTGACTTTATTCACAGAATTCCTATTAAATCCTAAATTTTCTTTTTTTATTTTGAATGATATTTGATGATATTAGCAAATCTTGTTGCTTTTGTTATTTATGAAGTTGGAAATAAATAACAAAGAAGTAATAAGGTTTATTAAATAGCAGTAATCAATAAATACTATTCTTATAAAAGGAGACAATGATGAGCCAATATAGACCAATTAAAATCGGAATTCGCCCTACTATTGATGGTAGAAGAATGGGAGTAAGAGAGTCTTTAGAAACGCAAACTATGAATATGGCGAAAGCTGTTGCAGATCTATTACAACGCAATGTTCGTTATGCTGATGGGCGTTTTTTAGAATGTGTCATTGCGGATAGTTGTATTGGGGGTGTGGCTGAAGCGGCTGCTTGTGCGGATAAGTTCAAAGATGAAAATGTAGGGGCGGTGATTACGGTAACTCCCTGTTGGTGTTATGGTAGTGAAACCATTGATATGGATCCGCATATGCCAAAAGCAATTTGGGGATTTAACGGTACAGAAAGACCGGGTGCGGTATATTTGGCGGCAGCATTAGCCGGACATTCTCAATTTGGTTTACCTGCTTTTTCTATTTATGGTGAGCAAGTACAGGAAGCTGATGATGAGTCAATTCCTCTTGATGTTCAACAAAAATTATTGCGTTTTGCGAAAGCTGCATTAGTAGTTGCTACATTAAAAGGAAAATCTTATTTATCTATTGGGGCCGTATCAATGGGAATTGCAGGTTCAATAGTGGATCAATCTTTTTTTCAACATTATTTAGGTATGCGTAATGAATATGTGGATATGAGTGAAATTAAGAGAAGATTGGAATTGGAAATTTATGATAAAGCCGAGGTGGAATTAGCTCTGTCTTGGGTAAAACAGTATTGTCAAGAAGGAATAGATGTGAATAAAGCTGAATATCAGCGTTCAGCAGAACAAAAAGAAAAGTTATGGCAAGATTTAGTCAAAATGACTGTAATTACTCGAGATTTAATGGTGGGTAATCCAAAATTAGCCGAACTAGGTTATGGTGAAGAAGCATTAGGACATAATGCCATTGCAGCTGGTTTCCAAGGGCAGCGTCAATGGACGGATTTTATGCCAAATGGTGATTTTATGGAGGCTATTTTAAATTCTACCTATGATTGGAATGGGGTTAGACCTCCTTATATTTTAGCCACTGAAAATGATTCATTAAATGGCGTAACGATGTTATTTGGCCATTTGTTGACTGGGCAGGCACAAATTTTTGCCGATGTGAGAACTTATTGGAGCCCTGATTCTGTAGAGCGCGTAACAGGTTATCGTCCACAACAAGGATTTATCCATTTATTAAATTCTGGTGCGGCAGCCCCTGATGGCACAGGACAGCATCAAGATCAAAATGGTAATCCAGTGATTAAGCCTGCTTGGGAGGTTACGGAACAAGATGGTCAACGTTGTTTAGCACATACAAAATGGTGTGCAGCAGTGCATGAATATTTCCGAGGTGGTGGGTATTCCTCTCAATTTCTGACTAAAGGTGATATGCCATTTACTATTAGTCGAATCAATATTGTAAGAGGATTAGGCCCTGTTTTACAAATAGCAGAAGGTTGGTCGATAGATTTACCTGAGAAAGTACATCAGCAATTAAGTCAACGAACCAATGAAACTTGGCCTTGTACTTGGTTTATTCCTCGTTTAACGGGTACTGGTGCATTTACCGATGTTTATTCTGTAATGGCAAATTGGGGAGCTAATCATTGTGTTGCAACTTACGGACATATTGGTGCGGATTTGATTACTTTAGCTTCAATGCTACGTATACCCGTATGTATGCATAATGTTGATAATAAACATATTTTCAGACCAAGTACGTGGAATGCTTTTGGGCAAGATAAAGAAGGGCAAGATTATCGTGCCTGTGAAACTTTCGGTCCTTTATACAAATAATGAAGATGATTGGGGCATTTTGTCCCAATTTTATCAGGAGGAATATATGCCGATTAGTTTAATTTTAGATTGTGGAGCAACTAATGTTAGAGCAGTGGCTATCGATCATCAAGGTAAGTTATTAGCAAGTTACCATTATGCCAATCAAGTGAATTCACAAGGAAATAACGGCTATTTGGTTTGGGATTTTGAAACAATTTATCAAAAATTAATCGCAGCGGCTCAACATACAATCTCACAACTCACACCAGAATTTATTGAGGATATTGTTGCAATAGGTGTAACAACTTTTGGTGTTGATGGTGCACCTTTTGATAATAAAGGAAACCAGCTGTATCCGATTATTTCTTGGCAATGTCCCCGTACCCTTGAGGTAATGAATGCGTTATACCAACAATTTGATATGTCTCAGTTATATCAAGCTAATGGTATTGCTAAACAAAGTTTTAATACCTTGTTTAAATTGCGTTGGTTACAACAAAATGAGCGTGATATATATCAAAAGATGGCTAAATTTGTTTTTATTTCATCAATGATTAATCAACGTCTTACAGGGCGTTTTACTACCGATCGTACTATGGCTGGCACTTCAATGATGACAAATTTAGTGGGCGATGATTTATGGCATTCTGACGTTTTCGCTTTATTAAACATTGATGAAGGGCATTTTGCAGAAGTCGTTAATGCAGGAGAAATTATTGGTTTATTAGATAAGGATATTGTTAGCCAAATAGGTTTAATTAAACCCATTCCTGTAGTTTCTTGTGGTCATGATACTCAATTTGCCATTTTAGGATCAGGTGCTGGCTTAAATCAGCCAGTATTAAGTTCCGGAACATGGGAAATTTTGATGACGAGAGTAAAAAAGGTGCAAGACTTGTCTTCTTATCAAAATCAAGGATTAACCGTTGAATTAGATGCCCAACAAGGCTTACTTAATCCCGCAATGCAATGGTTAGGTTCAGCAGTATTGGAATGGGTGGGAAGAACATTCTTTGCCGATGTTTATCAACAGTCAAATTACTATACTACGATGATAAATGAAGCAGAACAAGCAAGGGAAAGCACTAATCCAACGAAGTTTGTAGGAAAATTTGATATTTCTGAGCCGACTTCCCAGCTAACAGGTTTATCTATCCATACCCGTAGGGGACAGATTTACCTCGCAGCATTATCTTTTATGGCAGAGCAACTTAGAGTGAATTTGCAATGTTTGCAAGAACTAGCCAATTTTACACCGACAAAGTTAATTTGTGTTGGTGGTGGATCAAAAAATCGGTTGTGGAATCAACTACGTGCCAATGCAATACAGTTGCCGATAGATATCGTTGATGTTAGTGAAACAACGGCGTTAGGGGCGGCGATGAATGTGTTTTATGGAATAGGCATTTATCAAAGTATTGAACAAGCTCAGCAATTAATGCAGGCATCTTATCAAAGAATTTACCCAAATTAGGAGAAACAAATGCTTAAAGGAATTCACCCAAGTATCTCACCAGATTTATTAAAAATTTTAGCTGAAATGGGGCATGGCGATGAAATTGTTTTAGCTGACGCCCATTTTCCTGCGCATCAACTACATCAAAAAGTAATTCGTAGTGATGGTGTATCTATTGTGACATTACTCAGTGCAATAACGCCATTGTTTGCTTTTGATGATTATGTTGATAGCCCGCTTACTATGATGCAAGCCGTTTCAGGAGATTATTTAGATCCTCTCGTTGAGCAAAGCTACCAGCAGTCTATTGGTCATTATATTGATGTACCAACTATTCATCGTATTGAACGTTTTGAATTTTATCAGCGAGCGAAAGAGGCTTATGCAATTGTGATGACAGGCGAAACGGCGAAATACGGCAATATTATTTTGAAAAAAGGGGTAACACCCATTGTAGAAAATTAAGGATAAATGATGAACAGATCAATTCTTGCAAAAAAAATTATAGAAACTTGTTTAGCAATGACCAAATTAGGACTTAATCAAGGGACAGCTGGCAATGTCAGTGTCCGATATCAAAATGGTATGCTGATTACCCCAACGGGTATGCCTTATGAATTGATGACAGAGGAAAGCATTGTTTATGTTGATGAATTTGGTAAATATGAACAAGGAAAATTACCCTCTAGTGAATATTTATTCCATCTAGCCGTATATAAAACACGCTCAGATATTGGCGCAGTCGTACATAACCATTCTGTAAACTGTGCTGCCTTGTCAATTCTTAATAAAGGTATCCCACCTATTCATTATATGATTGCAGTCAGTGGTACAGATCATATTCCCTGTATTCCTTATGCAACTTTTGGAACAGCCAAATTAGCTGAATATGTAGCCGCAGGCATTAAGCAGTCTAAAGCGATTTTATTAGCACACCATGGTTTAATTGCTGCAGAGCAGAATTTAGATAAAGCCTTATGGTTAGCGAATGAAGTAGAAGTATTAGCAAAATGGTATTTGATGTTATTAGCTACAGGAGAACAAATTCCATTATTAAGTCAGGAGGAAATGGCAATTGTATTAGAAAAATTTAAATCCTATGGATTAAGAATTGAAAAATAAAAAGAATTTATAAAAGGAGACAAATAATGAAACCAACGATTTTAGAAAGAAAATATATTATTCCCTTTATATTAATTACCAGCTTATTTGCACTCTGGGGATTTGCAAATGATATTACTAACCCTTTAGTGGCAGCGTTTCAAACAGTAATGGAAATACCTGCTTCAGAGGCAGCGTTAGTCCAATTTGCCTTTTATGGAGGCTATGGCACAATGGCGATTCCAGCAGCTTTATTTGCTAGCCGTTATAATTATAAATATGGTATTTTATTGGGATTAGCCCTGTATGCAATAGGGGCTTTATTGTTTTTTCCAGCGGCTAAGTTTGAATTGTTTAGTTTTTTCTTATTATCGCTTTATATATTAACCTTTGGTTTAGCTTTTCTTGAAACAACAGCTAATCCTTATATCTTATCAATGGGCGATCCTCAAACGGCAACAAGACGTTTAAATTTGGCACAATCTTTTAATCCTCTGGGTTCAATTACAGGAATGTTTGTTGCATCAAGTTTTATTTTAGCTAACTTACAATCGGATAAACGTGATGAACAGGGGAATTTGATTTTTGAGAGTTTATCAGCGGCTGAAAAAGCCATAGTCAAAACCAATGATCTTGCTATCATTCGTGATCCTTATGTGATATTAGGGCTTGTAGTCATTACTATTTTTATAATTATTGCCTGTTATAAAATGCCAAATACACGTATAAATTCTGCTAAATTAGGTTTTGCTGAAGCTGTGAAACGTTTGTCTTCAAATGCTAAATATCGAGAAGGCGTGATTGCTCAATTATTTTATGTTGGCGTACAAATTATGTGTTGGACTTTTATTATCCAATATGCCGAAAGATTAGGCTTTACTAAAGCAGAAGCACAAAATTACAATATGGTCGCTATGGGACTATTTATTTGTAGCCGTTTTATTAGCACAGCATTAATGAAATATCTAAAAGCAGAATTAATGTTATTAATTTTCGCTATTGGTGGCGGCTTGAGTATTTTAGGTGTGATATTTATTGACGGCATAATGGGGTTATATTGCTTGATATTAACATCAGGATTTATGTCATTAATGTTTCCAACTATTTATGGGATTGCATTATATGGATTAAAAGAAGAAACAACGATAGGTGCTGCAGGATTGGTTATGGCCATTGTTGGTGGAGCATTAATGCCACCGTTACAAGGACTTATTATTGATCAAGGCGAAGTATTTAATTTACCAGCGATTAATTTTTCTTTTGTCCTACCTTTAATTTGCTTTGTGGTAATAGGAATTTATGGGTATAGAACACTAAGAATTTTAAAATAAATATATATGAAATTTTAAACGACTAAAAATCAAGCGGCTAATGACTTAGCCGCAAAATTTATTCTTCCGTATCCAAAAGATCGGCAAATTGAGCATTTAAAGCCTTGGCTAAATCTTGAGGGTTAATTTCTATATCTAACCCTCGTTTTCCACCTGAAATAAAAATTGTTGAAAAACCGACCGCACTTTTATCAATAATCGTTGTCAGTTTTTTCTTTTGCCCTAAAGGGCTAATCCCGCCGATTAAATATCCTGTGGTTTTTTGTGCTACCTGTTTATCCGCCATTTCTGCTTTTTTACAACCCAAAACCTTCGCCACCTTTTTTAAACTTAATTGATAAGCCACAGGAATGACCATGACCGCTAATTTCTTTTGATCATTGTTTTGAGCAATAAGTAAAGTTTTAAAGGTTTGTAAGGGAGATAAACCTAATTTTTCTACAGCCTCTTCACCAAAATGAATATTGTCAGGATCATGTTGATAACTGTGTAATTGAAACACAATTTGGGCTTTTTTTAAAAAATCTATGGCAGGTGTCATAGCATATTCCTTCTTTCTTGCATAAAATAGTACCGATATTTTACAGCGGAGAAAAAAATGAATACAAGTTTAAATATTGCCATAGCTGCGGAATTTAGTTTAACCCATAAAATTGTTAGTTATTTAGAACAAACTGAACTTGCTATTGGGCAACTTAGCATTGCGGATATTTATCCTTTTAATGAAGAACAAGGCATACGCTTTCATAATAAAAGTATTGCTCATCAAGATTTTGCCGAAATTGACTGGCATAATGTCAATTATCTCTTGTTTGCGGGGGATATTGAAAAAGTCAATTTGTTACCACAAGCTACCCAAGCTGGCTGTATCGTCATAGATATTCAGGGAGTTTGTGCTAGTTTAGAGGGCGTTCCTGTTGTAGTGCCAAGTGTAAACGAACAACAATTAACTCAATTACGCACCCATAATATCGTGAGTTTACCTGATCCACAAGTTACTCAAGCCGCTTTGGCTTTAAGTGCCTTTAGTCACGAAAATCTTAATCAAGTATTTATTACTAGTTTACTGCCAGCTTCTTATTGTAGCCACGATCAAGTAGAGCAATTAGTAGGGCAAACTGCACAATTACTTAATGGTATTCCTCTTGATGAACAACAGCAACGTTTGGCTTTCAATGTATTGCCCCAAGTTAAAACGAATTTGAGTTTACAATTAACTAAAATTTTTCCTCAGTTGACACAGATAATTTTTCATCAAGTTCAAACGCCAGTATTTTATGGTATGGCGCAAACCTTAACATTAAGCTTTGATTATGTTATTGAGCCAACGCAGGTAGTGGCACAATGGCAACAACATCCTTTGATTAAATATTATGATCAACCCTTAATGACGCCAGTTACAAATGGTGAAATGGAAAATGATCAATCATATTGCCATTTGCATATTAGTCAATTAGAACAAGTTGAGGAACAATTGACTTTATGGACTGTGAGCGATGAACAACGTTTCTCACAAGCACAAATGGCAGTGGAATTGTTGATAAGGATAAACCAGCAAGAAGGATAGTTTATATTTTCGTCCCTTTGAAAAAAGGGGCGAAACTATTAACAATCTCAGAGAATTAACAGTAAAAATAATCTCAAAATTCACCGCACTTTGAGGTTTAATACTAATTCGCTCAACGAGTGAAATAGACTATTAATTTGCTAAAAGAAAAGTAACCCTTTTAAAAACTTATCGCCACTTCCCCGTAAATTTGCTAAAATTTTGCAGAAAAACCACGATAGTTTTTCAATTTATTTTTAAATAACCTAATTGGAAATATTTCATCATGGAAAATCAATCTTTTCTACAACGATTTTTTAAAATCAAACAACATCATAGTAGCGTAAAAACAGAAATTATCGCTGGTATTACCACCTTTTTTACCATGGTCTATATTGTTTTCGTCAACCCGTCTATTTTAGGGGTAACAGGTATGGACACGCAGGTCGTTTTTGTGACTACTTGCTTAATTGCCGCTATCGGCACTATTGCAATGGGACTATTTAGTAATTTACCTATTGCCTTAGCGCCTGCTATGGGCTTGAATGCTTTTTTTGCTTATGTAGTTGTATTGAAACTTGGATATAGTTGGCAAGTGGCAATGGGAACGATTTTTTGGGGATCTATCGGTTTATTTTTATTAACATTATTACAAATCCGTTATTGGCTTATGTCCTCAATTCCTCTGGGACTTCGTGTGGGTATTGGGGCAGGAATAGGACTATTTATTGCCTTAATTGGATTTAAAAATATGGGATTAGTGGTAGCCAATCCTGCCACTTTAGTAACGGTGGGAGATTTACATTCACCACAATTATTATTAGGTGTTTTAGGCTTTTTTATTATTGTGGCAATGGCAGCGAAAGGACGTCATTCAGGGGTATTAGTATCCATTATTGTGGTTACTGCTCTAGCCTTGTTATTTGATGATAATGTGCAATTTAATGGTGTAATGTCTATGCCACCGAGTTTAACCCCTGTTGTGGGACAGGTGGATATTGCTGGGGCATTAGATACCGCATTAATCGGCATTATTTTTTCCTTTATGTTGGTTAATTTATTTGATTCTTCAGGAACATTAATTGCGGTAACCGATAAAGCAGGCATTGCTGATAACAGAGGGCGTTTCCCAAAAATGAAACAAGCCTTATTTGTGGATAGTAGCAGTGCAGTATTAGGTTCTTATATGGGTACATCAGCCATTAGTACTTATATTGAAAGTGGTTCAGGTGTTTCCGTAGGTGGAAGAACGGGATTAACCGCAGTGGTTGTCGGCGTATTATTTTTATTAACTATTTTCTTTTCCCCTTTAGCCGCAGTCGTACCAGCCTACGCAACAGCAGGAGCATTAGTATTTGTGGGTATCTTGATGGCATCAAGTTTAATTAAGGTGCAATGGGACGATCTGACCGAAGCAACGCCTGCATTTATTACTGCCGCAATGATGCCATTTACTTACTCCATTACGGAAGGAATTGCTTTTGGCTTTATTGCTTATTGTGTAATGAAAACCTGCACTGGACGAATTAAAGAAATTAATTTACCAGTGGCTATTGTGGCATTATTATTTTTAGTAAAATTTATTTGGGTTGGTTAATTTACCCCATTGTTACAAAATAGAAAGTGATATAAGCGCAGGGCTTATATCACTTTATTTCTTTAATTTTATAGTCGTTCTACTTTAAAATAATACAGAGTTGGCACGCCTCGTTGTACTCTTTTTACTGTCTTCGGCGTACCGCCTTATTTTAAATTGAAACGACTATATCTCCTCCGCTTTTGCTAACGGGGTTCGCCTCTTTTACAAAGGGGACGGCCTACTTTCTTTACTCGTGTAAAGAAAGTAGGCAAAGAAAACACGCCCTAGAAAAAGCCTTTATCCAGCCTTTCACTAAGAACGATATAGTAAAACCCATTAAAAATCGCCACACAACCACATAAAATAAAAGAATAAACGGTCGATGCAATTTAACTGCCATTCTTTGCGTTTTTGCTTTATCCAAGCCCAAGTACGTTCAATTGGATTAAGGTCAGGACTGTAAGGTGGGAGCCAGAGAATGGTGTGCCCCGCGGCTTCTATCAATGCTTTTGTGTCTGAACCTTTATGAAAAGCGGCATTATCCATCACAATGACACTGTTATCAGGAAGTTGCGGAAGTAATCACTGCTCGACCCAACCATGAAAAACATCGCTATTGATACTGCAATCATACAGCCCCACAGCAAAGAGCTGTTGATTAAGTACAGCACCGATGGCATTACGCTGGTTTTTAAGTTGCCAGTTGGATTGGCTAAGACAAGGCTTACCTCTTTGAGCATACCCATGCAGTCTGTTGTCATGCATTTTAAATCCGCTCTCATCTAAATAAATGATTTTTCTTCTCGCTTTTTTAAATGCTTTTAGTGCATTAAGAAAAGACTTTCGTTTTTCAGTATCTGCTTGAGAATGTGCTAACGTCTTTTTTTACGCGTTATTCCTAGCCTTTTCAAAGCTGTACAAATGGCGTTTGGGCTACAACCTAAACGCTGTGCTCGCTGCCATTGATAATCATCGGGATAAGCTTCAACATCGGCTTTGAGGAGCTCGTTATCAATCTTATAAGGTTTAACAATACGTTTCTTTCGTTCAGGGTTTTTCTTCCATCTCTGGATGGTATTGGTACTGAGCTGAAACGCTTGTGCCAATTCTCGAAAGCTTGCGCCACCTTTGAGTTTAGCTAATATCATTTGTCGGTAGTCTTTTGAGTATGCCATGTGAATATTGTAGCGTATTTAATTGGATTTTACTATATACGAATAATTTTGGAACTCGCTACGCTCAAACAGTCAAAATTATTCTATCGTTCTAAGCTCAGGCTGGGCTTTTTAAGGGGGATAAGGGAACGTTATTGTTATTTTTGCGGTAAGTTATTGATAATAAATTATTTTTAAGTTTTAGTTTTGTTCTAAAGTGCGGTCAATTTTTTAATTTTTTCCTAAAATATAGATATTTCCGATCTTTCCCCCTTAAAAATTCCCTGTGTAAAACTTAGAACCATAGGCATATTTCTGCTGGTCAGATAACAGAGGACTGATGACAGAAGACAGTATTCACTTTAAATATCAATAAATTAGCGTTTTTATTATTCTGTCTTCTGATAAGCAAAGAAAGTAAGTCGTCCAACGGGAAAAAACTGTTAACCAAGGCGGAGAATTAACAGCAAAAAAATCTTAAAATAAACCGCACTTTTCTTATTTTATTTTCTCTAACTTAGCAAGTAACACCTGTTCAGGCATACTTTGTAATTTTCGCATACGATAAAATAATAAAATTGCTGCTAAAGTTAAGCTGACAATAAAACCAAACCAAAATCCTGCCGCCCCTAAATGGGGAACAAATATATCGGTCATCGCTAGCAAGTATCCTAAAGGCATACCAATTATCCAGTAACAAAATAATGTAATATAAAGAATGGCTTTAGTATCTTTATAGCCTCTTAATGCGCCGCTTACTACCACTTGAATCGTATCTGAAAATTGATATAACGCCGCTAATAACAATAAATAAGCAGAAATAGCGATAACCTCTATTTCTTTGATAAAAATTGCGGCAATTTGATAACGAAATAAGACGGTACAGCTGGCGGTAATGACGGCGATAAATAGACCGACACCTATGGCGGTATAGGTAATTTGTTTGGCACGAGCAGGTGAGCCTTCGCCAAGGCGTTGTCCGACTAAAATGGTGGTTGCCATACCTAATGACATAGGTAACATAAAAATAAAGGAGCTGGTATTTAATGCTACTTGGTGAGCGGCGACGGTTGTTGCCCCCAATGGCGATAAGAATAGTGAAGCTAACGCAAATAATGCCACTTCACCACATAGAGCGAGTGCAATGGGGAAACCTAAATTGAGTAATTTTTTTATGGTAGGTAAATGCGGTTTTTCAATAATTTTCACAAATAATTGTAAATCTCGTTGATGACTGGCGTGCTTACAATAAAGAATCATCATAATACACATTAACCAATTCACAATCGCCGTAGCAATGCCACAACCTACTGCACCAAAGGCAGGCAAGCCCAATTTGCCATAAATAAAAATATAATTAAGCGGAATATTGATTAACAAACCTAGCAAAGTAATGACCATTGCGGGTTTGGTTTTGGCTAAGCCGTCATTTAAACCACGAAAATTAATCAGTAACAAATAAGCAGGCAATCCCCATAGCATTGCTTTTAAATAACCAATGGTAATATCGGCTAAATGTGTTTCCATTTGCATAAAGTGGATTAAAATATCACTATGATAAATTAATAATCCTAAAGGAAGGCAACTGATGAGGACAATCCAAATGCCTTGCCGAATTTGATGAGCAATGCGTTGCCGTTGCCCTGAACCATTAAGATAGGATATGGTGGGCGGTAAAGCCAGTAATAAGCCTTGACCAAACAGAACCAGCGGTAACCAAATTGATGCTCCTACGGAAATTGCTGCCATATCCGCTGCACTTACTCGCCCTGCCATAATGGTATCCACTAATCCCATGGAGTTTTGGGCAATTTGTGCTAATAAAATGGGAAAGGCAATATAAATTAATTGTCTTATTTGCTGATAAGAGGAAGAAGAAAAGGTTTTTTTCATAAAATAACATTAAAAAATTTACTAAATCAGTCTATAATTGCAATATATTTTTGGTTAAATTGAGAGAACAATATGTTTACAGGAATTGTTCAAGGTGTCGCCCAAATCGTGGCGATCAGCGAAAAACAGGATTTTAAAACACACTGCATTAAAATGCCACAGGAAATGTGTGAGAATTTAACAATAGGCGCTTCTGTGGCACATAATGGGGTGTGTTTAACCGTAACCCACATTGACGGCGATCAAATTAGTTTTGATTTGATGCAAGAAACCCTAAGAATAACAAATTTAGGGGAAGTAAATGTGGGGGATTTTGTGAATATTGAACGAGCCATGAAAATGGGCGATGAAATTGGTGGGCATCTTTTATCGGGGCATATATTTTGTACGGCTGAAGTGAGCCAAATTATTCGTAGTGAACATAATTATCAACTTTGGCTCAAGTTACCACAACAAGCCATAATGAAATATATTTTAGCAAAAGGCTTTATTGCCGTTGATGGCATTAGTTTAACTATTGGTGAGGTAACTCAGCAATCATTTTGTGTTAATTTGATCCCTGAAACCTTAAATCGTACCTTAATTGGTAAAAGAAAACTTGGCGATAAAGTGAATATTGAAATTGATACACAAACCCAAGCGATTGTTGATACGGTAGAACGCTATTTGCAACAAAAGCATCAATAAAGTGCGGTCTATTTTTGCAAAATTTTTAACTCAAATTTGATTAGGTGTAGCATGAAATTAAATATTCCCACCTTTTTAACCTTATTTCGTGTGGTATTAATTCCCATTTTTATTCTTGTATTTTATTTACCTTTTACTTGGGCGCCCTTTGCCACAGCACTTATTTTTATGCTAGCTTCAATAACAGATTGGCTAGATGGTTATTTGGCTCGCAAATGGAAACAAACCACCCGTTTTGGGGCTTTTCTCGATCCCGTAGCGGATAAAGTTATGGTGGCGGCAGCCTTAGTATTAGTTGTGGAATATCATCATTCTTTTTGGATTACCATTCCAGCGATTATTATGATTTCACGGGAAATTATTATTTCTGCCTTGAGAGAATGGATGGCTGAAATAGGAAGTCGTAGCAAAGTAGCTGTATCTTGGTTAGGCAAAGTAAAAACGACGGCACAAATGCTATCTTTAATTGCCTTATTATGGCGACAAAGTCCCTTAATGGAAATTATCGGTGTAATCTTTTTATATATTGCTGCGATATTAACGGTTTGGTCAATGTTACAATATCTAAAAGCCGCTAAAGGTAGCTT
This sequence comes from Volucribacter amazonae, assembly GCF_029783845.1. Classification (NCBI taxonomy): domain Bacteria; kingdom Pseudomonadati; phylum Pseudomonadota; class Gammaproteobacteria; order Pasteurellales; family Pasteurellaceae; genus Volucribacter; species Volucribacter amazonae. Next base: position 400,668 of record NZ_LWID01000001.1, on the reverse strand, counting down.
ATTAGATGATATTGAAACGTAAATTAAGCAGATTGAATTTTTTTTAAGCGTTTAGCAAAAGATTTCACAAAATTTATTTGACTGAACGGAATAAATCAGTAAAATGCACCTCGTTGTTTAGCACAATGGGTTAAACAAAATTAGCGGGAATAGCTCAGTTGGTAGAGCACGACCTTGCCAAGGTCGGGGTCGCGAGTTCGAGCCTCGTTTCCCGCTCCATTGCCCGAGTGGTGAAATCGGTAGACACAAGGGATTTAAAATCCCTCGGCTTTCGGGCTGTGGCGGTTCAAGTCCGCCCTCGGGCACCATTCAAAAATATCCCTTTTAATCAGGCGTGTTAGCAAAGCGGTTATGCACTGGATTGCAAATCCATGTAGCTCGGTTCGACTCCGGGACACGCCTCCATGCTCAATAAAATCAATTACTTATCTTAACTCATATTTTTACTTCCTTTGATTTAAAGTTCGTTAATTTTACTTATTAGCAAGGATTTTTTGCTTTTCAATCCCTCTTTTTTCTCTGTTTAAATTTTATTTTTTGACTGCCTAAAATTTGCATTAAATTTCACTGGTGGCTGTTCAGTGGCTGTTGTGTATTTTTGAGAGGCTTTTTATAAAAAAATCTAGTGGCTGTAACAGCCACCAAAACGAATAAAAAACAATCAAAAAGCAATCAAAGATGACGTAAAATATAAAATATTATTATTTATCAGTATGTTATGAATTTATGTTAATTTTTCAGATCATTTTTAACTGAAAACTACTGAAACTTTTTCAGTTTAGATCGCTATTCTCAAAGATCTGTATTAGGATAGAAATTAAGAGAGAATATTATTAATAGGGGAGCTTGGCTTCCTCTTTTTATTATATGTCGATGAAAAATGGTTAATGATTGTTGATGAAAATGGTAAAGTGGTTGAAATTTATCAATTAGGTAAGGATGCTAAAGTTATTGGGACTGTCCCTATAAAGTAAAAAAGAGGAGTAAAAATGAACCAATTTGAAAAAATAAAACGCGATATTTTTCTAAAAGAGAAACAAATGGAAGAATATAAAAGTTTTTTATTAGAGAGTAAAAATACAGATCTTTCCAAAATTAAAGCTCCAGACTATATTCAAAATGATGATAAAGATCCAGATCGTTTGGCTCGTTATTACCGTTTATTAAATTGGGATCAAGCTAGTGAACAATTAGAACTTTGTTTATTACTCTATTCAGCTGGAGAAAATAAAGAAGTCGTTATTAGCGAAACCCGTCAAATGTTACAACGTTTTCATCGTCATTTTGATCTAGAATTCCCAGATGATAAACTCTATTTATATGAAGCAGATAGTTATGCTTATATTTTATGGTTACTAGGGTTAGCAGTATTAGTCAATGATCAAGAAACCTTAATACGTATTCCACAATGGCTTGGCGGTAGTGATGAAAATGATCCCCTACCTTATGTCGATCCGCCAATGAAAGCCTTACTTGATTTTTTAGGTTATCAAGGGGCTTTATCAGTGGCAGATAAGCCTTTTTTTCCAAAAGCCTGCTATCGTTATTTTCCTGAATTAGTACAAAGCAAAATTGATTCTGAACGTGAAAAGCTATTAATCCAATATTTAAAAGATTGGTATAAATGTAATAAAGACACTTATTGGTATGATAGACATAAGCGAAATGACGGAAAATTCTTTTTCGGTTATTGGGCATTTGAGGCGGGGGCATTGGCGTTGCTATTAAATATTGATATAGAACGTTCAGGTATCGCAGAAAAACCTTTCTTTCCAGCAGATTATGTTCGTTGGGCGAGAGAGATTAGGGGGTAATATTATTAGAGGGAGCTTGGCTTCCTCTTTTTGTTATATGGCGATGAAAAATGGCTAATGATTGTTGATGAAAATGGTAAAGTTGTTGAGATTTATAAATTAGTCGATAAAGGTAAAGATGTTAAAATCGTAGGTACAATTCCAATTAAGGAGTAAATTAATGAGTGAATTTGAAATAAAAAAGTGGGCTATATTTTTAAAAGAGAATCATATGCAAGATTACAAAACTTATTTAATTAAAAATAAGAAAAAAGATGTATTTTCAATAATTGCCCCTGATTATATAAAAGAGGATCCTGATGATCCGAATAGATTAAATTCTTATTACCGTTCATTAAGTTGGCGTCAAATAAATAGTCAAATGGAGCTTTGTCAGTTACTCTATTCTGCGGGTGAAAATAAAGATATTGTTATTAGTGAAACTCGCCAAATGTTAAAACGTTTTCATCGTCATTTTGATCTGGAATTCCCAGATGATAAACTCTATTTATATGAAGCAGATAGTTATGCTTATATTTTATGGTTACTAGGGTTAGCGGGATTAGTCAATGATCAAGAAACCTTAATGCATATTCCACAATAGCTTGGCGGTAGTGATGAAAATGATCCCCTACCTTATGTCGATCCGCCAATGAAAGCCTTACTTGATTTTTTAGGTTATCAAGGGGCTTTAGCCGTGGCTGATAAGCCTTTTTTTCCAAAAGCCTGTTATCGTTATTTTCCTGAATTAGTACAAAGCAAAATTGATTCTGAACGTGAAAGGTTATTAATCCAATACTTAAAAGATTGGTATAAAAGTAATAAAGACACTTATTGGTATAATTACCATAAAGATTGTGAAGAATTCTTTTTTGGTTATTGGTCATTTGAAGCAGGGGTATTGGCGTTGCTATTAAATATTGATATAGAGCGTTCAGGCATAGCAGATAAACCTTTCTTTCCAGCAGATTATGTTCGTTGGGCGGAGAGAGAGTCGTTAGGAAAAATATATAGTAAACCCCATTAAAAATCACCACATAACCACATAAAATAAAAGAATAGACTGTCAATACAATTTAACTGCCACTCTTTGCGTTTTTGCTTTATCCAAGCCCAAGTACGCTCAATTGGATTAAGGTCAGGACTGTAAGGTGGGAGCCAGAGAATGGTGTGCCCCGCGGCTTCTATCAATGCTTTTGTGTCTGAACCTTTATGAAAAGCGGCATTATCCATCACAATAACACTGTTATCAGGAAGTTGCGGAAGTAATAACTGCTCGACCCAACCATGGAAAACATCGCTATTAATACTGCAATCATACAGCCCCACAGCAAACAGCTGTTGATTAAGCACAGCACCGATGGCATTGCTCTGGTTTTTAAGTTGCCAGTTGGATTGGCTAAGACAAGGCTTACCTCTTTGAGCATACCCATGCGGTCTGTTGTCATGCATTTTAAAACCGCTTTCATCTAAATAAATGATTTTTCTCCCCGCTTTTTTAAATGCTTTTAGCGCATTAAGAAAATACTTTCGTTTTTCAGTATCTGCTTGAGAATGTGCTAACGTCTTTTTTTACGTGTTATTCCGAGCCTTTTTAAAGCCGTACAAATGGCGTTTTGGCTACAACCTAAACGCTGTGCTCGCTGCCATTGATAATCATCGGGATAAGCTTCAACATCGGCTTTGAGGAGGTCATTATCAATCTTATAAGGTTTAACAATACGTTTCTTTCGCTCAGGGTTTTTCTTCCATCTCTGGATGGTGTTAGTACTGAGCTGAAACTCTTGTGCCAATTCTCGAAAGCTTGCGCCTCCTTTGAGTTTGGCTAATATCATTTGTCGGTAGTCTTTTGAGTATGCCATGTGAATATTGTAGCGTATTTAATTAGATTTTACTATAGTGATGAAGTCAAATTAATTGCTGGTCAAGATGATATTGAACAAATCATTGCTGAGCGTGTTGAAGCTGAAAAACAACGAGAGCTTGAAATCAAAACGAAAGCCGAACAAGAGGCAAGAGAAAAAGCGGAGCGTGAGGCACAACTCAAAGCAGAGATTGAGGCGAAAACTAACGCACAAGCTAACACTAACGCACAAGCTCACGCCGTTACTCCAGAACCGCAGGCAAACCAAACAGCAGTACAATCAGAGAATCAAAGCTCAGAACATCATCAGCCCGTTTTTAATTTTATGCTACAAATTCCATTTACAGGTACAGTAGAACAAGCCAGAGCTTATTTTGCCCCTGTTAAAGCATTAAATTATCAGGGGATAAGATTGACGAAGTTGAATTGATAAAAAATATAGCATTATCACTTCACGTCAAACCTTAAATTCATTCTGAAAAACTTTCCAAAAACCAACCGCACTTACACTTGATTTTAGGCAAGTGCGGTTTTTTATACCCTAAATTTAACTTAGCAGAGGAAATATTATGTCAACAACACTTCAATCCCTAACTCAAAAACTTGCCAATCGGTTTGAAATTGCTGATGGTTCAGATTTAATGCTAACCCTAAAAAATACCGCATTTAAAGGCAATGTGAATGATAGCCAAATGACAGCACTCTTAATCGTGGCTAATCAATATGGGCTTAATCCTTGGACAAAAGAAATTTACGCTTTCCCTGATAAAAATAACGGCATTGTCCCGATTGTTGGGGTGGATGGTTGGGCAAGAATTCTAAACGAAAATCCGCAGTTTGACGGCATTGAATTTGATCTTGATGATGAAAAATGCACTTGTCGCATTTACCGTAAAGACCGTTCCAAACCCATTTCAGTTACGGAATATATGAGCGAGTGCTATCGTAATATGGGACCTTGGCAAACCCACCCTAAACGAATGTTACGTCATAAAGCGATGATTCAATGTGCAAGATTAGCCTTTGGGTTTACAGGGATTTATGATCAAGATGAAGCTGATCGCATTGCAGAAAATAACAAAGAGCCGATCAATGTTACCCCTAAAGCAAATATCCTTGAAGGACAAGCGATTGAGCTTATTTCCGCCGAACAAATCGAGGAAATTAAGCAATTAGTTGAGGTAACTTCATCAAATATGGACGGCTTGCTGGCGGCTTGTGGCGTGAAAAATATTGAAAGTATTCCAAAGGCGATGACGGAGAAAGTGTTGAAAAAACTCAAAGATAAACTTAATCAACAGCAAATTCGTGATGACGGTATTGACGGTGAGGACGTGCCATTATGATTGACGGATTAATTACTTTAGATTGCGAACAAGGAACTGAGGAATGGCTTGCCGCAAGGTTAGGCATACCCACTGCTACAGGCATAAAGCATATTGTGACAGCGAGTGGTAATAAATCATCAGGTTGGACAGGCTATCTTGCGGAACTTGTAGCAGAAAGCATAGAACATACTGCCGACACGATAAAAACGCCCGCTATGGAGCGAGGTAATCAGCTTGAGCCTTTAGCTAGAAGTGCTTACGAATTTCTAACCGGCAATACCGTTGTTCAAGTAGGCGGTGTGTATTTAAACCAGGCAAGGGAATTAATGATAAGCCCTGATGGTTTAATGCCTGAGTTAAAAAAAGGGCTTGAAATTAAATGCCCTAAAATGAAAACCCACATTGTTTATTTGCTTGAGGGCGGTGTCCCTAATGAATACATCATTCAAGTGCAATCCGCATTATGGGTAACTGGTTATGAAACTTGGGATTTTGTAAGCTACTGCCCAGAATATCAACCACAACCGCTTTATTTATACACCGTTAAACGTGATGAAAAATTAATGAACGCTTTTGATACTTATATTCCTGAGTTTATTAAGGCGTTGAGGGTGTTGAAAGAAAATTAAACATATTTGAGGAGATATAATAATGTTAGCTACTGTAATTTTTAATGAAAATGATCTAAGTTCAGTAGAATTAGCTGACTTAGTAAAGTATGAGGCTAATTATATGAAAGCCTTGCATGATGTTATAAATAATGATTTTTATATAGCTGAGGATATGAAAGGGGAGTTTAATACACTACTAAATTATGTGGAAGTAATAAAACTATTTTTTCACAATTCAAGCATAGAGGATGAGAAAAAATAGAAGTTTTTATCGGAGAATTATTATCTTCTTCTAAGGATTTAATTTCTTATAAGAGCCTGTCTAATTTCTTAGATGGGAAAATAACGGGTGCGGATAGATACCGTAAGGGCATTTATTTTGTTTTAGTCAATTATTTTAATGCTCCTTATATGGGGCTTGATATGGATTGGGATTTTAAGATCGATATAGCGGAGGTTAAAAATTTGATCGCTATATGTGAGGAACAACAAAGTAATAACAATGATGCCGAAGTAAGAAAGGTATTTCTATATATGATTTATTTGTTGAAATGTGTATTAATTGATAAGTCTTAATCCCTTTGGATACAGGGAATGTATTTCTACGGATAAGGATTAAAATATTACAAATCACATAGCCACAATCGTGGCTTTTTTTATTTATTCATAAAGAGAGAGCAAATGAAATTCACTTATGGCTCAATCTGTTCAGGAATTGAGGCAGTAACCTGTGCTTGGCATGATTTCGCACAGCCTTTGTGGTTTGCTGAAATTGAGCCTTTTCCAATGGCTGTTCCTGTAATGCGGTGGATTGGATTGAGAATTCAGCAATATTTAGAAAGTGAGTATAACCTATGATTAACCTAGAAGCCTATAACACCAAAACTAATGAAGTAGAAATCACTTGTTGCCGACAGCGAAAATGTTGGAATTTCAGGCAAACCAAGAAAGCCTATAAAAAGTGTATTCAACGTAATCGATTTATATCTGATTGGAAGAATACAAAACATATCAGGCTTAAATGGCTAAACTTTAATGCGAAATATGTCAGAGCGTTTAAAAACGTTTTGCATAGGTTGATTAAGGATAAGTATTTGTAGGGGGGGGAAATTATGGAACAACAAACAATTTTATTAAGTAAGTCAAAAGTAATAGAAATAACAAGTTTGAGTTACTCAACTATTTGGCGTATGATAAAGAAAGATGAATTTCCTAAAAGCGTTAAAGTCTCAATGGGGCGAGTAGCTTGGCGTAAATCAGACATTGATAAATGGATAGCTGAGCGAACTTAAAGTACTTTTATTTTTTGACGGTAAAAATGACGGTAAAATTAAGATATTGTTGTTTTATTTCCATTTATAATCAATATCTTATGCTTCAAATAGATAATTGAGTGGGAATAAGCAAAAAAAATACTTACAAAAAACGGCTTAGGAAAACCTAAGCCGTTTTTATACTGATTAAATATTATTTCTGATAACGTCTAAACACTAACGTAGCGTTTGTCCCGCCAAAACCAAAGCTATTTGACATTACCGTATGTAAGCCTGCATTTTCTTTAGTTTCTGTGATGATATTACAACCTTGTGCTTGTTCATCTAGGGTTTCAATATTAATGCTTGGTGCAATAAAATCATTTTCTAGCATTAATAAGGTATAAATCGCCTCGTGAGCACCGGCAGCCCCTAAAGAATGACCTGTCATTGATTTTGTAGAAGAAATGGCAGGGATATTTTCGCCAAAGACCGCTTTAATTGCACCTAATTCTTTTACATCGCCCACTGGGGTTGACGTGCCATGTACATTAATATAATCAATCGGTGTATCCACCGTTTCCATGGCTTGTTGCATACAACGCTCTGCCCCTTCGCCACTTGGTGCAACCATATCATAACCATCTGAAGTTGCGCCATAGCCCACAATCTCGGCATAAATTTTCGCACCACGAGCCAGAGCGTGTTCCAATTCTTCCACAACCACCACAGCACCGCCACCAGCGATCACAAAACCATCACGATTGGCATCATAAGCTCTCGAGGCTTTTTCTGGGGTATCATTATATTTGGTGGATACTGCTCCCATGGCATCAAATTCTGTGGCACATTCCCAAGAAAGCTCTTCCGCCCCTCCTGCAAAGACAATGTCTTGCTTGCCTAATTGAATAAGCTCTAAAGCGTGTCCAATACAATGGGCTGAAGTGGCACAAGCCGAACTAATACTATAATTCACCCCACGAATTTTATAAGGCGTGGCTAAACAAGCTGAAACACTTGATGCCATGGTTTTGGTTACCGCATAAGGCCCAACCGCTTTTACCCCTCTCGGACCACGCACTGCATCGCAAGCCACTAATTGATTATGGGCTGAACCTGTTCCTGCACCAATCACTAAGCCTGTACGATCATTGGATACCTGTTCTTCCGTCAAGCCTGCATCTTCAATCGCCTCTTTCATAGAAAGGTAAGCATAGGCTGCGGCATCGCCCATAAAGCGATAAATTTTGCGATCAATATGTTCACTTGGGGTAATTTTCAATGTTCCCGCCACATGGCTACGCATTCCCATTTCCACAAACTCAGGGACAACCTCAATCCCCGATTTACCTGCTTTTAATGATGCCAATACTTCTTGTTTATTATTACCAATACTTGAAATGACACCAAAACCTGTAATCACTGCTCTTTTCATTGCTTCTCCTCAAATATAGAACGCGAAATTTGCACTAACTTACTATGAAAAAATAATTATGCAAGCATAAATTAGAATGTAAGACCAGTGCATAAAATAAAAACTCAGGGTATTATAGCGTTAAATAGTAAAAAGAGATATTTTTATGCGTAAAATTCAATTCGCCAACATTTATTTTAATCAACAAAATACTCCAGTGGCTCATCAATTTGATGACGTTTATTTTTCTAATCAAGACGGTCTTGCCGAAAGTCGCTATGTTTTTCAACAAGGTAATCAACTTTGGCAACGTTGGCTAACTAGCACACAAGCCCATTTTACTATTGCAGAAACAGGATTTGGCACAGGTTTAAACTTTCTCGCCACAATCCAATTATTTCGTCAATTTCGCCAACAATACCCTCAATCCCCATTACGCCGTTTATGCTTTATTTCCTTTGAAAAATATCCCTTATCCTTGGCTGATTTACGCCAAGCACAACAACAATACCAAGAATTTGCCCTGTTATGTGATGAATTGCAACAAAAATGGCTCTCCCCTATTGAAGGTTGCTACCGTTTTCAGTTTGACGAAACCTCGCTAGATTTATGGTTTGGCGATATTGCTGATAACCTACCGCAATTAGGCGATTATATGAATAATAAGATTGATGCTTGGTTTTTAGATGGTTTTTCGCCTGCCAAAAATCCAGAAATGTGGAATGATCAACTTTATCAACACATGTACCGTTTAACCAAACCCAACGGCACTTTTGCCACCTTTACCGCAGCCAGTCATGTGCGTAAAGGCTTATTACAAGCAGGTTTTGAAGTTGCTAAAGCCAAAGGTTTTGGCAAAAAACGGGAAATGTTGGTGGGAAAAAAATCACAAAATCACACCGCACTTCCCCTAACAACCCCTTGGCAACTTCCTCAAAGTGCGGTTAATTCTGACAAAGTTTTTGATATTGCCATTGTGGGCGGGGGCGTAGCTGCTGCTTTTACCGCATTGTCTCTTTGGCAACGTGGAGCAAAAATCACCCTTTATTGTCAAGATCCCCAACCCGCTCTCAATGCCTCAGGCAATAAACAAGGCGCATATTATCCTCAATTAAGCGATGATGATGAACGCAATATCCGCTTTTACTTACACGCCTTTGCTTATTGCCAACAACAATTAGCTTGGTTACAACAACACATTGATTTTGCTCAACAAAATTGTGGCGTAATCCTCTGTGCTTACCAGGAAAATGTGGCAAAAAAATTAGCCAAAATTGCTCAACTTGACTTACCTAAAGATATTTACCAAGCCCTCTCCGCCTCACAACTTAGCGAAATCGCAGGCTTACCCCTTCCTTGCCATGGCGGTTTTATCCCACAAGGTGGTTGGCTTGCTCCACGTCAACTAGTCCAAAATTTATGGCACTATCTACAACAACAAGGGGTTAGCATAAAAACACAACAAAATATTACCGCACTTCATCATCATGCCCATGATTGGCATTTACAAAATGAGCAAGGAGAATGCTTTCAACATCGCATTGTCATTCTCGCCAATGGACATAACATTAACCAATTTAGCCAAACTCAAGCCTTACCTACCTATCCCGTACGTGGGCAAGTGAGCCATATCGCCAGCTCGCCAAACTTGGCAAAACTAAAAAGCGTTATTTGCTATGACGGCTACCTCACACCACAAGATCCCCAAGATCAACAACATTGCCTTGGTGCAAGCCATATTAGGGATTGTGCTGATAGACAATTTAGCTTGCAAGAACAACAACAAAATCAACAAAAAATTCAACAAAATCTGGCTGATGCATCTTGGGTCAAAGATATTGATACCAGCAGCAACCAAGCGAGAATTGGGGTACGTTGTGCGGTACGAGATCGACTTCCTATGATGGGTAATGTCCCAAATTTTGCGCAACAAACAACCGATTACGCCAATCTATATAACCTACGCCGCCGCCAACAGCCCATAAAAAGTGCGGTTAATTTTGACAATCTTTTTTTACTCGGTGCATTAGGCTCACGAGGCTTAACCTCCGCCCCATTACTCGCCGAAACCCTCGCCTCGCTCATCTATGCTGAACCTCTTCCACTTAGCAATGACATTATCAATGCCTTAAACCCAAATCGTAGTTGGATAAGAAAATTGTTGAAGGGGAGTAAGGTAGAGAAATAGAAAAGTAACTATTTTTTATGAGTTTCTGATAAAGCGACAATGAAGCATTTAAACATTATCAATACAATAATAGAAATGGCAAACGTTATACATTTTCAACTGAAAAAGTTGTTGTCATTTCCTTTTTGTTGTATAAATATGCGTAAATTATCAAAAATAATATACTTATTTATAAAGAGGTTATCCGATTATAGAGGAAATTTTTTTATAAAATTTTATTATTTCATTCATTAAGTTTTAGACGTTCATAGATTGAACAATATAACTAATTTTTGGGGGACAATATGTCTTTTTCTCTAACGTGCCTAAAGTTTAAACAAGGTGGTGGTGTTGAACGTTATATTTTAGACTTGGTCGATGGATTTCATCAGCTTGGAGTAAAAACAAAATTCTATTCAACATCATTTGATAAAACATTAAAAGAGTATCAATGGATTGATCCTCAAAAAATTAATTTATCTTGGTGTCCAAAGAAACTTCGCCTACCTCTTTTTGCTCGAGCAATACAAAAACAAAAAGCAGAAAATGAAATTGTTATTTCCATTCAACAGGTAAGGAAATCTGATATTCTTATTTGTGGCGGGCAACACAAAGGTTATTTACGCGCCCTTAATAAAACACCAACATTACTAGAAAAACTAAAAATCTCTAATGAGCAAAAAGCCTATGAAGAATGCCAATTAATTATTGCCCATTCTCAATTAATGAAAAATGAATTAGTTGAGCTTTATAATATTCCTGAACAGAAAATTAAGGTCATTTATCCCCCAGCTAATACAAAAAAGTTTCATACTATTAGTAAAGAAGTGCGGTCAAATTTAAGAAAAAAATTTGGTTTTTCTCCTCAAGAAATCATTTATGTATTTCCCTCTACGGGACATTCTCGCAAAGGATTTGATTTACTCAAAAGCTATTTTGAGCAAACAAATTTACCTATTAAATTAATTGTTGCGGGCACACAAGTTACAGAAAGCAAAAACATTCGTTCCCTCGGATTTTGTAGTAATATGCCAGAGTTATATCAGGCAGCCGATTATACTATTATGGCTTCTAAATACGAGCCTTTTGGCTTAGTAGGTGTTGAATCTATTCTCTGTGGAACACCAATTATTTTTTCTGAAAATATGGCTTGTACAGAAGTCTTTCAAAATAACTTTGGTTATACTTTTAACCGAAAAAATAGATCTACTCTTGATTTGGCAATAAAATCATCAATAAAACATATTGCTCGAATAGAACAACCTCTAAAAGCATTAAATTACGATCCAAGCTTAATGACACATATTCAAGCACTACAAAATATTATTGAGAAGTTATCATAATGAAAAAGAAAATTATTCTTGCCTTGCCATATTTATACGGTCTAGAAAAATGTATTCAAAGAAACCTTGAATACTGAGGATTTGATGTCATTACATTCTGCTATAATATTAAAAAAACACATTTTATTACCCCATTTAGCCCGATAAAATTACTCTACGATAAATATATTAATAAAAGTAGTGAATATAAAAAATATTTACAGCTTTCACCATTTTTTCAGGATATTTCTGACAAAATAGCCTTACTTCAGCAACAAAAAGCAGATTATGCTTTATTTATTCGAACCAATATCTTTAATCATTTGTTCAACAAATCTCATTACTTTCACAACATTGCGTCAATTATCAATGGGATGGTATTGATGTATTCCCTGATATTCTAGAATATACAGAATTTTTCAATGACTTTTATGTTTTTGATCAATCAGATGTGAAAAAATATGCGTCTTATCATGTCAAGCCAACCACAAATTTTTTCTTTGATTTTCCTTTAGTATTCACAGAAGAAAAACAGCATTCATCAGGTATTTATTTTCTTGGTGGATATAATGCCGATAGAAACAGTGAAATCAAATATTTTGTCGATACAGCTAACCGTTGTCATTTACCCCTTGATTTCTATATAGTGTCAAAACAAGAAAACGCAAAAAAAGTGTTAGGTACTCAAGGAATAACCCACCTTTTGCCTCAAGAGTCTTTTACGTTTGAAAAAAATTTACAGAAAGTCAAACATTGCAGTGTGGTAGTGGATTTTGTTAATCCAAAACATTCAGGTTTATCTTTTAGAATATTTGATGCTATGTGTTTTGATAAAAAATTAATTACAACGAATAAATCTGTAAAAAATTATGATTTCTATCATCCAAATAATATTCTTATTTGGGAAAATAATAATGCTGAATCTTTATGCGACTTTTTAGCTAAGCCTTATCAGCCTATTGATGAAAATATCAAAAATTACTATTCATTTAGTGCTTGGATAGAACGGATTTTAAATGATTTAAATTAGTTCTATTTGCTCTTAGGCGATTTATTTTTCTTTTCATAAAGAAATTAGATCGCCAGACGGTGAAATCAGGTTGTATTTCGGAGAAAATAATCCTATAAACAATCTAAATTTCACCACACCGACAAATTTCCGCCACATTAAAAACTTGTTGGTTTTTAAACCGCACTTTTTGTGGTGTGAAAGGTATGGGGTAGGTTCGTTTTTGTGCCACGATGACGCTTAATGGCGAGAAACAGCTGGGAAGTGGTGGGGTGGTTAAACGTTGATAATCTAAAATATCAAAATGTAATAAAGCAAGCCAGTCTAAAATACGCCAATCGATAAATTGACGAAAAGGGAGGGCTTGGTGTTGTTTTGTGTTGAGATGTTGCTTAAATAAAAGGGGACTACATAGATTAAACAATGAGAGAAATAAATAGCCGTCATCGGTTAATACCCGATTGACTTCACGTAGTAATTGATGGGGATCTTGACAAAAGTTCAGACTATTGATTAATAGACAAGCATCAACCTGTTTTTCTATTAAGGGTAACTCTGTTATTTTGGCATTAATCAGTGTATGATCGGGTCTATTGGCGTAAAGTGCGGTGAGATTTGGGGGAATTTCTGGGCAAATGACCATTTGGTTACGCAGAGGTAATTCATAATGGATTTCGGCACTTAATCCACCGATATAGAGAATATGGTAGCCTAAAATTTTAGGAAACCAGTCTGCAAAGTATTGTTCAAGCAATTTACGATATTGTTCGCCTTGTTGGATTTCTTGCCAACAGGTAGGTAAGCGAAAGGTTGTGTTAGATTTAGCTTGCCATTTCATTTACTGCTCTCAATAGGAAGAATTTATGTTAGTTGCACTACCAGTTCTTAATGATAACTATATTTGGTTGTATGGGCGAGAAAATTTACCTGTTATTGTGATCGATCCCGCAGAATCTCGTCCTGTTATTGATTATTTGCAGCAACATCACCTTGCTCTGGAGGCGATTTTGCTAACCCATAATCATGATGATCATGTGGCAGGAGTAAAAGATTTGCGTCAGCAATATCCACAAGTGGAGGTGTATGGGCCGAGTGAAACGGCAGAATATGTTTCAACGGTAATTAATGAAGGTATTTTTCATACGGTACATTATCAGATTGAGGTCATTCCCAGTGGTGGGCATACGGCGAACCATGTGAGCTTTTTGCTTGATGGGCATTTATTTTGTGGCGATACGCTGTTTTCCGCTGGTTGTGGGCGAGTGTTTACTGGCGATTATGCACAAATGTTTGCCTCGTTACAACGCTTAAACCAATTACCTGTAGAAACTGTTGTTTGCCCTGCTCATGAATATACTTTGTCCAATCTTAAGTTTGCTTATCATGTGGCTCAGGATCAAATGCATAAAAGTGCGGTGCAAAATCAGAAAATTTTGGTGGAGAAATGGCGAGCTGAGGGAAAACCAAGTTTGCCTACCAGTTTAAAATTAGAGCGAGAGATTAATCCCTTTCTACAAGCTAAAAATTTGACCGAATTTATTCAATTACGCCAAGCAAAAGATAATTTTTAATTTATTGATCTTTATTTAGGAAATTAACATGAATCAGCATACTTCTGCACAACAGCAGGCAAGTTTTATGTTTATTTTGGTATTGGGAATTTTGGCAATGTTGCCCCCTTTAGCCATTGATATGTATTTGCCCTCTTTTTTAGATATAGCACAAGATTTACAGGTCAGCCCTGAGCGTGTACAAAATACGTTAGCATTATTTACCCTCGGTTTTGCCCTTGGGCAGCTTTTATGGGGACCGATTGCGGATAGTTTTGGACGTAAGCCCGCCATTTTAATTGGGACTTTTGTTTCTGCCAGTATTGCCTTAATCTTAACGCAAGTTGCCAGTATTGAGCATTTTCTCGGTTTACGCTTTGTGCAAGGTTTATTTGCCTCAGCCCCTGCAGTGATATTAGGGGCATTATTGCGGGATTTATTTAGCAAAAACTATTTTTCTAAAATGATGTCGTTAATTATGCTCATTTCAATGTTAGCCCCCTTATTAGCCCCTTTTATTGGCGGTTATATTGCTAAATTTTTTCATTGGCATACGGTATTTTATGTTTTAGCTTTTATGGGCTTTTTGTCTTGTTTATTGGTGCTGATTCGTATTCCTGAAACGTTGCCACCCGAGAAACGAGTTGTATTTAATCTTGGGGGTATTGTGCGTAACTTTCGTTCATTAGTTCAAGTCAAAGCTGTGGTAGGTTATGTGCTTTGTGGGGCGTTTTCTTTTGCGGGAATGTTTTGTTTTCTTACTTCTGGCTCAATTGTTTATATTGATATTTATGGTATTGCCTCTGAACATTTTGGTTATTTTTTCATTATGAATATGTCAATGATGATTATATTTACCTCAATTAATAGCCGTATGGTAATGAAGGTCGGGGCAGAAAAAATGTTACGCTTTGGTTTATCAGTACAATTTATCGCAGGTACTTGGTTATTTCTTGTAGCAATATTTGATCTTGGGTTTTGGGCAATGGCATTAGGGATTGCTTGCTATATTGGTATGTTATCTACCATTGGCTCCAATGCCATGGCATCAATTTTAGAGCAATTTCCGCAATATGCAGGCACAGCCAATTCCTTGGTTGGCACTATCCGTTTTGGCACAGGGGCATTGGTCGGCTTTTTACTATCTTTATTGCCAATTTATAGCGCAATGCCGATGTTATTGTTTATGTTCTTTTGTGTGTTAATTGGTGTAACGAGTTATTACTTTCTAACCTATCGCAGTATTAACAAGGCAAATAACCGAGATTTATGATTAAAGGTAGCGGTTTATTCAGGTTTGATTTGCTCAATTTAATGGGATTGATTAAAATAACGCAATTATTTGGGGGATTTTATTTGGCGTGATAGATTGCAAGAGCAAAATAATGATTAAATTGACTTGTAAGAGCAACGCAATTATCAGTGATTTATGACAATTCTAGTGCTTGGTGTGAACCATAAGACTGCCACAGTTTCGCTACGAGAAAAAGTTGCGTTTTCTGAGCAAAAACGAATTTTAGCATTGCAACAATTACAGCGTAATGGCTTAGCTGAACACGCCGTGATTTTGTCTACTTGTAATAGGACGGAAATCTATTTACATAATAAAAAAATTCCCCCAGAAGAAAGCGAAATTTGGCAACAACATTGTCTATATTGGTTTGCTTTAATCCATCAAATTGATTTTAACGCCTTAGAAAAACACAGTTATTATTACCAAAATATGCAAGCTGTACAGCATATTATGCGAGTTGCTTGTGGATTAGATTCCTTAATTTTAGGTGAACCTCAAATTTTGGGGCAGGTTAAACAAGCCTATCAATATAGTGAGGATTTTTATCAAACTCAACAGCAAAATATCTCTAGTGAACTTTCTCGCTTATTTCAAAAAACCTTTGCTACGGCGAAACGTGTGCGTACTGAAACGGAAATCGGCAGTTCAGTGGTTTCTGTTGCTTATTCAGCTTGTAATTTAGCAAGGCAAATTTTTGATTCTTTTCATCATCTTAATATTTTGTTAGTCGGGGCAGGGGAGACTATTGAGTTAGTGGCTCGTCATTTATTACAACATGGTGCAAAAAATTTAACCATAGCCAACCGCACTTTAGCGAGAGCAGAAACCCTTGTGGCAAAATTAGCTCAACCTAACATAAATCTTCTTACTCTAACAGAGTTGCAACAAGGACTTGATATTGCTGATATTGTTATTAGTTCAACGGGCAGTGAACAAATCTTGATTACACAAAATATGGTAAAACAAGCTCAACAAAGACGGAAAAATAAACCTATGTTAATTGTTGATATTGCTGTTCCTCGAGATGTTGATGAAAGGGTAAGCGATATACATACCGTTTATTATTATAGCGTTGATGATTTACAAAGTATTATTCAACGCAATTTAGATACAAGAAAAAAGGCTTCATATCAAGCAGAACAAATTATTAGCCAAGAATGTCAGGATTTTTTTGATTGGTTAAAAGTGCATCAGTTTTCAGGCTTAATTCAACATTACCGTCAAGATGCAGAACAAAGCCGACAACAATTATTAGAAAAAGCATTACAAGGATTACAGCAAGGGCAAAATCCAGAGGTGTTGCTGCAAGAATTAAGTTATAAATTAACTAATCGGTTATTGCATATTCCTACACAAGCGATGCAAAGCATGGTACGAAAAGGCAATGCTACAGGATTACAAGCCTTTTCTGGTGCTTTAGGTATAGAACAACTTGAACATTATACGAAAGCAGATTAATTTAAACACAGATTAGCTGGGAATGTTTAAATTTTTATCAATCATTTCGTCTTAATAATAAAAAAACTTGTGTTCAAGAGGAAAAACTTATATGATTAGCCCACTTTTCAAATGCGACTATAGCTCAGTTGGTTAGAGCACCACCTTGACATGGTGGGGGTCACTGGTTCGAGTCCAGCTAGTCGCACCATCAACCACTTCATATCACTTCATTAAACACCGATAAACCCTTGAAAATACTGGCTTGAGAGCATTTTATTGTGTTTTTAACTACATTATACTACACTTCAATACACCAATTTTAACTATACGAATGACTATACGGGGCAGTATAGTTAAAAAGCCGTATAGTTATTCTTAACGATATAGGCAAAAGAAAGGGACATAATGGCAAGGCGAGCAATACCACTAACTAACACTCAAGTCGCACAAGCAAAACCCAAAGAGAAAGATTATCGCCTTTTTGATGGTGGTGGGTTATCCCTTTTAGTTAAGGCTAATGGATCTAAGTTGTGGCGATTTGAATATAAAAAGCCTGTTGTGAATAAAAATGCGTTGATTGGATTAGGGGCATTCCCTGAGGTTACTCTCGCCCAAGCTCGTAGAATGCGGGAAGATTTTAGGGCTTTGATTGCTCAAGGGATAGATCCACAAGTCAAACGGCAAGAAGATAAAATCAAAAAACAACTTGAGCTAGTCAATACATTTCAAGCCGTAGCTGAAAAATGGCGAGAGAAGAAACGGCAGGAAGTCGCACAATTGACCATAGAAAAGAATTATAGACGGCTTGAAAAGCATTTATTTCCCTTTATAGGGCATTGCCCACTTACAGAAATAACCCCGCCTTTAGTGGTTAGCACGTTGCAACCTATCGCCCAGCAAGGCAAATTAGAAACCTTACACCGCCTAATAATGATGATTAACGAAATCTTAGATTTTGCGGTAAATGGTGGCTTGATTGTGGGTAATCCTTGCTCAAATATTAGAAAGATGTTTGCTAAGCACAGTAAAACCAATAACCCAGCCATTAATCATAACGAACTGCCCGAATTTCTTAACGCCCTACAAAACGCCAATATTGAGCCTAAAACTCGCTATTTAATTATGTGGCAATTATTAACAATGGTTAGACCTAATGAGGCAGTTAGTGCGGAATGGGCGGAAATTGATTTCATTCATAAGATTTGGACAATTCCAGCGGAAAAGATGAAGAAAACACGCCATAGCCTTAAACATTCGCATATTGTTCCCCTTTCACCGCAAGCAATCCGAATTTTAGAGAAGATGAAAAGCATTACGGGGCATATGCGATATGTCTTTGTGAGTAGTTTAGTGAATGATAAGCCAATGAATAAAGAAACCGCTAACCGAGTAATTAGCCGTATGGGCTATAAAGGACGGCAAACCGCCCACGGTTTACGAAGATTAGCCAGCACTTACCTAAATGAAATGGGCGAGCCTAGGGATTATGTAGACGCTTGTTTAGCTCACCATATTCAAGGCGTGAGCGGAGTTTATAACAAAGCCACTTATTTTAATCAGAGAGTGGGCATTATGAATAGATGGGGCGAGTTTATTGAGCAATGTCAAAAACGAGCCGTAGAATATTAAGAGGTTAATAATGAAAAAGTTTTGTCAACATTTACTAGATAAAATAGAAGATTTACAACCTGACTATTTTAGGTTTGATGAAGTGGTTTATTCCGCAATGGAATTATTAAAAGAAAAAGAGCATATAGATGTAATGGAAACGGTTAAATATTTAACAGTTTTTTTTATTGAATATGTTGAAAATGATTGCTTTAATGAAATTTGTAATAAATTTAGAGAAAAAATAAAAAACAATCCGAGTAAAGAAAAATATTTTTTTAATAAAGCGTATTTATCGGGAGAGCTAAAAGATGGTGATTATCCCTATGATCTTGGAAAGGTATGTAATTATTTGAATATGTTGAATCCTGATGACTGGATAGATAATTACGAATGGTTAGAAAAATTTATTACAGAAAATAATTTAATTGATAAACCAGTAACAAATATTGAATTAGGTAATGTAGTTAATATTAAGTCTTATGAATTAATGGCATTGTTAGCATTATATTATGTAAGTGAAGTTATAGAAACTAATAATATAGATATTCAATTTAGTGAGTATAATAATCGGTCTAGTTGTGGTTATGGTAGTGCTTTTGGAAGTTTTAAAGAATTTTATTTATATCGTCTATCGCTAGCTACTCGAGATGTTATTAGTGCATTCAGAGCGATACATATTGCCCAAAATTGGAAAGATTATATAGATAATTCAAAGATTAATGAGGATATTGCAAAAAAAGTCTTAACTGCCAATGCGAGAAAAGGCGGACAAAAACGACACGAGAAAAGCAATAGAATTAAAGAGAAAATCATAGCCCAGTGGCGAGAATATGAAACAAGAGAGCGAGAAAGAGGGAGAATACCAAGTAAAAATCAATTTGCTAAAAAAATGACTGAAATATTTAAAGTTTCAGAAGCCACGATCCGCAAAAATTGGCTACAAAAATTATCCCCTTGAGCGCTACTAGCAGAGATTAACCCACAGCAAGCAATGCCCTAACTTTAGCAAGTTGAGGGCATTTTTTTATCCTTAAAACATTCATACCATTCTTCACGTTGCAACGCTATAAACCGTAACAGCTTTTTAGCTTGTATTTATCAACGTAACGAGAGGAAAGATATGAAAGTTATCACGTCTAAAGAATTTCAACAACGATTAGGTATTAAACAAACCGCCTTTTACAGTTGGCAGAATCCAAATCACCCACAGTATAAACCGACATTCCCTAAGCCATTTCCCCTAGGCGGAAGACTTAACGGCTATCGGGAAGATGAAGTTAATCAGTTTATTAATGAATTATCTAGTAGCCGAAAACGCTAAATAGAAAGGAGCAACCCAATGACAACCCAAACAAAACCCCTTACCCGTAAAGGGAAAGTCATCATTGCCCTACTTAGCCACCCTAACGGGATTAGCGGGCGTGAAATTGATATGAACTATTTTATTAATAGCGGACGTAATGAAGTGGCGGAATTGGAAAGCAAGCATAACATTTCCCTGATTAAAACTCAGTCCACCACCCAAAGCGAACTAGGGCAATACACGATTTACCGCCTAGCCAACCGAAAAGAAGCCATTAAGGCGATAGCCCTATTAAACAGGGAGCGAGTAAAGCGAGATTTAGGCTTGATGACCGAGCAAGAGCAACAAGCCTATTTAGCGAATTTTAAGGCGTGATTTTAGTCGCTCAAATTGAGCCACTAAACCAAAACAAGAGGAAACAGAACAATGATGAAAGAGTGTTTTAATGGGGCGGTTTTTCCTAAATTATTTAACAAAGAAATGACCGCACTAACCGACAGCTTAAAAGTGGCGAGTTACTTTGACAAGCAACATAAAAATATTTTAAGAGCTATTAAAGAATTGAATTGCTCGCCTGAATTTTGGCGGCTCAATTTTAAGCCGTCAAATTACAAAGATGACAGAGGAAAAAGGCAACCAATATACCTAATGACCCAAGACGGTTTTACTTTGCTTGTGATGGGTTTTACTGGCAAGAAAGCAATGCAGTTTAAAGAAGCCTACATTAACGAGTTTAATCATATGAGAAAGTGGATTAGCTCAAGGGCGAATTTAAAACAAGACCAACAACGGCTAAATGATGCCATTAAGGCAAGTTTAGAACGACAAGGCAAAGACGACCCCCACGCCTATAGCCGTGAAAATAATCTTGTTTATCGTGTTACTTTGGGCGTGGGTAAAAAGAAATGGCTAACCGCAAGGGGCTATCCAAAAGACGCAGAAATACGCCAATTCTTAACCGAACCAGAACTAAAACGAGTAGATGAATTGTTATCCGAAAACGCCGTTATGATAAAGCTCGGGCTAAATTATTCCTTGCGGAAAGCATTGTTACAGAAAACGGCGTTACAGGGCTTTTCTCAACATTGAGGAGACCGGGCAAAAGGTAATAAAACCTTAATAGCTAACTCGATAGCTAACTTAATAGCTACCTGAAAAAACCTGAAGAATGGAGATGAAAAGAAATGAAATGCCGTATAGCTAAACAGCGACTACTTAGCCAAGCGATTGAGCATTATCTCAATAAACGCACGCTATTTCACTTTATGAGCCTTTATAACGATAACGAGCCTTACCCCTTAGGTGAAGTGGTTTTATTGCTTAGCGAGCGACTAGAGAGCTTTAAGCGTGATTATAAGCAATATCCTAATAATGAAAGTTATCGAACGGCAACATTACAAGCTGAAAAGCAATTAAAGCAACTGATTAAATTTCATCAGTTAGCCACTAAATAACCCTAAGGGCAGAAAAGCGGCAAATGTTGAAACTGATTGAAATTTGTTGAAACGATAACGGCAAAATAATGAATTTTGTTACCAGTACGCGCGCGCGAGGAAAAACAGAGATTAAAGCGAGGAAAGACAATGCAACATCAAATTATTGCACTACTAAAACAACAACCCTATACCAACCAACAACAAGAGAGCATTCACGGCATAGACGCAAGAAATTTACATCAAGCCTTAGGCGTGGGGCGTGATTTTTCTAACTGGATAAAAGCCCGTATTAAGCAGGCTGATTTTATTAATGGTTTAGATTTTATTGTTGTTGAAAATTTGAGCTCACCAAAACGGGCGAGCGCAAATAATGAGCAATACACTAAAGCCAGACCACAAAAGCAAATTGATTACATCATTAGCTTAGATATGGCGAAACATTTATGCTTAATGGAAAAAAGCCCCGTAGGTAAAGCAATCCGCCAGCACTTTATCGAGTCAGAAAAACAATTAGCCACCATAGCCCCTAAAGTTTACCGTAAGCAGATAGCCCAAACACAAATCAGACTCGCCACCATTGACAATAATCAGCGATTAACTGATGAGCTAAAAGCCTATTTAATCCGCCAAGGTAAGCCCATTAAAGCCCATTACTTTATGAATGAAAACAGTATGCTAGATAGCCTTGTATTAGGGCAAAGCCTTAACCAATGGCGAAAAGAGCAAGGTATTCAAGGAAATATAAGGGAATGTTTTACGCCACAGCAATTAGCCACGCTTAGCCAACTACAAGAAACGGATATCGCCTTAATTCGCCTTGATATGAATTATCAGAAACGGAAAGGCTGGCTATTGACATTAGCAAAGCGAGAAACGCCCCACCATTAAGCCAATAAACAAAGGGCATTGAACTTGTCAAAACTTGTCATCTAAATGTTGATATTTATTGACAAGATAATAGAAAAATAGCGGATTTTGTTAGCAAAATATCAAGATTTTGCAGATTTTGCAGTCCTTAAAAAAGGGAGTAAAAATTTTTCACGACTGGATTTTCTCCACGTATGAACTTTTTTCATAAGTGAATGTTTAACGACGGCTAAAAATAACCGTCCATTTGCTCAATTTGAGCAGACGGCAAGCCAAAAAAAAAGAGTATCTCAAAACGAGATACCCGCTTATCTAACATATAGGAATGAATTATGAAACCTAGCAATAATACCACAATTTACACAAAAAAGGCTTTACAACAAAACGGTTTTAAGGCTATATTACTCACGCAATCGCAAAAAACGATTGCCGAGCCTGAGAACTCGAACGATAAACTTGTGGCGAACAGCACGCCAAAAGAAAAACGTGCTTTTTTTGTTCGTGATTTTCGCACACCTAAAGAAAACAACCGATCCAATTTTGGATTGGTAGCATATCATTCTATGATGGCGTATAGTGGGCAATCCTTAGCGATTGGCTGTTTTCCTGTAAAGGCAGTTTCTCACCCTGCTATACGCTATCGCCAAACCGTGAGAAGTTTAGCGATAGCCTTTGATAATTTATTTACAGGACTATTAGCAATGAAAACTTTCACAAAACTAACCGCACTTTTTACCCCTATTGCCTTAACTCAAACCGTAAAAGGGGGGATTTATGCGTAATTTAAACCAAAACACACAAACCACCACATTAACCGCTGAAGAAGTCAAAACCTTAAAAGACGCACGCCAAGCCCTATGGCAAGCCTATGCCATTATTAACATAATGAGCCAATCTAATTATGATGAGCCAATGGATTACGCCATAGCCCTTGAGGGCGTAAGCAAACTTATGCGTGATAATCTATGCCATTTAAGCGATATGAATATTTAAGGGGGCAATAATGGATAAAGATAGATTACTTGCCCTACTAGACCGCATTGCCTTTGAAGAACAATGCTTACGCAATCAAATTATCGTCATTGCGGGCAAACCTGAAACTATTCAAGATGACATATTAAAGCATCAAATTACGGTAGCTTTATGGCATAGTGGCGAAGTAAAAGGCTTGATTAATTTGGCTAAAAAGGTGGTGGAATATGGCGAATAAATTAACCAATGCCCCTAATTTGAGCGAAGTGGCGAAACGTAATGAACCCCTAACCGAGCTTTATATTTTGGTGGGAGCGAATGCGTGGGCGTTTTACCGCCAAAATGCCAAAGACAAAGCCACCAACGGGCAAGGCTTAGACTGGCAAATCTTTTTAGATAGCGTGGACGGACAAAACCCAAACCGCTATGACAGCTTGCCGATTGTGTTAGGGCAACACCAAATCAATCAATTAGAGGGCGTGAAAATCGCCCCTAAAGGCTATCAAATCGCCACGCTAGTTTACACCGAGCCTAACCCCTTAACCCAAAGCCAAATCGCCACATTATGCGTAAATTTAGCCCAAAATAGCGATATTCAACGGCTGGCCATCGTGAATAATATCGGTGAACGGTTAGAAGATTTAACGGATTATTTGGCAAGGATTAGACAAGGCGACAGCGTGGCGGAAGTGGTGGCTAAAAACGCCATAGAGCCGACAAAAACACAAAACAGGGATAATCTATTACCTTACATAGAAAAACGCACAGAGGGCGGGAAAAGTGGCTTATATCGCATTATTCCAAAACACGACAGGGAAACAGGGGAAATCACTGAACAAATAAAATGGCTTTCCGATGTGGTGGAAGTTATAGGCATAGGACGCAGTGAAAGCGAAAGCTATATTGTAATGCAATGGCAATTAGAGGGAAGTCAAGACAAAGTGATCGAGGCGTTACCGTTAGGCGATATTGGCGAGCGTGAGGGCTGGCGAACTTTAAAAAACAGAGGGTTAAAGGTTACCACAAATACCGCCTTAAAAAACGAGCTAGCGGATTATTTACAGAATGCGGGCGATCGTAGTTTATGGACAATTACCAACGCTACAGGCTGGCAAAATGGGGCTTATTTATTGCCTAATGGTGAAGTTGTGGGCGAACCGTCCACCCCCGTATTATTTCGCTCACAATCCGCAGGCTTTCAAGGCTATCACATTAAAGGCACAGTAGAGAGCTGGCAACAAGAAATAGCCCAATATATTAAGGGGAATTCTTCAATGATGTTAGGTGTAGCGGTGGCATTATCTGCCCCTTTAATTCATTTTTTAGATGCCGAAAGTTTTGGCGTCCATTTATTTGGCGGATCGACTTCTGGGAAAACCACCACCGCTAATATAGCGAGTAGCCTTTATGGACACCCTGAAATGACCCGAGTAAGCTGGAACGCCACAGCGTTAGGACTAACAAATGAAGCTGCCGCACGTAATGACGGCTTTTTAGTGATGGACGAAATAGGGCAAGGCATTAATAAAAAATACATTGAACAAACGGCTTACGCTTTATTTAATGGTATAGGCAAAGTACAAGGGGCAAAAGAGGGCGGAAACCGAGAGCTACAACGCTGGCGAATTATGGCATTTTCTACTGGTGAAATTGATTTAGAGGGCTATTTATCACAAGCAGGCATAAAAACTAACGCAGGGCAGTTAGTGCGGTTATTGAATGTGCCTATTACCCCAGCAACACAATTTTATCAATTTAACGAGGGGAAAGCCCATGCGGATCATCTCAACCAAGCCAGCAAGTCCCATTATGGTGCAGTTGGCAGGGCGTGGATTAAATGGATAATTGAGCATAAAGACGATATTGCAACCGCTTATCAAGGGATAAAAGAAAAATGGTTAGCAAGATTACCACAAGGGGCAAGCTCGCAAGTAATGCGAGTGGCTGGACGTTTTGCCGTATTAGAAACCGCATTACAATTAGCCCAACACCTTACACAGTGGACAGAAACCGAAAACGCAGAAGCCTTATTACATTGCTTTAATGAATGGATCAACGTATTTGGCTTACATAGCAGGGAAGAAAAGCAAGTTATTGACCAAGTCAATGGCTGGCTATTAGCCAATGCGGAAAGCCGTTTTATTTCATACCCTTTTCAAGATGAAAGGGCTATCCATAACATAGCAGGCTATAGAATGTTAATTACAGGCGATAACAAGAAAGAGCATTATTATGTTTACCCACTCGCCTTTGAAGAGGTGATTAAGGGCAACCCAAAAGAACAAGCCTGCCGAATATTATCAGATAAAGGAATGCTAATGAAAGGAAAGGAAAACGGCTATAAATACATGGTAAAACTACCGCACAGAATAGATAGTAAGCGGACAAGGTGCTATATGCTATTCCCAATTATTGAAGATGAAGAAGAATAGTTTTTGATAGGTTACAGCGATTAATAAAAATAGCCAACGGAGTAAAATCGGTTGGCTTTTTTGTTGGTATTAACTAACTAAAAATCTTTCCGTGTAGAGAGTATTTTTTTATAGGACAATTAGGACAATAAAAAATACGATTATAATAATATCAATAATTTATATAAAAAATAGGTTAATAGATAACCAAAAATTGTCCTATTTTAGGGTCATTTTGTCCTATTTTAAGCCCTTTTTGTCCTATTTTTAGGGGTTTTTGTCCTACTCAAAAAATAACCAATTTGGATTTTGTCCTAAAAAATTGTCCTATTGTCCTATTTTGTCCTAAGCGAATAGGACAATTTTAGGGGGCTTGAACCCTTGATATTACTGAAATTGTCCTATTGTCCTAATTGTCCTATGATTTTTTGCTAATTTATATAAAAAAGTTTTTTTGTATTTTTTCGTGGTGGATTTTGTAATAGGTAAAACCTTTTTAAAAAGATTGTTTTTCCTTATTTCTAGTTAAACACTAAAAGCACCATAATGATTTTTGTTTTTAGCCAATACGCAAAAAGGTACTCCCAAGGGGGTACCCTTATTCCACGGGGTTGGGGCTCGCGGTTTTTGGCAGTTTTTTGCTTTTCTAGCCATCATCATCATTGGCTTGTTTAAGCGTATTTTGGGGCTGAATATGCTTATTTTATTGGCTTTTGCTTGTTTGAAGTGGTGGAAAAAGATGATGGTAGATGTTGATGAAATAGAAAACCAGACGCAACGCCGTGAATAAGTTTTTAATCCTTGAATATTTCTTAAAGCAGAATTTTTAGAACAAGAAATCACATTAGTGGATAACAATGGCGTAGCTTAAAAAGACGGGGAAGATATACCGCAACCGACATCCATTGAGAACCATATTCATAATGAAGATTATGCGGGGCTAACTTGGGGGATTGTTGATGTTGATTTAAGCCATTTAATGGGAAAAGCTGAAAAAATTAATATCACTTTGCCGTCATTATTATTGCAACATATTGATAAGTTTGTGGCGACTCACCCTGAATATAAAAACCGCAGTAATTTTCTTGCGAAATTAGCGACAGATAAGGTGTTTCAGCAAACCGCACAATAAAATATTAATGCCTTGAGTTTTCAAGGCTTTTTTATGGTAACTACCGCAGAATAAGGTATTCAAGAACTTAGTAAAACTTAAGGTTTATATTGAGAGAAAGCCAATAAAGATAGATAAAGAGCTGAAAAGGGTCCGATTAGGGTCCGTATTGATGAGTTAGCTTATAATTTATAGCAATACCTATTCAACTTCTGCCAATGGTGGAAGTTAGAAAAATATAGGCAGTTTAACCCTGATCCAATAAAGCTATTTTTAAGCCTAAAGCCTGATATATCAATGGTTAAGGCGTTGATCCAATATAGCAACTTTCCCCAAGTGGACAATCCCTATTTGGGGAAATAAATTCAGTTGTGGTGATATGACCACGAAAGCCAAGAATACACCAATGACATACCCCTATTCTATTAGCTAGGGTTGGCAACTGTGTACTTATGTACACGGTTAGCAGTTATGTACATATGTACACAACTAAATCAACTATTTCCATTTTGGAAATAACCACTTTTCAACATTAAGCCTTAAAAGCTAACTGTTTTGATACCGAAACGGTTAAATCCATTGTTGAATAAATCCATTTATGGTTTATTATTCTAGGAAATATTACTAGCCATACCATTCAAAAAAGCCACCATTAACAAGATGACTTTTAATTTTAACTATACGAATGACTATACGAATGACTATACGAATGACTATACGGTGCTAAGTTGGTAAATATAAAATTGTTATAAATCAATATGTTAAATCTAAAGATCGAGTCCAGCTAGTCCCTTGAAAATACTAGATTGAACGCTTTTTAACTACGTTATTATTACATTTTAATACACCATTAACTATAAATTTTCTTATAGGTGCCATGTGTTGCAATATTTATTTAAGGAAATTTGAGAGAATATTTTTGACAAAATATTCATTGTCTGTTACAACCAAGGGTATGTATGGCTAACAGGAGGATAAAATGGAAATATTATTTATTCTTGGTATATTATTTGCCTTACCTATTATATTGGTTGTTGCATTTTCATTTATTCTTATTCATTGGTTTAGCAGTCTATTACCAACGCTTATTTTAGCGGGCGTATTGACGTTTATTACCTTAGCTTTATTAGGAGGCTTATTGGTTTTACCCTTTAAACCTGTTATCGCTAAATATAAACGCCCTATTGAACTCTTTTTTAATGGCATAACACTTTTATTATTTGGTCCATTAATTTTGTTTTTAGTGATTAGCTTAGTTGCTTTTCCCTTTGTGATGTTATTTAGTTTATCTGATACGCCGATACTCTGGCTTGTCGTCATATTGGCATATATTTTGATTAATGTGATTTATCATAATCGTCATAAATTATGGCAATAGTGATTTAGCCAAACAGTGAAAAAAGGTAAAAATGTGATGCTTGGTTTTTTGTTAGTACTCATTGCGTTACCATTTCTATTGGTTATTATTTTTGCAATGTTTTATGTGGCGTCTGTTTTAGTTTTGTTGGTATTGGCATTAGCATTTCGTTTTTGGTATATCACACTAGCCATTATGGGCATACTTTTAGCACCTTTGGTTTATTTGAATAATTGGTTAGGCTATTTGATAATTATTCTTTGCATTATTTTGGTGATTTTTTGGTTTATTCCATTAACTGAGGAGCAAAAGGCAGAGATAGAAAAAGCCAAATTAATTCATAACCAATATTTTTCAAAGCTCAAGAAGTGAAGTGCAGTGGTTTATTTTGAGTTGTGAATAAAAAAGGGAAAATTATAGATTTTCCCTTTATTTTGTGAATGATCTTGGTTAATGTGTTTGCCAATGCCCGTTGACCGCTGTTCCTATAATATCAAATTTATGATTGAATACCGTCAAGTTTGCGATCTTACCTGCTTCTATGGAACCTAAGCGATCGTCAACACCAATGGCTTTCGCGGGGTAAAGGTTGCACATTCTTAAGGTTTCATCTAATGGAACGCCAACCTGTTCTACCATATTTTTAACTGATTCAATCATTGTTACAGAAGAGCCACCTAATGTGCCGTTATCATCATAGCATTTGCCATTACGTACATGGACAGTTTTCCCTTCAAAAATAAAAGAATCAATATTTGCTCCAGCGGCAGCAGTGGCGTCAGTTACTAAGCACAATTTATCGCCTTTTATTTTCTTGGCAATACGCACATTGCCATAGTCAACATGTAATCCATCAACAATAATGCCAGTGTAAATATCAGAGTCAAGCACTGCACCGACCACGCCCATTGCTCGTCCTGAACTGATTGGCGACATTGCATTATGTAAATGTGTGGCAAAGCTCGCTCCTTTGGCAATAGCTTGTTGAGCAACTTCATAGCTTGCATTAGAATGCCCTAATGAAACAATAATGCCAGCATTGATAAAATCTTCAATATAATTGGCTGTTGGATTTTCCGCAGCAAGGGTAATTTTGCTAATCACATCGCCATTTTGACAAAGGAAATCTTTCATCTCTGGGGAGATGGCACGAATATATTCTTCTCGATGCACCCCTTTTTTCTCGACACTTAAATAAGGTCCTTCTAAATGTAAGCCTAATGCCTGATTTTCGTACTTCGCTAAATATTCTCGCATAATTTGCACCGCACTTTTTATGCCTTCATCTGGTGCGGTAATAAAGGTTGGTAAATAACTGGTTGTACCTGAACGCAAATTGGTTTGTTGCATAATCTCTAAGGTTTTTACTGAAATATCATCATTAAACATTACGCCTCCGCAACCATTTAACTGTAAATCAATAAATCCAGCTGTGATATTATTTCCTTGTAAATCTATGCGTTCAATATCATTGGACAGCTCAGCTTCAGGGATAACCGCTTGAATAATTTTATTATTGACGACCACAGCATAACCATAAAGCACCGCTTTTCCACTATAAACGACACCATTAACAAATGCGTACATTATTTTTCTCCTTCTAAAACACTATGAATAGCACGAGCTTCTAATTCAGTGAAATATTTCACTGTTTTCACTTTTAGCTCTTGCATTGCGGGTTCATCAGCCACAAAAATAGCATGACGATGTAATTGTAAGGCACTAATTGTCCATAAATGATTAATACAACCCTCAACGCCCGCTTGTAACGCTAAAGCCTTGTTATGCCCTGTTACTAATAACATCACTTCTTGCGCATCTAATAATGTCCCCACACCCACCGTTAATGCATACTTAGGCACTTTGTTCACATCATTATCAAAAAAGCGAGAGTTTGCAATTAATGTATCTTGAGTTAAGGTTTTAATTCTTGTGCGTGAACTTAATGAAGAACCGGGTTCATTAAAGGCAATATGCCCATCAATGCCCACACCGCCCATAAATAAATGGATTTTGCCGTAGGATTTAATTTTTTCTTCATAACGGCGACATTCTTCATCATGATCAGGTGTATTGCCATCAAGTATATTGACATTTTCTGCTTGAATATCAATATGGTTAAAAAAGTTATTCCACATGAAGGAATGATAGCTTTCAGGGTGTTCTTTAGGCAACCCTACATATTCGTCCATATTAAAGGTAACCACATGCTTAAAACTTACCTCACCTTTCTGATACAGCGCAATGAGTTCTTTGTAAGTTTGTAATGGTGTTCCGCCTGTAGGTAAGCCTAAGACAAAAGGCTTTTCTGCACTGGGGGCAAATTGATTAATGCGATCGGCAATATAACGAGCAGCCCATTTACTCACCTGTTCTGCATTTTGTAATGGAATAAGACGCATAATTTTTTTTCCTCCATAAATTAAATATCATTTTTTAAAATTATACTTCAATATTATTATTATAAATAAAATTTCACTCCATTAACAATAAAATATTGTTATTCACTTAAGAAAAGTGATGTACATCACAAAACAAACAGAAGATATTTGCCAAGAAAGAAGTTAAATGATTATAATCAAGCTGAAATTGGAGTTTAATTTCATAATTTATAAAAAATATCACAAGGAGCAATTTATGCGTATTCTCACTTATTTACAACGCATAGGTACCGCACTTATGGTACCTGTTGCAGCATTACCAGCTGCGGCGATACTTATGGGTATAGGTTATTGGATCGATCCTGATGGTTGGGGAGCGAATAGCCAAGTTGCCGCGTTATTAATTCAATCCGGTGCGGCAATCATTGATAATATGGCATTACTCTTTGCTGTGGGTGTTGCCTTTGGTATGTCAAAAGATAAACATGGCTCGGCAGCACTTTCAGGCTTAGTTGGCTGGCTCGTAGTTACCACATTATTATCGCCGAATGTTATCGCACAACTTGAGGCGATCCCCGTAGATCAAGTTCCTGCCGCCTTTGGTAAAGTAAAGAACCAATTTGTTGGTATCTTAATTGGGGTAATTTCGGCAGAAATCTATAATCGTTTCTATCAAGTTGAATTACCAAAAGCCTTATCTTTCTTTAATGGTAAACGCCTTGTCCCTATTGTTGTGTCAGTAGTGATGATTTTTGTTTCCTTTGTATTAATTTACATTTGGCCTGTGATTTTCAACGCATTAGTGAGTTTCGGTGAGTCTATTACAGGTTTAGGTGCAGTGGGAGCAGGGATTTATGGTTTCCTTAACCGTTTATTGATTCCAGTTGGATTGCATCATGCCCTCAATTCCGTATTCTGGTTTGATGTAGCAGGTATCAATGATATTCCAAATTTCCTTGGTGGTGCAAAATCCTTAGCGGAAGGTACGGCAGTATTAGGTAAAACGGGTATGTATCAAGCAGGTTTCTTCCCAATTATGATGTTTGGTTTACCTGCCGCTGCGTTAGCCATTTACCACAGTGCCAAACCGGCGAAAAAAGCCGCCATTGGCTCAATTATGTTAGCTGCCGCTGTGTCTTCTTTCTTTACTGGCGTTACTGAACCTCTTGAGTTTGCCTTTATGTTTGTTGCCCCTGTTCTTTATGTAATTCACGCTTTACTCACAGGGATTTCATTATTTATCGCGGCAACGATGCATTGGATTGCTGGCTTTGGCTTTAGTGCGGGTCTCGTTGACTTAGTGCTTTCCGCTCAAAATCCATTGGCAACAAAATGGTATATGCTATTAGTGCAAGGTCTTGTATTTGCGGTAATTTACTACTTTATCTTCCGTTTCTGTATTAAAGCCTTTAATCTAAAAACCCCGGGTAGAGAAGATGAAGAAGATAATACTCAAGCGGTTTCTCATTCAGCACAACCTACTTCTCGTGAACAACGTGTTAATGAAATTATTGCGGCATTAGGTGGTAAACAAAATTTAAAAACTGTGGACGCTTGTATCACACGTTTACGTTTAACTTTGGTAGATCGCAGTAAAATTGATGAAAATTATCTTCGTCAATTAGGCTCAAAAGGCAATGTGAAAATTGGTGAAGATGGATTACAGGTTATTTTAGGGGCAGAGGCTGAATTAATTTCAGATCGTATTAAACAATTATTATAGGTCATCTCTCCCTTGATAACGCTATAAAATAGTGCGGTGGATTAGAAAATAATTTTAAAATTCACCGCACTTTGTTTTTGTCTTAAACTTTATCTCGCCTATAAATACTCCATTACATTGCTGTTTTTATCGCTCAATACCCATAGTATCCATTTATAACTAGACAACCTAGATTAATATTTCATCATATTCAGCCAAATAGTATTAACTGGATCACAAATATTCATTTTCCTTTTTGAATATTAAGGGTGTAAAGATTAGTATACACGCCGAAATAATAAAAACCTTATAAAAAATAGGAGTATGTATGTCTGTGTCAAAATCTTCCACTGGTTGGAATAAATTCGATGTTATTTGGATGTTAAACTTATTTGGTACTGCCGTTGGAGCAGGGGTGTTATTTTTGCCGATTAACGCAGGTATGGGCGGTTTTTGGCCATTGGTTATTATGGTTATTTTAGTAGGACCAATGACATATCTTGCTCATCGTGGGTTAGCTCGTTTTGTATTATCTTCAAGTAAACCGGGTAGCGATATAACAGAAGT
Organism: Volucribacter amazonae; assembly: GCF_029783845.1. Classification (NCBI taxonomy): domain Bacteria; kingdom Pseudomonadati; phylum Pseudomonadota; class Gammaproteobacteria; order Pasteurellales; family Pasteurellaceae; genus Volucribacter; species Volucribacter amazonae. The sequence continues at coordinate 367,905 of NZ_LWID01000001.1, read as the reverse complement.
CGTTGAAGAGCATTTTGGTAAAACAGCTGGTAAAGTGATTACTTTGCTTTATTTTTTTGCTATTTTTCCTATTTTACTTATTTATGGTAATGGTATTACTAATACGGTAGATTCTTTTATTACGCATCAATTAGCCTTACCCTCACCAAATCGAGCAATATTATCATTTATTTTAATTGCAGGGCTTATTTCAGTAATGTTGATGAATGAAAACGTTATGCTCAAGATTACTGAATTTTTAGTTTATCCGTTAGTGCTTATTTTGTTAGGGTTATCTCTTTATTTAATTCCGCATTGGAATAGCACAATGTTGAGTGAACTTCCTACGGCAGAAGCTTTTATAACTACATTATGGCTGACGATTCCCGTATTAGTTTTTTCGTTTAATCATTCGCCTGCTATTTCAGCGTTTTCACAATCTCAGTTACGGCAATATCAAGATCCTAAATTAACAGAACAATATGCTAGCCGAACCTTAAAAGGCACAGCGAGTATATTGCTGGCTTTTGTTATGTTTTTTGTTTTTAGTTGTGTATTAACTTTAACACCACAAGAATTGGCGTTAGCGAGAGAACAAAATATCAGCATATTATCTTTTTTAGCCAATAAATTTGATAATCCCTATATTTCTTATTTTGGACCATTAGTGGCATTTCTTGCGATTACAAGTTCATTTTTTGGACATTATCTTGGAGCAAAGGAAGGATTAGAAGGTTTGTTGTTAAAAATGCGACAATCTCAACAGCCGATAAATCGTAAAAAATTGCAATATATTACCGCACTTTTCTTTTTATTCTCACTATGGGGCGTTGCGATTATTAATCCAAGTATTTTAGGTTTGATTGAATCTCTCGGTGGACCGATTATTGCGATGATTTTATTTATTATGCCTATGTATGCTATTCGCAAAATTCCTGCTATGCAAGCTTATCAAGGAAAGCTAAGTAATGTTTTTGTTAGCATTATGGGAGTTATAGCGATTTCAGCAGTTGTTTATAACTTATTTTAATTTAATAAAAAATCGGTAAAATAGCCGCTCCAATAATCTGTGTAGCTTAATTGGCGTGGCAGATTTTATATAACAATAATGTGAGTATGTATGATTAGTGTGTTTGATATGTTTAAAGTGGGGATCGGTCCTTCCAGTTCACATACGGTTGGACCAATGAAAGCCGGAAAACAATTTATTGATGATTTAATTCATCAGCAACAGCTTGAACAAATTACTGAAATACAGGTTGATGTCTATGGTTCTTTGTCTATGACTGGACGAGGGCATAACACAGATATTGCCATTATTATGGGGTTAGCAGGCTATTTACCGCATAATGTGGATATTGAATTTATTCCGCATTTTATTGCCCAACTTAAACAAACTCGCCAATTACCTATTGCTGAAGGTAAAGCAACGGTAAAATTTGATTATGAACATAATCTGCAATTTCATCATCATTTTTTGCCATTGCATGAAAATGGTATGCGTATTAAGGCATTAATCCATAATGAAGTGATATATCAACAAACCTATTATTCTATCGGCGGAGGGTTTATTGTTGATGAAGCACATTTTGGTGAGCAACAAACGACACAAATTGACGTGCCTTATCCTTATCACAATGCACAAGAGGTCTTGAATTATTGTAATGATACAGCATTGTCTATTTCAAGTTTAATGCGACAAAATGAAATAGCTTTACATGGTAAATCAGCGTTGCAACAACATTTAAATTTAGTCTGGCAAACAATGAATGCTTGTATTGAGCATGGTCTAAATACTGAAGGCTTATTACCCGGTCCTTTAAAAGTTCCTCGTCGTGCAGCAGCGTTATATAGAATGCTTGAGGCTAATAATAATTTATCTAATGATCCTATGAAAGTAATTGATTGGGTGAATATGTATGCGTTAGCGGTCAATGAAGAAAATGCGGCGGGTGGACGGGTGGTAACAGCCCCTACTAATGGTGCTTGTGGTATTGTGCCAGCGGTTTTGGCTTATTATGGCAAGTTTATTGCCCCAATTACAGAAAATGTGATTGAACGCTATTTACTGACTTGTAGCTTTATTGGCTCTTTATACAAAATGAATGCCTCAATTTCAGGGGCGGAAGTGGGGTGCCAAGGTGAAGTAGGGGTTGCTTGTTCAATGGCAGCCGCTGGACTTACTGAAATTTTAGGCGGAAAACCCGAACAAGTTTGCATAGCGGCAGAAATTGCGATGGAACATAATCTTGGTTTAACCTGTGATCCTGTGGGTGGGCAAGTACAAGTGCCTTGTATAGAACGTAATGCTATTGCGGCGGTAAAAGCCATTAATGCTAGTCGTATGGCATTACGCCGTACAACCAGTCCAAGAGTAAGTTTAGACAAAGTGATTGAAACCATGTATGAAACCGGCAAAGATATGAACGCAAAATATCGTGAAACTTCACAAGGAGGATTAGCGATTAAAGTGATTTGCAATTAGTATAGTTGCGTCAATACCGCATTATTTTAAAGTGGAACGACTATATAATAGAAAAACAGACAGGCGAATAAAATTCGCCTATTGTCTTATTGTTTTGAATATAAGTTATTCTATGATTGGGATAATTTTAGTTGCTTGTGAGCCTTTATCGCCATGGGCAACTTCAAAATTAACTTTTTGTCCTGCTTTCAATGAGCGATAACCTTCCATTTCAATAACTGAATAGTGAGCAAAAATATCGGTATCCTTTCCCTCAGCAGAAATAAAACCAAATCCTTTGGCATTATTAAACCATTTTACTGTACCAACTTCCATAATGACCTCAATAATATTATTAAATCCGTTTGTAAAAAACACGATATAACAACATAACCGCTTTATAAAATATATTGTTTTATTATGTTAAATTTACAAAAGAATACTCAACTAATTTAATCTATAAAGCAAGGATTAAAAGTTAAAAATTTAACCTTGATCACAAAATTTTTAACATTTCGTTTAAAGTTAATACGAGTGACGGTCTGCGAGGGGGGTATGTTAGAGAAGGTGAGGTTAAAGATAATTTTATATTTAAGTATAGGAATTATGCTGGTTTCATTTTAAAATAGTCAAATTATAAGGGATTTTTAGGAAGTGGGAATGAAAGAAAATCATCAAATAGCGAATGTTGATTTGGTTAAGCAAATGAATAGTGCGGTGGTTTATCGTTTAATTGATCAACAAGGACCAATCTCGCGTATTCAGATTTCAGAACAAAGTCAATTAGCCCCCGCCAGTGTTACAAAAATTACACGTCATTTATTAGCACGCGGCTTAATTAAGGAAGTTGAGCAGCAACAATCTACGGGGGGGCGGCGCGCTACCTCTATTATTGCGGAACGAAAACATTTTCATACGTTATTAATTCAGTTGGGACGGGATACGATTACCTTTGCGGTTATGGATTTGGCGGCGATTAAGCATAAAAAATGGTCGCAAAAATTACCGCACTTGGAAGAGAATGCGGCGGCTCAAATTGTGCAGTTGGAGGCGATATTGTTTGAGCAAATAGAAAAATTTTTGCAAAATCAACCGCACTTTGCTGCAGAATTGATTGCTATTGGGATAACTCTATCGGGATTAGTGGATAGTCGTACTCAGCAGATTCAGGCGTTAATGAATATGCAGTTAGATGAACCTTGGGATTTAGTCCAACGTTTAGAGCAACGTTTTCATATTGCCTGTTTTATTGGACATGACGTGCGTAGTTTAGCATTAGCCGAACATTATTTTGGCGCAACTCAGGATTGTGATGATTCATTATTATTGCGTATTCATCGTGGTGTAGGGGCGGGTATTGTGATTAATCACGAAGTTTTTTCTGGGCATAAAAATAATGTGGGGGAGATTGGTCATATTCAAGTAGATCCTTTGGGCAGACGCTGTTTATGTGGCAATGTAGGTTGTCTAGAAACGGTGGTAAGTAATGTGGCGATTGAAGATAAAATGCAACAAATTCTTGAAGATGGTTATCAAAGCAAATGGTTGTCTTTGGAAAGCCATGATATTGAAACCATTTGTAAGGCAAGTAATCAGCAAGATAGTATTGCAACGGATTTAATTGAGTATGTTGGTGTGCAAATTGGGCGGGTTTTAGCCATGAGTGTGAATATGTTTAATCCTGAAAAAATTGTGCTTTCAGGGGAGATAACGCAAGCTAAAAATGTACTTTTTCCTGCGATTATCAAAACATTAGAGAGCCATGCTTTGCCGCAATTTGTGAAAGATATTCCTTTGGTTGCCTCAGAATTGGTTGATGAAGAGATTATTGGGGCATTTGCCTTAATTAAACAAGCATTATTAGATGGGCGGTTATTACGCCGTTTAATTGATCTTTAATGAAAAGATTAAAATAAAAATAATAACAGACGATGGAGATTTTATGCAAAAAACACAATATTATATTATTTTAAGCGTGGCTGGGTTGTTACGTTTACTGGGACATAGCGTTAAAATGTTAGGCTATATTTTTCATTTTTTCTTTCCGAAAAAACGCTTTTCCATTCCTGAGTTTAGCCCCGCTAAATTTTCCACTTCTCGCCCAAGTAAAATTAGCCGAATTGTTTGGCAAACCAATTATACGAATCAAGTTACTTTGCCTGTATATTGTAATTATTTATTAAATCGCTTATTAAGTTTAAGTTACGATTATCGTTATATGGGGACAGAACAACGGCAACAATATTTAAAACAATATGCCGATGAACGGACTTATCAGGCATATTGCAAGCTCACTGATGGGGCGGCTCAGGCGGATTTTTGGCGAGTTTTTACCCTATATCATCAAGGCGGTGTTTATCTTGATATGGACGCACATTTAGTATGGCGATTAGCGAAAATTGTTGGAGCTGACGATAATGAAGTCTTAATAACAAGGCGAGGATTATACACCAATTTTTTTCTTGCTTGTGCAAAGGGAAACCCTATTTTGCAGCAAACTTTGGATATTATTATTGATAATATAGAATGTAAACGTGTTGAGGGCGGCGTATTTTTTCTTACAGGTCCCGTAACCCTAAATCAAGCTGTAGAAGGAAAAAGCGTAAAGCAACGTCTTGATAAAATCACTTGTGTGCAAGGCACATTTACCAATGAATATTTTCAATATATGGATAAGAAACAAGGCAAATGGACACATGCTAAAAATGAAGACTTATTGAAGGATAATCATTTAGAATAATCTTTTGGTGAGAAAATAAAAAAGAAATCAAGATTGTTGTATAGTTTTAAAGCGGTGAGCTATAAAATCAACATGAATTGTTTATTCTCTAGTCTAATAGATAAAAAAAAGAATTTTCCATAAAAAAACAGTTGACGAAAGGTAGGAATATCAGCATAATTAGCCCCGCAAAGCCGATGAGGTGTCGCAACAGAGAAAATGGCTATGTAGCTCAGTTGGTTAGAGCACAACACTCATAATGTTGGGGTCACAGGTTCGAATCCCGTCATAGCCACCATTGCGGAACTGGCGAAATTGGTAGACGCACCAGATTTAGGTTCTGGCGCCGAAAGGTGTGTGGGTTCAAGTCCCTCGTTCCGCACCATTCATCAGCTTGCAGTCTTAGTAGTAGGTGGGGTATCGCCAAGCGGTAAGGCACCGGGTTTTGATCTCGGCATTCCTAGGTTCGAATCCTAGTACCCCAGCCATACTATCATTAACAATCTATTTTTAATAAAGTTCCCATTGGGGTATCGCCAAGCGGTAAGGCACCGGGTTTTGATCTCGGCATTCCTAGGTTCGAATCCTAGTACCCCAGCCATTACAATAGCAATATAGCTTAGTCCTTTATTTCAGTAATACAATAAACAAATTTTTACGCTTTGATCGCCGTAAAATCCCTTTGTTTTCTTACCTTATTCAAATAGAGAACAGAGAAGTGCGGCCTATTTTGGCATTTATTTTGTTGCAAGTATAGTTGTTTCTACAACAGCGTTGGGGGAGCTTGGGGTTATTTTAAATGGAAACGACTATACGCAAACAATGAAATCCATTTTGTTTTATGCTAGAATTCGTTGCGAATTTTGTTTAACTTATGATGATTAGGAAAAAATATGAAAATATTAGAAGGGGCTGTTGCTGCACCGAATGCACGCATTGCGATTGTGATTGCACGTTTCAATAGTTTTATTAATGAAAGTTTATTAGAAGGTGCGGTTGACGCATTAAAGCGTATTGGTCAAGTAAAAGATGAAAATATTACGTTAGTGCGTGTTCCAGGAGCTTATGAATTGCCGTTGGTTGCTCGGCGTTTAGCTGAAAGTAAGCAATATGACGCCATTGTGGCACTTGGTACGGTTATTCGTGGCGGTACGGCACATTTTGAATATGTGGCAGGCGAGGCAAGCAGTGGTTTGGGGCAAGTAGCCATGCAAGCGGATATTCCAGTGGCATTTGGTGTATTGACCACTGAAAATATTGAACAAGCCATTGAGCGTGCAGGAACAAAAGCCGGTAATAAAGGGGCTGAAGCGGCATTAGTTGCTTTAGAAGTGGTGAACTTACTTGAGCAAATTAAGTCTGCATAATATGAATGTAAAACAGAAAAAAATTTCGCCACGCCATAGGGCGCGTGAATGTGCTTTGCAAGCCTTATATTCTTGGCAAATTTCGCAAAATCCAGCGGAAGATATTGAGTTAGCTTTTTTTAGCGATGATGAAGTGTTAAAAGGGACTGATAAGCCTTATTTTCGTCAGCTATTTCGTCAAACGGTACAGTTTATTGAGCCTATTGATGAGCAAATTAAACCTTATTTAGATAAGCGTGATTTTGATGAATTAGATCCTATTGAAAAATCAATTTTACGTTTAGCGGTTTATGAATTGAAATATGCCTTAGATGTGCCTTATAAAGTAGTCATTAATGAGGCTATTGAGTTGGCGAAATCCTTTGGGGCGGAGGAAAGCCATAAATATGTTAATGCGGTATTAGATAAAATTGCCCCCGTATTAGCACGCAAATAATAGGTTGAGGTAGGTAAATGACAGGGGAATTTGATCTTATTCAGCGTTATTTTACTGCCTCTACACATCCTCAGCGTAAAGATGTGTTGCTTTCTGTTGGTGATGATTGTGCCATTACCAACATTCCTGCTCATCAATCTTTAGTGATTACTACCGATACGTTAGTTGAGAATATTCATTTCTTTTCTGATATTGCACCGCAAGATTTAGCTTATAAAGCCTTAGCGGTAAACCTCAGTGATTTAGCTGCTATGGGGGCTGAGCCTGCTTGGGTTTCTTTAGCATTAACCTTGCCAAAATTAGATGAACAATGGTTAGCTCAATTTAGTCAAAGTTTTTTTCAAGTGTTAGATCATTATAATGTTGATTTAATTGGCGGCGATACCACTAAAGGACCTTTATCTCTGACAATAACAGCACATGGTTTAGTAGCAAAGGGGCGAGCATTATGCCGACATGGGGCAAAGGCAGGGGATTGGATTTATGTTTCAGGCAGTTTAGGCGATAGTGCCGCAGGTTTGGCATTATTACAGCAATGCCAACAGCAAGGAAAAAGTGCGGTCAATTTTGAGCAAGAATTTTTAATTCAACGTCATTTGCGTCCAACCCCAAGAGTTTTGCTAGGATTAGAGTTAGCATTATCACAATTAGCCAGTTCAGCTATTGACCTTTCAGATGGCTTAGCAGGGGATTTAATGCATATTTTGCGGCGTAGTCAATGCTGTGCCAAGGTAGAATTGACAAATTTACCCTTATCGCCATCTTTGTTAAATCAAGTGGCAATAGAAAAAGCACAACAATATGCACTCACTGGGGGAGAAGATTATGAGCTTTGTTTTACCGTAGCTGACCATAATCGGGCAAAATTAACTAAATTGCTAAATCATATTGGTGTGCCTTTAACTTGTATTGGGCAAATTCATCATGGCGAGCCAACAATTCATTATGTGAAAGACGGAAAACCGATAGATTTGGTTTTAACAACAGGTTTTGATCATTTTAAATAAGAGAGAATAATGAGAAAAAAATTAATAGGACTTAACTTGACCAATCCCATTCATTTTTGTGCCGTAGGTTTTGGTTCTGGTTTGCTTTCACCTGCCCCCGGCACTTGGGGAAGTTTAGCTGGATTATTTATTGGTGGGGGATTATTGTCTGTTTTATCAGCTCAAGGATTTTTATTATTTACTCTGCTTAGTTTTGTGTTGGGCTGTTATTTTTGCGGTAAAACGGCTAAAGATATGGGCGTACATGATCATGGTTCTATTGTTTGGGACGAATTTGTAGGGATTTTTTTGGTATTACTTGCCATTCCAAGTTTGACTTGGGGGTGGTGCATTATTGCTTTTCTACTCTTTCGTTTCTTTGATATTCTCAAGCCTTATCCCATTCGTTATTTTGATCAAAAATTACATAATGGTTTTGGCATAATGATCGATGACGTATTGGCAGCAGGTTATAGTATTTTATTGATTGTTTTATACCGAATACTGGGATAATGGCATATTATGCGGAATTTTCTTTTAATCGAATATTCTATCGCCGGGTAAAAGGCGAGCATAAACTATTTAGGACGATTAAGTAAATCCGCAAGCCCTGCTTTCATCATTGACATTTGCGATTCATATAGGGCTTTGCTTTCTTGTTCGTCAATCATAAAGTTAATGGTTTCGGATAACGTCATCTTATTTTTTTTAGAGTATTTTGAAAGCCGTAACCAAACAGCATATTCTAAATCAATGGATTTTTTCTTAGTCGCTTGTTTCTCGGCATTAAAAAAGCGTTTTCGCTTAGCACGAATAGCTTGATCCAGTTTCACCACTAAATGCGGAGCAAGATGCTGATCAATCCAGTTTTCAATAAGTGCTGGATTATTTTGTGCTTGAATTAATTGTTGTGCAATATCTTGTTCAAGGCTTTTTTCAGTATAAGCAGTAATGGGTTCTCCATTGCGTTGTTTTTTGACTAAATAAAGCCATTTCCAATGGGCTTCTTGATTTTCAAGTTTCTGATATTTCATGCGCATTCCTAGCGAGTAAACGAGAGGAAGAAGTATTTCATCAATAATATTCTGTTATGTTACCTGTTCAGGGTTTTTTTGGCTAGTGTTTTTATAGCCGTTCCACTTTAAAATAATACGGTGCAGGCATACCTTGCCTTATTTTAAATTGAAACAACTATAAGAAAAAGAAATAAAAAACGGTGGTAAAAACCACCGCACTTTATAGACGTTATAAATGATTTTATTCATTTTCATCAATGGTAACGTCGTCTTCTTCATCAACCTCAGCAACACGCTCTAGGCTGACTAATTGTTCGTTATCCACTGTACGGATTAAGCGTACCCCTTGAGTATTACGACCGACAATGCTCACTTCACTTACACGAGTACGGACTAAAGTACCAGCATCAGTGATTAACATAATTTGATCGCTTTCTTCCACTTGAGTAGCGGCGACCACTTTACCATTACGTTCACTCACTTTAATGGAAATAACCCCTTTGGTGTTACGCGATTTGGTTGGGTATTCAGCCAATTTTGTACGTTTACCATAACCGTTTTGGGTTGCTGTAAGGATTTCGCCATCATTTTTTGGTACAACTAAAGAAACCACTTTATCAATATTGAGATCGAGAATATCTTCATTGTTATTATCCTCAATATTGTCCTCGCTTTCTGAACTATTTTCATCATCACTGAGGTCATTGGTTAAGGCAAGTTTAATACCTCTTACCCCTGTTGCAATACGCCCCATTGCTCGCACCGCACTTTCACAGAAGCGTACTACACGCCCTTGTGCGGAGAATAACATAATTTCATTGTTACCATCGGTAATATCCACCCCGATTAACTCGTCTTCATCACGCAAGTTCAAGGCAATAATGCCATTGGCTCTTGGGCGACTAAATTCGGTTAAGGCAGTTTTCTTCACGATACCACCTGCTGTTGCCATAACAACAAATTTATCTTCTTCATAATCAGAAACAGGCAAGATAGCGGTAATACGCTCATTCTGTTCTAAAGGTAAAATATTGACGATTGGACGACCTCTTGCCCCTCGGCTTGCTTGTGGTAATTGATAGACTTTCAACCAATATAAACGCCCACGACTTGAGAAACAAAGAATCGTGTCGTGGGTATTAGCCACCAACAATTTCTCAATAAAGTCTTCCTCTTTCATTTTAGTGGCAGATTTTCCTTTACCACCGCGACGTTGAGCTTCATAGTCCGTTAAGGGTTGATATTTCACATAGCCTTGGTGAGAAAGGGTAACCACCACATCTTCTCGTGCGATTAAATCTTCTAAATCAATATCGCCCGAACTAGTGGTAATTTCAGTACGGCGTGGATCATTGAATTGTTCACGAATTTGCTCTAATTCTTCACGAATAACTTCCATTAAGCGTTCTGGGCTGCGTAAAATATGCAACAACTCGCCGATAACATCGATCAATTTTTGATATTCTTCTAGAATTTCATCTTTACCCAGGTTAGTAAGTTTTTGTAAGCGTAAGTCCAAAATTGCTTGAGCTTGTACTTCAGTTAAATAATATTTGTTATCACGAATACCATATTCCGCCGATAATTCTTCCGGGCGAGCGGCATCAACCCCAGTGGCGGCTAACATTTGTGCCACATGACCGAGTTGCCAACCTTGGCTTAATAAGGCTTGACGCGCGGCTTCAGGATTAGGTGCTTGACGAATTAACTCAATAATAGGATCAACATTGGCTAAGGCAATGGCAAGCCCCTCTAAGATATGTGCTCGTTCACGAGCTTTGCGTAATTCAAACACAGTACGGCGTGTTACTACTTCGCGGCGGTGCAACACAAAGGCTTCAATTAATTGTTTGAGGTTAAGCACTTTTGGCTGCCCATGGTCAAGGGCAACAATATTAATCCCAAAGGTGATTTGTAATTGAGTCAGGGCGTAAAGTTGGTTAAGTAACACTTCCCCAACGGCATCACGTTTTACTTCAATCACAATCCGCATACCTTCTTTATCGGATTCATCACGCAATGCACTAATTCCCTCGACTTTTTTCTCTTTTACTAAGTCAGAAATTTTTTCAATTAATTTCGCTTTATTGACCTGATAAGGGATTTCATTAACGATAATGGTTTCACGCCCTTTTTCATCGGTTTCAATATGGGCTTTGGCACGCACATAAATTTTACCACGACCTGTTTTATAGGCTTCTTCAATGCCTTTTCGACCGTTGATTAATGCCGCGGTAGGAAAGTCTGGGCCCGGGATATATTGCATTAATTCATCAATACTAATGTGATTGTTATCAATATACGCTAAACAACCATCTAGCACTTCGCCTAAATTATGGGGCGGAATATTGGTTGCCATACCTACGGCAATCCCTGATGAACCATTGATTAATAAGGCAGGGACTTTAGTTGGCAACACCTCTGGGATCATTTCTGAGCCGTCATAGTTCGGTACAAAATCAACAGTTTCTTTGTCTAAATCCGCTAATAACTCGTGAGCAATTTTGGTCATTCTCGCTTCGGTATAACGCATTGCTGCTGGGGAATCGCCGTCCACTGAACCGAAATTACCTTGCCCGTCAACTAACATATAGCGTAGTGAGAAAGGTTGAGCCATACGCACAATAGTATCATACACTGCACTATCGCCATGTGGGTGGTATTTACCGATGACGTCCCCCACGATACGGGCGGATTTACGATAAGGTTTATTATAGGCATTGCCACCCTCGTGCATAGCAAATAATACGCGACGATGAACAGGTTTTAAACCATCACGCACATCGGGTAATGCACGACCAACAATCACAGACATGGCATAATCAAGATAAGAGGATTTTAATTCTTCCTCAACGCTAACAGGGGTAATATCTTGGGCTAAATCGCTCATTGAGAATTTCCTAAGCTATAAAATTTATCAATAAAAATTGGCGAGATTGTACCATAAATTGTATTATTACCCTAATTTTTCCAAGTAATTTGTGAGATTTATGTAAGTGAGTAACTTCTTGAGAAGAAAATGGTAAATACATCGGATAAGTTCGCCCAACAGGCGCAGCATTGGTGGGATCCCAATGGTATATCTAAGCCCCTACATCGGCTAACTCCTTGGCGTTTAGCCTATATTATGCAACAAAATCAAGGCATTGTAGATAAGCAAATCCTTGATTTAGGTTGTGGTGGTGGCATTTTGACGCAGGCTTTAGCACAACAAGGGGCAAAGGTAACGGGCATTGATATTGCTTGCCCCTTATTACACATTGCCAAGCAACAAGCTCGCCAACAAGGCTTACAAATTGATTATCATTGCATTGATATTGCACAATATTCGCCAGATAAACGTTTTGATTGTATTTTGTGTTTAGACGTTTTACAACATATTCACAAACCTGAATCTTTACTGCATCATTGCCAACGTTTATTGAAACCCAATGGTAAACTGATTATTACCACCATTAACCGCAGTGTAATGGCGTGGATAGTGATGATTTTGCTAGCGGAAAAAATGTTAAAGCTATTACCCCAAGGCACACATCATTATGCACAATTTATTAAACCAACGACTTTAATTAAATTCGCCAAGAATATGGGATTTACATTGGCAGATTTGCAAGGTTATCGCTATAATCCTTGTACAGAAAAGGCGTATTTTATTTCACATTGCCAAGTCAATTATGTAGCTACGTTTATGGCTCAAGATTTATAGCGGTTCTACTCGTTTAAATTAAAACCTCTATATTATCCAGTACATAAAAGTGCGGTGTAAATTTAAAAAATTTTTGCAGGGCAAACAACTATAACAAGGATTATTATGCAAAATGTTGATCAACAAGAGCTTGATAAATTTGAAAAAATGGCGGATAGCTGGTGGGATCCGAATGGTGATTTTAAGCCTATTCATTTACTCAATCCTTATCGGTTAGATTTTATTTTGCAACAAAGTGGCGGGTTACAGGATAAATTAGTGCTTGATGTAGGCTGTGGTGGCGGTATTTTAGCAGAAAGTATGGCAAAACAAGGAGCAAGTGTTACAGGCATCGATCTTTCTACCGCCCCTTTAGCCGTAGCTAAACAACATGCACAAAGTCAACAACTCAATATAGATTATCAACAAATTGCCATTGAAGAGTTAGCCAGCCAAGTTGCATATCAAAACAAATTTGATGTGATTACTTGTATGGAAATGTTAGAACACGTCCCCGATCCTGCAGCAATTATTGCTCATTGCCAACAATTATTAAAACCCCATGGCAAACTTTTTATTTCCACCATTAATCGCACCCTTAAAGCGTGGGCATTGGTGATTATTGGAGCGGAATATATATTGAAAATGTTGCCTAAAGGCACACATCAATACGAGAAATTTATTAAGCCAGCAGAATTGCTTGCTTATACTGATCAAGTGCATTTACGTTGTCAGAAAATGGTAGGGTATCATTATAACCCCTTAAGTGAAAAATTTTGTTTAAATCACAATGTCAGTGCAAATTATATGGCGGTGTTTGGTCAGGAATAATCTCTAAGGAAAAGTAAGATTTTATATTGATGTTCGGCTAACAAAATCATTGCATTTTACTGCCACTAATCATACACTTATTTTCGTTCTCAATGGGGTGCTAAAAGTTTAGCTGAGAAATACCCATAGAACCTGAACTGATTAATATCTGCGTAGGGATTTGAGAAAGTTAAAAAATTTTTCTATTTTTGACCGCACTTAAATTCCTTTAATCTCAATTTAAAGGATTATCTTATGAAAAAATTAAAGACCTTGTTGTTTTCTACCGCATTAGCGGTTTCACCAAATCTCTTGGCAAAAACAACTCCAGTTACCATTTACGCCGAAGAATTTTTTTCTGCAGATTGGGGACCAGCACCTGTTGTTAAAGCCCAATTTGAACAAAAATACCCACAATGCCAAGCCAATATTGTGCCTTTTGATAGCCGTACCACCTTATTAAATCGGGTGCGTTTAGAGGGCAAAAATACCCAAGCGGATATTGTGATTGGCTTGGATAATTTTCAGCTAGAGCCTGCGGAAAAATCAGGCTTATTTGTGCCAAATCAAGTGGCTCTTAATCAATTATCCTTGCCGATTACTTGGCAAAATCACACTTTTTTACCCTATGATTTTGGACAATATGCCTTTATTTATGACAAAACCAAATTGACTAACCCACCGCAAAGTTTAGCGGAATTAATTGAGCGACAAGATCTCAACGTGATTTATCAAGATCCACGTACCAGTAGTATTGGACGTGGCTTATTGGTGTGGTTAAACTTGCTTTATCCTGAGGAACAAATTCCACAACGTTGGCAACAATTAGCGAGCCATACGGTTACTGTAGGAAAAGGTTGGACAGAAACCTATGGGGCATTTCTAAAAGGCGAGGCGGATTTAGTGATGAGTCATAATACTTCGCCGATTTATCATTTATTGCAAGAAAATAAAGATCAATATGTTGCCACAGAATTTAGCGATCCCGTATTATTACAAATTGAAATGGCAGCCAAAACGGTTAAGGGCAAAGATAACCTTTGTGCCGAGCATTTTTTAGGCTTTTTATTAAGCCCTGAGGCACAGCAAGAGATTAGCCGTAAAAATGTTATGTTATCTGTGACAGACGCACAGGTTGATCCTCTTTTTGATCAGCTTAAAGCCAAACAATTAAATACCAAAACCCTTGATAGCAGTGCAGTGAGTGCCGAGCAAATCAAACAATGGATCAATGTGTGGCAAACGGCATTAATTAAATAATGAAACTGCTCACCTTTATTCACAATCCGCAATTTCGCCCAAGGCATTATTTGGGCGGAATTGCGGTTTTATTGCTTTTGATCTTGGTATATAGTAACGCACTGCAAGCCATTTTTCGCTTAGAAAGCCCTAAGGCTTGGCTTTCTTTATGGGATCCTTATTTACGCCACGTCCTGTTTTTTAGCTTTGCACAAGCCTTATTATCGGCAGTTTTAGCGGTAATTGGGGGCTTACTCTTAGCCAGAGCCTTGTTTTATCAAGACGTTATAGGAAAAAAATGGCTACTTAAATTGTTTTCCCTAACCTTTGTTTTGCCCTCATTAGTGGTGATTTTTGGGGTTTTAGGCGTGTATGGCACAAAAGGTTGGCTGGCACAATTTCTCAGCTCTATGGGCATAGCTTGGCAACCCAATATTTATGGTTTAACAGGGATTTTATTAACTCACCTCTTTTTTAATATCCCCTTTGCTTGCCGTTTATTTTTGCCTTGTTTTCAAGCTATCCCAAGTCAACAACATCAGCTTGCGGCACAATTAAATCTACGAGGTTGGCAATTTATCCGCTTGGTGGAATGGGCATATTTACGTTCGCAAATTTTGCCTGCCCTCAGCCTGATTTTTATGCTGTGTTTTACCAGCTTTACCATTGTACTTACCTTAGGTGGCGGACCACAATATACCACCTTAGAAGTGGCAATTTATCAAGCGATTGTGTTTGATTTTGATTTAGCAAGAGCTTCTTTTTATGCCTTATTGCAATTTCTCTTTTGCTTTATGTTATTTGCCTTAACCAGTTGGCTTGGCAAACCAACCAACAACCCTTTGCAACAAACTAGCATTTGGCGGGCAAAACAAAAAAGTGCGGTGCGATTTTGGCAAATTTTTTTGATTATCAGTGTTTGCCTTTTTATTTTATTTCCCCTCTTAAATTTATTTATCACCGCATTAAGTTCCAAAGCATTGTGGTCTATTTGGCAATCGTCTCAATTATGGCGAGCCATAGGCTATTCGTTAGCAATGGCATTAAGTTCCGCCTGTTTTGCCCTCTTATTAGCCACTGGATTATTGTTATTATCACGCCGTTTACTATGGCTTTATTGGCGAACAACGGCAAACTTTTTGCTTAATTTTGGTATGTTAATTTTATCCATACCCACCTTATTATTGGCAATCGGATTATTTATTTGGCTACAACATCTTCGTTTTGATGAAATCTATTTATTTTTTATTGTGGTGTTATGTAATGGTTTAACCGCCATGCCCTTTGTTATCCGTATTTTATCCGCCCCAATGAACCAAAATATGCACTATTACGAAAAATTATGCCAGTCTTTAGGCATCAGTGGCTGGCAACGTTTACGCTTAATTGAATGGAACACCTTAGCTCAACCAATCAAATATGCTTTCGCTTTGGCTATGGCATTGTCCTTAGGGGATTTTACCGCTATCGCTTTATTTGGTAATCAGCATTTTACTTCATTACCTTATTTACTTTATCAACAATTAGGCAGCTATCGTGGCGATGAAGCCGCCGTAACGGCAATGATCTTATTAGTATTTTGTTTAGCCATTTTTGCTTTAATTGAGCGTAATAGCAAAACAGCGAGTGATAACAATGATTAAATTAACTCAGGTAGAATTTCATTATCAAACTATGCCCATGTATTTTGATTTGCATATTCCCGCAGGGCAACGAGTCGCCATTATTGGCTCAAGTGGGGCAGGCAAAAGTACCTTATTAAATCTTATCGCAGGATTTGAAATGGTAGAAAAGGGAGAAATTTGTTTGGCAGGAAAAAATTGTAACCAAATTGCACCGCACTTACGCCCTGTATCTATGTTATTTCAAGAAAATAATGTGTTTAATCATTTAACCGTTTGGCAAAATATTGCTTTAGGAGTACAACCTCATTTAAGACTGAATAAAACGGAACAGCAACAAGTGGCACAAGCCTTAGACGCAGTGGGATTAACCCCCTTTGCCACACGTTTACCTAGCCAATTATCAGGCGGACAAAAACAACGAGTCGCCTTAGCACGTTGCTTATTACGCGATAAGCCGATTTTATTACTTGATGAACCTTTTTCTGCGCTAGATCCGTTGCTACGCACAGAAATGGCAGACTTATTAGACAAATTATGCCAAGAAAAAGCATTAACAATGTTGATTGTTACCCATCAACCCAATGAACTCACAGGCAAAATAGATCGGATAATACGTATTGAGCAGGGAAGAATAATGAATTAATGCCTATAAAGCAAAATCCCCTCAGCGAGGGGATTTACTGTTATCTACTTATCACATTTCTCAATATCGTTACATTTTCCGTATAAATATAAACTGTGGGTTTCTAATTGAATACCGTGTTCTTTACTGATTTCACGTTGACGTTTCTCAATAATATCGTCATTAAATTCAAAGACCTTACCACAATCCACACAAATAATATGATCGTGATGTTCGCTTGGGGCTAATTCAAAAACGGATTTATTGCCCTCAAAATTATGACGAATTAAGATTTTCGCTTCATCAAATTGGTTTAATACACGATAAACCGTTGCTAAACCAATTTCTTCGCCTTGTTCTAGTAGCATTTTGTAAATATCTTCAGCAGAAAAATGCTGAATTTTATTTTTTTGCATTAATGCCAAAATCGTTAAACGTGGCTCAGTGATTTTTAGCCCCGCTTTTTTCAGTAATTTAATATTTTCTTCAGACATGGCAACCTCTTTATTTTGCTTTGACCCTACTTATATTAAGGGTAATAGTTCTCAATTTCAACTCTTGATGTTAAAAAATAACCTAATTTGCTAACTCAGCTAAACACATTTCATCATAAACTTGTTTAACCCAAGTTTGTACACGTTCAGCGGTTAATTCTGGTTGACGATCTTCATCAATGCATAGACCAACAAAAGTATTATCGTCCACTAAGGCTTGGGAAACCTCAAAATTATAGCCTTCAGTCGGCCAATGCCCCACAATAATTGCCCCATGAGGTTCAATAATGTTACGCACTGTTCCCATGGCATCACAGAAATATTCGGCATAATCTTCTTGATCGCCACAGCCAAAAATAGCCACTAATTTATCAGTGAAATCAATTTGTTCTAACGTTGGGAAAAAATCGTCCCAATCGCATTGTGCCTCACCATAATACCAAGTAGGGATACCAATCATAATAAAATCATAGGCTTCAATATCTTCTTTACTGCTTTTGGCAATATCACGAATATCTACTAATTCGCTACCAAGCTGTTTTTGAATCATTTTGGCAATATTTTCTGTATTACCTGTATCACTACCGTAAAATAAACCAACAATAGCCATATTAATTCCTTGCTTTTTGACTTTTCAAATAATCTTGTAAAATTGTTTCAATTAGTTCTGCCCGACTAACATCAAGTATGGCGGCTAATTGTTCTAAATCCTGTACCATATTGGTATGCAGTTTTAACTCAATTCGTCTTAATCCGCTTGATTTATCTCGTCTTAGCTGATTGCGTTTATTAATTCGCAACTGTTGCTCACGAGGCAACGGATTCGTTTTCGGCCGTCCAACTTTCGGTACATTAGCGAAGAGATCCAAAGTGATACAATCTGCATCTTGTTTTGCCATCGCTTAAACCATTGAATGTACTATAAGGCTCAAAATGAGAATGATAAGCCCCATTGAGAATGGGGCGAACTATAGCATAAATTTTGTTGAAATGAAATATTGGATAAGATGAAAATGGGGAAAGCTCAGTTTAAATGATAAATTTTTGTTAATAAATAAAGGTCAATCTATTCATTAATTATTATTTTTTACAATGATTAATTATTTCTTGTAAATTTACTTTAAATAAAGTAATCTTCGCAAGCTGTTATTGATAATAATTATTATTACTGAAATTTGCGAGGTTTTATGAAATTTAAAAAATGTTATTTGTCTTATTGTTGCTCAATGTTAATGGTAGGTTGTGCTTTCGGTGGTGGCAGCACTGAACCAGAGGTTGTGCCTGAGGCAACTTATACGACAACGGAAGAAGTTGAGAATAAAACGGTTTATAAAACGCCAGTTATTACTGTTCAGGAAGATAATCCTGAAGTGGGATATAGCATAAATGCCCCTATTCCTAGAAATTTATTGATAGAATATTCCGATCTTTTTGGCAAAATTCATACTCTTAACCCTGCAACTGAGTATGAAGAAAAAAGTGAGAATAAAGCCAGTTTAAAAATACGTTTTGCAACTGTACAAGAAGTAAATGGAACGAAACAATATGTGATAGAAGAGCGTGAAATTCCGTTGTCTTTTGAGGGGGATAAATGGAATTATTTATCTTCTTCAGCTAAGTTTGAAGGTGGCAGAGCAGTTTATTATTATGATGAATCTGATTTTAATGTCATTATTAAGTTATTTAGTAATGATAATACTTTGTTAGGTTTAGTTAGAATTAAAGATAATCAATTTCAAAATGCCAGTTTAATACAGCAAGATCCTTACTATATAACCTCCATTTTTTATAAAGGCTTTGATAAGACCCCTGTTGATAATATTCCTGATAATGGCACCTTTACCTATGAAGGACATTGGTTGTTTGCACATCAATTAAATGGTAGTGATGATTTAAATCCTTATGGGGGAACAGGTGAGGGATTAACAGAAGAAGATAAAGTAACCTTTATTGTTGATTTTAGCCAAAAAACTTTATCAGGGAAGCTCAAATCCAATTCAGGTGTGAAGATTGATTATGATGTTACCGCCAATATTAAAGGTAATAGTTTTTATGGTACTGCTAAGGGAAGTTATAGCGATAAAGAAAATAATCTAGGGCAATTTCTCAACGGTAAGAGTGATTCTGATGCGGTGGTTTTTGGTTCATTTTATGGTAATCAAGCTGAAGAACTTGCTGGACGCGCACTAGCTGAAGATAACTCTTGGGCAGGTGTTTTTAATGCCAAAAGGGATAATAGGGATATTAGCGAATTATATTCAGCAGGGATCTTGAGTTTTGAACAAGAAAAATTACAGGAGATGAAGAAAGTTGATTTTAATGGCGATATTCATCAATTAGTGGTTGACGGTACTGTAATTGATTTGAATACACAAGAGGGCAGTTGTTGTAATGAAATGCAATTTGCTCAATATGGTTTATATAGCCAACAAATTAATGATGAAACATCAGGTGGTTATTTTGTGCAGGGCAAACCTACCCCTAATTATCAAATTCCAACAACAGGAACAGCGGAATATGCCGGTTATTGGTATGGTAGTGGTACAGGTGTGGGTAATGTAACCGCCAATAAATTTGATGCACGTTTTGTGGCAGATTGGGAAAATAAAAAGCTAGCAGGTAATTTATATACGAAAGACCAATTAGTTTCTTCTGAAAATCCAGCGGTTAAATTTGATGCCAATATTCAAAATAATCATTTTTCTGGCACAGCGAGCATAAATTGGCAAATTGATAGTTCTAAGGAGGGATTAGGTAACGATCAAGCGATTACTGGTCAGGCTGCGGTACAAGGTATGTTTTATGGCCCTTCAGCGAATGAGTTAGGCGGACATTTCCTCAGTGAGGATAACAATGTTGGTGGCGTATTTGGTGGAAAACAGGTTGAAAATTAAGGGACAAAAACATGCAAAAAAATAACCGCACTTTTAAATTAACAGCAGTATCTTTCTTTGTTATTAGCTATATGGGATATGCTATTGCTGATACAGAGACGGCATTAGATGATGAAATTTTAGAATTAGATACGATTCACGTGCAAGAATATCATGCTAATCCTAAGAAATATGATGTAACTGGTTTAGGGGCAATAAAAAAGACAAAGGAAAGTTTACAACGTGATCAAGTGGAAAATATTCGAGATTTAACTCGTTATGATCCTGATGTAGGTGTGAATGAAGCTGGTGGACGAGGCACATCAAGAGGGTTTTCAATGCGTGGTGTGGAACGTGAACGAGTAGCTATTGATGTTGACGGCTTTGGTTCAGCCCCTATTTTGAAAAAAGATAGTCCAACTTCGGGTTATCATAGGGTACAACAAACAAGTTCTTCCATTAATGAAATTGAATATGAAAACTTGAAAGAGGTGGATTTACGTAAAGGATCAGCTTCTGCTGAATCGGGCAATGGGGCACTTGGTGGTGCGGTAAGTATGACGACTAAAGATACCCAAGATTTCTTTAGTGACGATGAACGTCAAGTCGCTGGACGTTTTAAGATCGGTCATACTACAAAAGATCGTAGAACGCTTTATTCTGGGGCATTAGCTGGGCGTCATAATGGCTTTGAGGGGTTTGTACAATATACCAAGCGACAAGGACATGAAGTCAGAGCCCATGATGATCTTTATAATGATGGTTATATTATTTCCCATTATGCAGTTGACGATAATTTAACGACTCAGCGTACGGTGGATACTTATTTTGATGCAGAAGATGTGAGTGGTCCTCAGCGTAGAATTCCTAATCCGTTGGATTACCATAGCGAATCTTTCTTATCTAAATTTGGCTATCATTTCTCGAATCAACACTATTTAGGTGCGGTGGTTGAAAATACCATTCAAAAATATGATTTGCGAGAAATGTTTTTACCTAATTATTATGCAGGTTCTAATGCAAATGTTCAGAGTTATGAACCGCTTTTTCCGTCTATTGGGACAATTAGCCAGTATCAATTTACTCCAACACGTTTTTATTTTGATAAACATAAAAATAAACGTGTAGGCTTAGAATATAAGTATCATAATGAACAACAAGATTTTATTATTGATCAGGCTATTTTGCGTTTAGATCGGCGAGATTTAAAATTGCAAAGTACGGCATTAACGCTAAGTTGTTCCTATTGGCCTAGTGTAGATAAAAATTGTTTTCCAAATGATGCAAATTATATTCGTGGACAATTAGGGGATAAGCACTTTAGTGAGTTAAAGGAAAAAGATATTAAGTTTGATGTCAACCTTGTTAAAAATATAGAAATTGTGGGAAGTCAGCATCAGTTACAATTAAAAACAGGCGTAATAAAATCTGATTATGAGGTAACTAACTATTGGTTAAGACAAAAAAATACCGAAAGAACGGTTGAGGAAAATCGCCGTTATTCTGAAAACTATTATTTAGATGGACCGCATTCCACAGGGAAAATGAAAGGGCAAAATATTTTTATTTCATTGAGTGATCGTATTCATTTTAATGACAAGTTTAATACTAGCTTGGCATTACGTTATGATCGACAAACCTTTAGAGCGAATCCGACCGAAGAAAGTAGAAAGTATGGTCTAACTTTTGAAAAAGCAAAATATGGCGAATTTTCTTGGGATATTGGGCTAGCTTATCGTCCTATTGAGCCAATTGAATTTACTTATCGTGCGAGTACGGGGTTTAGAACACCAAGTATTATTGAACTTATTGGACCGGGTTTTAACAATGAGCGTTTTAATCCACAACAGGATACGCAAGGGAGTTTAAAAGCAGAAAAATCCTTTAACCAAGAGGTGGGTATTGAGTTAATTGGATCATTTATGAAAGTCTCGGCAAGTTATTTTATTACCGAATATCGTGATGTAATAGGACGAGCGGTAAAATATCATGATGATCGTAGTTTACCAGGTTATGCGACTTCGGATATTTATTTCAATTTGTATAATTTCACTACTCATGGTTTTGATATTAAATCTTATGTAGATGCGAATTCCTTGTGGAGTAAATTACCTGCGGGATTAGAATTTAGAGCCAATGTGGGGGTAACCAAGATTAAAAAACAAAAACCAATTTCTGATGATTTTGGTATCGTTTCCAGTTATTCCTTTGATGCAATTCAACCCTTAAAATTGGTTTATGGTGTGGAATATCATGCACCGAGTGAAAAATGGGGTATGAGTTTAATGAATACCTATTCTAAAGCGAAGAATTTAGATGAGTTAATCTCTACTTCTAGACAAAACACTTTAACTTCACAAGGGGCTAGAGTAGCGAATATTAAAACCAAAAGTTGGCTTACCACAGATTTGACAGGATATTATCATTTTTCGCCTTATATTACTTTAAGGGGGGGGGTGTATAATGTATTTAATTATCGTTATGTTACTTGGGAAGCGGCGAGACAAACGGCATTTGGTTCGGAGGCTCGTCAAACAACTGAAAATTATTCTGCTTTAGCTGCACCGGGGCGAAATTTCTTACTTAATTTAGAAATGAAATTTTAATTTTATTAATTTATTAGAATAGAGATAAGTGTTTCTGCTTATCTCTCTTTTTGATCTTTAGCTATGAAACCGTTATTTTTTTCTTTATCTTTATTATGTACTTCTTTAGCTTTAGTGGCTCAAGAGCCTATTAATCATCAAATAAATCGCGATGAATTTTCTACCGGCTATCCAAAACCCATTATTTTAGATAGTCTTCAACAACAAATTTACCAAGAAAATCAATATATTCCGCAGTTATCTGCAGAAAATAAGGAATTGATGATAAGTAGCCAACAATTATTAGATAACCCTGAGCTGTTAAGAACAGTTATGTTGACGCTTATTCGTCAACATAATATTGTTGGTATTGAAAAAATACTCCCTATTTATCGACAATCAGCCTTTGCGAATCCTTATTTAGTATCTTATGCAGAAGGGGTATTGCTATTATATCAAGGTAAATCTGCGGAAAGTGCGGTAGCTTTTCATAAAATTTTACAAGATTACCCTTATGCAGAAGTAGTGGGATATTATTATGCCTTAGCAAATTTTTACAATAAAAATTATGCGTTAGCACGTTATAATTTTAATCAATTAGAAAAATTGTCTCATTTACCGCCAGATATTAAGCAACAAGTTGAGCAATATCATCAATTAATTAACCATATTACTGAATGGAAATTTAATGTTAATTTAAGTGTTTTTTATGATAGAAATATCAATAATGCTCCAGATCATCAAAAATGGGGTAATTTTAAGTTTTCAGATAAAAAATCTGATTTTGGTATAACATATCAAGCCGCATTATCTAAGAAGTTTATTTTGCCTCAAGGATTTTATTTACAGCCTCATTTTTACCTTTATGGAAAACAATATCATCGCTATCGCCATTATAATGATTTTAATAGCCGTATAGCCTTAACTTTTGCTAAGGCAGATCAATATAATGATTTTACGTTACAACCTTATGCAGCGAGAAGATTATATGGCGAAAAGGCTTATTCTTATACTTTGGGCAGTCAAGCGAGTTGGTTGCATCATTGGCATCATCGATTTTCAACATTATTTTCGTTAGCCTACGAACATCAATATTTTGATCGCCAGAAATTTTTTAATAATCATCGCCAGATTTTTAATTTAACCAGTTTATATGCCTTGACGGAAAAACATACTTTATTATTAAATCAAGAAGTTGTACATCAATATGCGACTCGTGATGCGGAAGATCGTTATTGGGGTTGGAGCGTTAAAACGGATTGGCGTACAGCTTGGGATAATGGTTTAGGTACGAATATTTCTGTTTTGTATGGGCAAAATAAATACAAAGGGGCTACTTTATTAACCCAACAACATAAACGAAAAGATCGTAAATATGCAGTTATGTTGCAATTAAAACATCAAAAGTTACAATATGCAGGTTTTCAACCAGAAATTTCTTTGCAATATTATGCCCATAGAAGTAATAGTGCATTACATTCTTATACAAGAAAAGAAATCTTTTTCAATATAAATAAAATATTCTAGCCATTCTATGAAAGCGGTATTCGTTAAATGGATAAAAATCTTTCAATAGATTTTATGACTTGAGTAGGCTTTTCCGCATGTACCCAATGATCTGCCCCATTAATGGTAAAGGATTGGGCTTGGGGAAATTGGGCTAAGATGGTTTCACGATCTTTGAGTTGGATATAATCGGATTTACCGCCTTTAATAAACAAGGTAGGTTGTTGGACAAGACAAGGTTGCCAGTCCATAAGGGCGGAATAATGTTGATAAAGTGCGGTCAAATTAAAGCGAAATTTTTCACTACTGCTGGGATCAAAGGATTTAAGCATAAATTGGATTATGCTTTCGTCCTTGATATGTTGAGCAAGTAGGGGACGAGCTTGCTGGCGAGTGCTGACTTGGGCTTGTTTGACGGCAAATAACCCCGCAAATACATCTTGATGACGTTGTTGTTGGTATTTAATGGGGGCAATATCAATGACCACCAGTTTTTCTA